>CAZZCH010000119.1:0-7737 GCA_964652895.1 uncultured Eubacteriales bacterium
GGAACCCACTCCATCCACGGACTTACGTCCGGGGATTTGCGGCGGTACTTTAAAGGCTTATTGATCACCGCGCTCATCTCGGTGGGCGCGGCATGCGATCGCGAGAAATGGCAGGGGACGATCGTCAAGGAAGGCGATGTGACCATCGTCAAGAATCCCAAGAACCCGCTCTCCGAGACGCCCGTCCTCGAGGTCAAGGAGGACCTCTCGCTCGGCGGTCCCGAGGCCGAGGGCGAATACGCCTTTGGCCGGATCCTGACCTTTGCCGTCGACGATGAAGGTGCGATCTATGTCCTGGACCAGAAGGATTCACATATCAAGGTCTTCGACGCCTTCGGCAAGTATCTGCTGACGATCGGCCGAAAGGGCCAGGGGCCTGGGGAATTGCTCATGCCTATGACGCTCTCGCTCAACCGGACTACGGGAGAGCTGGCCGTCCACCAATTGAGCCGGCGAATGTCCTATTTCAAAACGGACGGCACGTTTCTGCGTCAACAATCTCTCAAAGACACCATGGCGCTGCGCGGCCTGGTCGACTCGAGAGGCAACATCTACGTTATCGATCTCGTCCACGGCGACCACGACTCAAGCTACGTGATCAAAATACTCTCCCCCGATGCCTCCATGATCTCTATCATGGCTCAGTCGCCAGCCCCGGGTACTGACAGGCAAAACCCTTTCATGGCCATCCCTAGCTTTCTACTTGATCAGAGCGATAACTTGGTCTATGGCTACCCTGAGACCTACGAGGTCCAATTCATGGCGCCATCTGATGGGAAGGTCTTCAAGAAGATCGTGCGCGAATACGATCCCGTCCCTATTACAGAATCAGAGAAAAAGGACAGACTCGCGGCCGTTCCCCCGGGATCGGGGACCGTCTATGAATTCTCCAAATACCACTCGGCCTATGAAGGATTCTTCATGTCCGACCTAGAGCATCTTCTCGTGCGGACATGGGAGAAGACCGATGACGGGAAGGACATCAACGACATCTTCGACGCAGAGGGGCGGTTCCTCGGCCGCATTCCCCTCAAGTCATACGGGATAGCGATCCTCAAGGACAAGTACTACGCCCTAGAGCAAGACGAGGACGGTAACCAGTACGTCAAGCGCTACGCCGTGACCTGGAAGGTTAAATAACAAGCCGTTCTCGGATCGCCTTCAGGATCTCGCGGAGCTGATCTGCTCCCCTACCTCCTAGCCCGAGCCGATCGGAGGATTTGCCCATTGAGTGGCCGGCAGGGCTGTGGCGGGCCGCAAGGACGGGCCACCACCGAGGGTATGGTCAGCTAGCTCGAAACATCCTCATGAGCCCTTTTCCGGCGCTTTTGGTCAGTTTTGTCACGCCACAGGCACATTGCCCACATCAGGAACAGGGAGTCTTGGGCAAGTGGCGCAATCACCTAATTTTATTGACAATCGTCCACCTTGCGCCCAATATAATAAAGGGAGCCCAATACATGAATTGGCGTCGAGGGAAGGTCAAAAGGCCGGGGATTTTTGCTGCCCTCATAAGCACGATTCTAGCGTGCGTGTTAACCGTTGAGCCTCCCGTATCCGCCCAAACGCAACAGCAGCAAGTGAAGCCTCTCCAATACGAAGTCAGCGTGATCCTGAAGCTCATCCAGGTCTTCGTCGCGGACCCCGACGGCAATCCGGCAGCGGACCTCGAGAAAGACGATTTCGTCCTTTACGACAACGGGAAGCTCCAGAAGATCACGGCTTTCGAAAAGCACTTCGTCCAGATGCCGGAAACAGTTGCCGCGCGGCCGGCTGTCTCCAAGGCCGCGCCGCGGCCGGCGCCCGCCGCGCCTCTCATGAAGCGCAAGTACATTCTCCTCTTCGACAACGACAGCAACGACCTGGAGGGCATCAACAAATCCCGAAAGTCGGCCCTCGAGTTCCTGGACCATAACGTCCAGCCCGGCGACGAGGTCGCCCTCTTCTCCTGCTCTCCGACGTCCGGACTTACCGTCCACGAATATTTCACGTCGGATCATGGGAAGATCCGCGAGGCGATAAATAAAATCAGGAGCGTTCCCGGCCAGTCGCTGGGCGGTCTGGCCGTCGAATCCTTCAGCGAACACGAGCTGGCCAATCCGGAGCATCCGACGCTTGACGGCGTGTTCTCTCTTTTCAAGGACTTCGACAGCGGCAGCAACCGGCGCGCCTATGTCCGCCGGGACTTCATCATCCGCCTCACCGAGCTGGCCAAGGCGCTTCGGCAGGTCGACGGACAAAAAAATATCATCCTCTTTTCCAAAGCATTCAGGCACATCCTGGACAGCCCGTCTGACCCGGACGCGGTGCGCTTCCGGTCGATGGCCAATGAGCTGGCTTCGGCCAACTGTCCGGTCTTCGTGGTCAACACGGCGGGAGGAATGGAAAAAACATTATCCGCGAACGCCGGGCTAAGTTATCTCTCCAACATCACCGGCGGCAGATACTATGACGCCGTCGATCATTACGCCGAGAACGCCCGGAGCATCCGGAACGTCACCAGCAACTATTACGTCCTCGGCTACTCGATCGGCCCCTCCTGGGACGGCAAGTTCCACGACATCAAAGTCGAGGTCACGCGCAAGGGATATAAGACCTTCGGCCAGAAGGGCTATTTCAATCCGGCGCGGTTCAATAAGCTTTCGGCCATGGAAAAATCCCTCCATCTCATCGACATCGCCCTCGGTGAGGATCCCTATTTCGGACAGCCGACAAGCTTCCCCCTGACGGCCCTGCCGTTTTCGGACAAGACGGGGACCAACACGCTCCTCATGTCCCTGATTCCCGTCAAGACGATGCGTGAGGACGTCGGGAAAAAGACGGAGGTCATCAGCCTCGTTTTGGCCTCGGACAAGAGCATCGTCGCCGGCCGGCGCGCAGAAGTCGATTGGACCACGTTCTCGGCCGAGACCCTCTGCCAATATTCCGCCGCGGCCCTCGCGCCGGGGCGTTACGAGGCCCGGGTCGTCGTCAGGAACCTCGAAACTGGCAAGTCGGCGGTCGGCGCCTGCGCGGTCGAGGTGCCCGAAGCCTCGAACGCGGCCCTGAAGCTCTTTCCTCCGCTCTTCATCGGCCCATACCGCTCGACCCAATATGTCAATTTCACCGACGACGCGACAAATAAGGGCGGGCAGGCCTTCTCGCTCTCCCAGGCGTTTCTCTTCCCCACCCGGCAATATAGCCCCCTGCAGGGAGAGTTGGAGGCGGAGAGCGAGTCATTCCGGGCCGTGCTGAGGTGTGAGCGGACTGAGGATGCGGCGCAGAACTTCCAGGTCCGGGCCCGGCTCGAGAGCGCCGGCGGCGAACAAGCGACGCCCCTCAAGGTCAGCCTTATCGACAGCGTCAAGCGAGATGAAATTCTGTTCCTTATCCTCGAATTCCGGGCGCCCGCCGGGCTCGCGGCCGGCTCGTACATTCTCCGTATCCTGGTCGAAAATCCATTGACCAACACGGTAGCCGAAACGACGTCCAATTTATTTGTCAAGCAGTGAGAGGTCACCTCTATTAGGCGGCGAATTCAAGTATATCCATGACGCTCAGAGAATGTGTGCGCGGCCTTTTAACTTACGTAGAGGCCGCTAAGCGACAAAAGACCAAATTGGATTTCCAAACTCATGAGCTTGCATTCCTCATTCCGCACGCCAAGAAAGGGGTGAGATATATGTCTTTTCGCATTGCCGCACGTGTACAACTATTGATTTTGTCCATGGCCATCCTCCCTGCGTTCATGGTTCCTCCGCCATTGAAAGCCGAGGACCAGCAAATCACACGAGCTTTGGTCTGCATGGATTTCATGCTTTACGACGAAGCGATCTCGCTGTTTGAGCAAGCCCTTCAGAAGCATCCGATGGAGTGCGGACTGCGCGTCAAGCAGGCCTACGCCTACTTCCGGTTGAATAAGTACGAGGAAGCCGTAGGCGCCCTCAATCGGGAGCATGAATTGTTTCCGGACGATCTCAAACCGCTCATTCTCCTCTGCTTCATTCAGCATGCCGCCGGGCAGCCCGACAACGCCGGAATAACCGCTCGAGCAGTCCAGGCGAAGTTAGATAAAATCCTGAATATGTCCAACCGGAAGAAAGTCGATGCCATACTCCGAGACCTATTTCCCAATGCAGGCCTTCCCGCCTACCTCCTGGGTTTGGAAGCGAGTAAGAAGCAGAATTCCCGGACCGCTAGATCCTGGCTGCTCCGCGCTCAGGCCCTTGGCTATGACCCTACGGATTGCTGGCTTCAGGCGATTAACGCGGAGATAGAATCGGAAAATTGGGAAGAGGCCCTGAAACTGTGTGACCGGCGGGGCGAGAGTTTTTCGACCGGACCGAGGAGAGCGGGCTCCTCGGCCACCGCGGGAGAGTCCTCGGCACCGCAAGACGGCACGCGCGCGGGCTCCGAGATATCCGCTGATGCCCTTGTGCTCAAGGCCATCAACCTAGCTCAGGTTGGCCGGCGGGACGAATGCCGGGCTTCGCTTGAGGAGGCCTTAGCCGCAGAACCTTTCAGGTCGGACATCCTCATGGATTTGGCGATCCACGACTTGCAGCGCGCCGAGTTCGAAAAGGCCGCTCGGACGCTAACGAAAGTTATCAAGCTGGCTCCGCAGGATTTTCAGGCCCGTTACCTGCTCGAGCAGTCGCATGCGCGCAGGAGACTTGCCGACGGATCGACCGCGGCAACATTTTCCCGGGATTTCCTGAAGGCCCGGGGACCACGCTTTATCTATGTTCTGGAGGGCCGGCCGGAAGACGCCGTCTCGGTGGCCCAGACCTACGCTGTGAACTTCATCGAGAGGGGCCTGCTGACGGATGCGGCTCGTCATCTTCGGATGTTTACGGAAATTTATAAAGGATCTCCATCGATCTATTATAACCTAGGCCAGCTCGACAACAACCAGGGCCTCCTCGCCGAGGCGCTCGCATGCGGCGTGAAGGCCCTGAGGCTGAAGCCCGACTACCGGGACGCGTATGATCTGATGGGAAACGTCTATTTCAAGGTCGGGGATTTCGAGAACGCCGCCCGTTCCTACGAAAGCGCGGTCCATCTGGACACTCACGATCCGCTGGGCTTTTTCAACATGGCCTGCGCCTTCCACGGGCAGGGGGATGACGCGAACGCTGAGAAGAATTGGTTGGAGGCCCTTCGCCTGGAGAAAGTCGCGCCTGCGGCCAGAGCTCCAACCATGGCTACCGCAGGCGCACTCGATCATTCCCTCACGGTCAAGGTCGAGCCGGTGTCGGCGCCGTGCTGCGAGTACCTGGGGCTCCTCTATGCGCGACAAGGGAAGACTTCGCAGGCGATCGAATATCTCGAGAAAGCGATCGCCTTTAATCGGGAGGGGCTTGCACCGTATCTCGAAATCGGAAAGCTCTACAGGGCACGGAACGATCTGGACAAGGCCCGGGAATATTTCAAAAAGTATCTCGCGTTGGGCGGCGATGAAAACAAGATCAGAGCGTTATCAAAAAAGGGGAATGAATAAGTCCATCCCGTTTCTTCTGAGGTTCCATAGACTTCTTTAGCTAATCCTGCCTGGCTCATCTCATACAGTAGGCCCTGATTACCGATAAACAGTGTGCCTCTGAACGCATACAATCTGTCTTTGTCCCACTTGAAATGAAGAACTTTATCGTCAAGCCTAAAGTGCTTCGTCTCGAGCGTGGCCCAAAGTCGGGATGGCGGTTCACCTCTGCCCCTTTATTCGGCTTGGCCGCCGAGCAGTTCCGATGCTGATCAACTTGGCCTTTGATAGCTTTCCCGTCTACATGAACAATAGCAAAAGAGCGCGCCAGAGCATAAAGGTCATTGGAGAACAATTCTATTGTCTACACATCAAACGTCTATCTCTACGAGGCGCGATCACCGCTCTGACCGGCGTCCCTACGACCATCGGGGTCATGCTTTCTTCGGGCCTCTGGCCCCTCAGCGCCTCATTTGATGATCTTGTAATTTGTCTCCACAGTGAAGAAGCGATAATGATCGTATTGAATGTTAAGTTTTTCTTTTGTCTCCCTTTTATTGGTCATTCCCAATCCGGTGTAATCCAGGCTGATTTCTGATCGGCTTGGAAACAGGATGCCCTTTTTCTCGAAACCGTACTCATACGTCACGTTCATATGAGGAGTCAGATAGAATTGTTTGCATTCAGCAAGAATTCGTTCGTCTATGGCGTAGGAGCTGAATTCGATTTTGGCTTTCACAACCCGATTGGTCCCCTTTTCGATCCAGACCGCCCCCTGCCTAATTTGCGTCCCTCGCCCTTTTCGCGCTTTGATCTCGATGATAACGCAATTTCTTCCCAGAACTTTATCCTCGTTTCCGAGAGAAAAAGAAAACTCTGATCTGAAACCCGGAGCGACTAGCCGGCTTGGGATCGTTATGGGGATCGGGAAAAAAAGAGGTTTCTCGCCGAACAAAGAATCCCGTTCGTCCGCGCCCGACTTGATTGATGTCCGCTGTTCGGTGACTAAGCTGTCCCGACTGGTGACTTGGTAGTCGTTTATGTAACTATTTCTGCTTGAGCTTCTGAGTTCTGGAATATCGGAGCTGGCAGAAGTATAGAGATGGGCGTTGGTTGACCATGCGTAACTTGGACCGCTCAAAACCACGTTTCTTATGGTTTCGGATACCCTTTCCCGGCAAAGGTAAAAGTGAGCGACGTCATTTATCTTGCGGGAATACTCCCAGCATCGATCAAGGAGGACCGTCAATTCTGAGCTCATGGGTCCTTGTGGGGAGGATTCTTGCACTTCTGGTGGCTCTCCCGGATCAAAGATAATCGTGATATATGTCGGAAAGTGGATTGGCTTCCCCTGAAGTAAAACAGGCTCATATTTCCATTGCTTAACAGCTGCGAGTGCCAGTTTGTCAAGCTCTGGGTGCAACTGACGTACGATGATAGGGGAAAACGGCAGCTCGACCTCGCCCCTCTCATTGATGAGGACCTGAATAGTGACCACTCCCGCGATACCCTCTTCCTTTAAATGATTTGGATAAACCGGGTAGACGGCTTTAATCGGTTTTATGCGATAATCTATGGCTTCAGTCTGTTGGGGGCAGGTGAGAGCGGATATTGCCGAAAAATTAACAATGATAGCAAAAACTATCAGATGCGCTCTACAATCTGATGCCACGGTTCCCTCCAAACAGAATCTCAGTGAATCTCCCCTATCGAATGACTCACTGGCAAACCTTAGTAAGATTATAGTCCAAAGCCCACGGCACAGCTATCCCCGCGCCTCCACTAGCCGTTCTCGGGCAGAGCTGGGGATTGGTATAGGCCGTTGACCTTTCTATTACTACGACACATCATAAGGCTATAAATAGATGGAGGGAGCCATGTGGAAAGACCCTGTGTTTATCCTCTCGGTCCTTGCACTCGTCGTTTCCATCGGGGCCATCGTTGTGACGACGTTCTTCTACGTCAAATCTACACGAGACCTTAAATCCATTCTTGACTACCTTCAAATGGCGATTAACAACCCGAACATAAAACCTCACCCCGGCCAAAAAGGTATCCCCAAAATCTGGGACGCAAAGCTTCACCTTGGCGGCATTGCCTCCCAGGAGCAGGTATCCGATAATGTCACAGTGACTGAGGTTCCGAAGAAACCCGATTAAGGTATCGCTCGCCCCTTCCCCTTTTTTCGCGCCTTTCTCCGCCCGCTTGCTGGTCGATCTCGGGCCGAGCTAGCCTGACCTATTCATAAACATTCATGACGGTGCCAAAATTGAGAGGAA
>CAZZCH010000120.1:0-7586 GCA_964652895.1 uncultured Eubacteriales bacterium
GGAACCCACTCCATCCACGGACTTACGTCCGGGGATTTGCGGCGGTACTTTAAAGCGCGAGTAGCCAATAGCAAGCCAAAATAATTATGTGTACGTCGTGGCCCGCGCACAGTAAAATATTAGTGTGAAAAAATCGAAAGCTAACGTCAAGGCCCCGGATGACGAGAAGGACAGGGAGGAGATCGTCAAGGAGTCCAAACGGGACCTTGAAGATCTGCTGAACGAGCCCGCCCCTCTCGACAACTTGGCCGATCTGGTGAAGGCCCTCAAGAAGGCTAAAAAGAAATGAAGGGTGTGCTCTGGGTCCGCGTTTCATCAGTCGAACAGGCCAAGGGCTACTCTCCCGACGCCCAACTCAGGGAACTGAGGGAAGCGGCTGAAAAGAAGTCCATCGAGATCGTCAGGACATTCCAGGCCGCCGAGAGCGCCAAGGTATCATCGGCCAGGAAACAGTTCAAGGAGCTCATCGCTTTTATCGAAGAAGAAAAGCCGGACATTCTCGTCACCCTGGCCATCGACCGTTTGACGAGGAATCCCGAAGATCTCCAAGCACTTCACGCGCTGATTGAGAAGGGCCTGAAAGTATTCGTCGTCAACCAGGGGAAGATCATCAGCAAGGCCTCCTCCCCTTCTGACAAATTCACCTTCCTCCTTTTCGGCAACATCGCCTATCTCGACAACATGCAGAGGGGCGAGCGGACGAAAATGGGGATGCTGGAAAAGGCCAGGCGCGGGATTCTCCCGTCACGTTGCCCTGTCGGTTATATGAACGTCCCCGATCCCGCCGATCCATTGGGCCAGCGGAGGACAATCGCCATCGATCCGATCAAAGGCCCGCTGGTGAGGCTCGCCTTCGACCTCTACGTCAAAGGCGGCCAATCGCTGGCGACGCTGAGAGACGTCCTCAACCGCAAGGGTTTCCGTCAAAAATCGACGTCGACAAGTCCGAATGCGCCGATAAGCATCCACGGCCTCGAAGTCATCCTGAATAATCCTTTTTACTGTGGCGAAGTGCGGTGGGACAAACAGACGTTCAAGGGAACGCACAAGCCGCTGGTCTCTGTGGAACTTTTCACCAGAGTCCACGAACGCCTCCGGGCGAACTGCAGTTATTCGAAGCCGGCCGCTAAGAAGGCCTTCCTTTTCAGGCCGTTCCTTCAGTGCGGATATTGCCGTTCGCACATTACGGCTGAAGAACAGACGGGCGGCCACAAAAGCGGTCGTTACGTCTATTACAAATGCACCCGTTCGAAAAACCGCAAGTGTCAGTTGGGACGCTTCACCGAAGCGAAAATCGACTCGATGTTCGCCGAGGCAATGGGCCAACTCTACATTGACAAAGAGATCGCCGACAAGATCAAGGCCCGGCTGAAGGAATCCCATGCCAGGCAGCAAGACGGGGACAAAAGGGAACTGAGGAGACTTCAGGCCGAATTTACGCGGAAGACGAATCATCTGGAGTTGATCTACCAGGATCGTTTGGACGGAACCATTTCGAAAGAGGACTACATCAAGCGGAAGGAAGCCATAGACCAGGACAAGCGGGCAATCCAGGCCGACATCGAAAAACTGGACCGGATCAACTCGAAATACAAGGACGAGGGATCGACCATTATCGATTTGCTTGGAGGTTTCCAGAAGATCTACCAGGCGGCCGACCACGACGGCAAAGCGGCCATCCTCAGCGCCCTCATTGACAAAGCCGTCATCAGGGGCGGCGACCTCCACGTGTTTTGGCGGCCTCCCTTCGACATCCTGTTCCTTCTCGGGGAACGGGTTAGAACGGGAGGGTCATGGCAGCGCTACGGGGATTCGAACCCCGGTCTGATGGCTGAGAACCACCTGTCCTGACCCCTAGACGATAGCGCCGTAATGGGGTAATAAAAATAGCAGAATCGTTCCAAGGAGTCAATTCAAGAGGGACAGACAACCTCCCCTGCCTCAATCTGAACAACCACCACGAGGGCAGCACGCCGCTCTCGATCGGCCGCTTCCTCGACGTCCTCGCCGGCAAGAAGATCGACGAGGAACCGTTCTTCTAGCCGGGCGCACGGAAAAGCGCCCTTGACCCTCCCGACTCGAACAAATATAATCGGGTCGACAACCCTGACGAAGGAGGAATAATGGCCCCGAAACGGATGACCCGTCGCGAAGCCTCGGCCAAACTGGCCATGTTCACGGCCGCAGCCATGGGATTAGGCCCCAGGGAGATCGAACGCTTGGCTGGCCAGATCCGAAAAGTGAATCCGACGGTCAAGCTCGATCTCGACAAACTGGCCGCCATCAAACCCCGGACCCCCGAGGGCAAGTTCTTGAAGGTCATGGTCATCGCCAGAGAGGACGTGTTCGTCAACGAATTCGGCCGCGGGGCGATTTTCGGAGTCGGGAATCTCAATGGTTCCACGTGTTCGTTCTTCGTCAATTTCGGCAGCGAATCGAGCCCGGGCCGTGAATGTGACGATAACAAATGCGGCGTGCAGGACTGCCCCGAACTTTTTTGTCCGGACAATAACAACTGTGGAAAGCAGACCTGCGGGAAACAGACAGTGCCCGGCAATTCAAACCTCTTCGCCACCCAAGTCCTAGACCGGATCCGGACGGACCCGTTCGTGCAGGCCCTCTTCAAGGAATTCAACGTTACCAGCACCAGGGACCTGTCCGTCAGGATCACCGAGATGGTCAGCCAGAGAAGGACGGGGCTGCGTTAATAGCTCCGGGCCGGGAGGAAGGCGAAGGGCGACGGCGTGAAGGCATCCCGCTACAATCTGATCCTTGATCTCAACGACAACGTCAGCCTCTTCTTCAACTTCTTCACGCTCTCACTCGTGGCCCTCAAGCCGCCCGAGGCGCGTCTCGGCCGGAAAATCCTCGCAGATCCCGGCAAAATTACCAAGGAGAAGGGAGCCAAGAAGCTCAGGAAGATATTCACGGATCACGGCTTCCTCGTCGCCGAAGGCGCAGATGAGAGGCAGTTCCTGAAGCTCCAGAACGCCCAGGCCCGCGCGCAAAGTGACAGCCTGAGCCTGACCATCGTCCCCACCCTGGCCTGCAATTTCCGCTGCCGATACTGCTACCAATCCCAGGCCCCGGAATCCATGACCGCCGACGTCGAAGAAGCCATCGTCCGCTACGTCGAGGACAACCTCACGGCGAAAAAGAGCCTCCATGTCACTTGGTTCGGCGGCGAACCGCTCCTCCGGATGGACATCATCGAACGGCTTTCCTCAAGACTCCAAGAGCTTTGCGGCTCGCATTCGACGCAATACGGCGCCAGCATCATCACCAACGGCTACCTTCTCGAGGACGGCGTCCCGGAGCGGCTGGCCCGATGCGGCGTTATCGATGCCCAGGTGACCGTCGACGGCCCCGCGGAGATCCACGACCGCCGCCGCCCCCTCACGGGGGGCGAGCCGACGTTCAAAAAGATCCTCGCCAACCTCTCGCGCGCGGTGGCCCATCTCAAGATCCAGGTCCGGATGAACGTCGACGACGAGAACAGAGACCGGATCCCCGATCTCCTCGATGTTCTCGAAGCCGAGGGATTGAAGGAGCGCGTGGGCTTCTACCTCGGACATACCTATCCCTACACGAATGTCTGCCAGGATGTCGCAAGTCTCTGTCTGAAAGACGAGGACTTCTCGCTCCTCGAGCTTGAGAACGCCCTGGAGATGACCCAGCGCGGATTCATCTCCTACCCGACGCCCCGGGGCAAGAGCGTCTTCTGCATGGCGGAAAGGCCCCAGGCCTATGCCGTCAGGCCCGGCGGCGGATTGGTAAAATGCTGGAACGATGTCGCGAATCCCGAGGCCGAGGTCGGGCATCTCATTCGTCCCGAGACGGAGAAGATGAGGGAGAATGCCGGGAGATGGCGTGGGCGGGATGTTTTCGAACACGATTGCCGGGACTGTCTCGCCCTGCCGATTTGCATGGGGGGGTGCCCCTATCTTCATCACCTGACAGGGAGGCCTCACTGCCTCGACTGGAAATACCACCCCGAGGAATGCCTCGTTTTCTATTACTATCTGCGGAAGGTGCAACAGGAGACCGAGATCATCCGGGAGTTCTGGGATGGCTTGGAATCGATACCCAAGCAAGAGCCGCCCGATCGGTTGAAGAGGCCCCCCGATCCGCATAGACCCAACGCCAAAAGGAGGACGAAAGAGAATGACAAATGAAGGGATGAAGAGGAGGGACGCGTTGAGCCGACTGGCCAAGATGCTCGCCCTGACAGCCGGTCTGGGCGGCGCCGGAAGCCGCCGGCTCTTCCCTGGGGAAACCCAATCCCTGCCAAGCCTGACCCAAGTCCAAGCCGACAAGCTCATCGGCATCAAAGCGTCGAGCATGAATGCAAAGGTCCTCAAAGGCCTTCTTTTCAATCACCATGATGTCTTCGCCAATGAATTCGGGCGGCTGCCGGTCGGCTTGAGGACGGACCCGATGGGGAATCAGGGTTGTGAGTTCTTCTTCGCAGTGGGCGGTTCGAACTGCGATGAACAGAATTGCGGCCTGATGAGCGCCTGCAATGATAATCATTGCGTCGAACAGACCTGCGGGAGATTCAACGGCGGCTGCAGTCACAACGACTGTGGGAATCAGCACCGGATCGCCGGATTTGACGCCACGAAATGCACCGTAAACAATGACATCTTCTCCACCAAGTTCCTGAGCGGCGTCATCCGCGATCCCTTTATCCAGGCGCTGATGAAAGAGTTGAACATCACGACGAGCGCTCAGCTCTCCAAGCAGCTTCAGAGCATGTTCTCGGCCAAGAGGCCGGCCGGCCTGAGGAGGTTTTCGGCCGTCAAGTAGTCGGCGGCAGGGGGACGGCCTGTCCCGAGAGGCAAGGGCCCCAGCAGGCGGGGCGCCGGGAGACGCCGCGAAGAGGTTTCACCCGAACTCGCAGGCGGCATCGATGAGGTCTCCCACTTGGTGATCGAGAGCCGCGCGGACACGCTCTCTCGAGGTCATGGATCCGGCTTTCAACGGCCCGCCAGGAGCATCTTCGCGACCGTCTCTCCCCCGTTGATGCGATAGAGCATTGGCAGGGGCCGGTCCAGTCCCTCGGTATATTCGGGGGCGTTCTCCCAGCGGTAGTTGAGGATGTTGGCGTAGTCCGAGAAATGCTGCCAGCGCCGCCGCGGCATGCCCGTCACCATGTGGAGGTGATTGGCCGGCATGCCCATCTTGGCCTGGCTTGCCGGGACGTGGTCGAAGGTCAGGAACGTGTGCGGCCAGGTGTAGTCGGAGGCGTGGCAGACCCGCTCGGCCAGCGGCGCGGGGAGCTCGACGCTCTGGGCCTCGTCCTGGACCATGGTGAACATCCCGCCGAGGTCGGAGTAGGCGACGCGCCCGGCGATACCCGTGATGCCCTTGGGCGAGAGGTAGCTCACCGAAAAGCCCAGGCCGGGGAAATAGTATTCGATGGCTTTGAACAGGAACCATTTCTCGCCGTAGTCGAGCGAGCCGGAGCCCGAATTGTCGCCATCGATGAAGCCCCGCTCCATCCAGGATTCGTTCTTGTATTTCTTGAGGTCGAGGCCGAGGGCCCTGGCGTTCGCCTCGATCTCCCAGGGCTCGTAGACCTTGCGGAAGTCCATGAAAAGGGTCGGCTTGCCGCCGGAGAGATAACAGTAGGCGATCATCGTCAGCAGGGCCTGGATGTCGTTCTCGGTGGCGAACGGAACGACCGGCTTCTTTCCGGTGTGGTCCTCGGTCGAGTTGAAGAGCGACTCGGCGATGTCGGCCGTCGAGAGCGGGGTGCCGCGGCGGTCCGATCCCCAGGCGAGCTGGCTCGTCCAGCCGCCGCCGACGGCGTTGACGTCGCGCATGTAGTCCCGGATGATGAGGTAGAGGGCCAGGCCTTCGTCGAGCTTGGCCTTGTCGGCCGCCGAAAGGGCCGGCGCCTTGACATCCTTGCCGGTCAGGACGGCCCGGCCGAACTTCTTGATGTCCTCGGAATCGGTGTAGATGCGGCCTTTGAACTTGACGTTGACGACCCAGTCGCGGAGGGCCTTGAGCTCGGCGGGGTCGTAGCCGCCTTTCTTGTGGAGCATGTCGGCGAAGAGCTTCATGGATTCGCGCGTGCTTTCGAGGCCGAAGAACCGCCGGGCGGCGTGGACGTGGTTGAGGGCGGTCTCCATCTGCATGGAATCGGTGTCGACGGCGAGGAAGCGCTTGCCCTGGAGGGCGACGCGGGTCAGCATGGCGTAGGCCAGGTCGACGACCTCTTCCTTCGTCTTGGCGTCGAACTCCGGGTCGAGACCGGTTTCGGGCATGGTCCCTATGACCATGGGGCAGAGCCGGCCCGTCTGGGCATAGGCGCCGACCAGGGCGTCGATTCCGACGACGCCGGGCTTGGGGGCGTTGTTGCCGCCGACACAGGCGAGGGGCAGGCTCGGGGCGAAATGCGCGGTCAGGGCCATGGCCGTTTTACCCGGGAAGAACCAGGTGTCGGGGACGATGAGGATGCCGCCGACGCCCGCTTCTTTCATCTCCTGGGCCCCGGCATCGGCCGTGCGCTCGCTGTCGACGACGCGCGAGCAGGTGAAGATATTGGGCGCGCTGCCGTCGGGAAGACGCAGGCGCTTGGCCAGCAGGGCGGCCGTCATTTGTCCGATATTGAAAGCCCGGGTCCTCGATTCCTCGTCGATGCGCGGGTCGCAAGGGACGAAGACGCCGAGAGTGGGCGCGCCGGGCTTTTTCTTCCCCGTATACGGCATGGCTCCCTCCGTGAATGGCGGATTGATCAGATGTATTCGATGGTGGCCGGCGGCTTGGGCGTCAGCTCGTAGGCTACGCGGGTGACCTCGGGCAGTTCGGTCGTGATCCTCATCGAGATCTTCATGAGGACACCCCAAGGCAAGGGCGAGGGCTCGGCGGTCATGGCGTCCCTGCTCTCGACGGAACGGACGATGACGATGTGACCGAAGGACCGCTTGCCCGCGACGATGCCCGTCCCCTTATCCTCGAGGAGGACGGCGAAGGCCTGGAAGGGCTTGTGGGCCGCGACTTCCTGTTCGACGATGGCCGTGGCCGCCCGGACGAGGTCGACGCGCTCGCGGGTCACCTCGCCGATGATCCGTGTCGCCAGCGCCGGGCCGGGGAAGGGCATGCGGTTGTAGATCGACTCGGGCAGGCCCAACTCCTTGGCCACGAGGCGGACGTCATGCTTGAAGAGCTCCTTGATGGGCTCGACGACCTTGAAGCCGAACCCCTTCTCGGGATCAATGCCGATCTGCTCGAGGATGTTGTGCTGGGTCTTGACGCCTTTCTGCGTTTCGATGATGTCGGCCGCGATCGTGCCCTGGATAAGGTAGCGGGCCTTGCTCTTGAGGACCTCCTTACCGAAGGAGCTGTAGAAGGCGTAGCGGAAAGCCTTGCGCTTCTCCTCGGGGTCGGACTTGCCCTTGAGGGCGGCGAAGGTTTCCTTCTTCTTGTCGGCGATATCGACGGCGATGCCCAGACCGGCGAAGACCTTGACGATCTCCTGGGGCTCTCCAGCGCGCATCAGCCCGTTGTCGATAAAAACCGATTTGAGCTGGGAGCCGAGGGCGCGGTGGGCCAGGACGGTGCAGGCGGAACTGTCG
>CAZZCH010000121.1:0-6762 GCA_964652895.1 uncultured Eubacteriales bacterium
CTTCCTTCTCGGGAGGAGCCGTCAGGGACACGCGGACCGTATCGGCCAGGCCCTCGGCCAGGAGAAGGCCGAGCCCGGCCGCCGACTTGACGCTGCCGGCGAGAAGTCGCCCGGCCTCGGTGATCCCCGCATGGAAGGGGTAGTCCACACGGGCCGCCAGGAGCCGGTAGGCTTCGAGGGTCCGGGGGATGTCGGAGGCCTTGAGGGAGATCTTGATCAACCGGAAATCGAGGTCCTCGAGCATCCGGACGTGGCGCAGGGCGCTCTCGACCATGGCCGCAGCCGTCACTCCTCCCGCCCGGGCCAGGATGTCCTTTTCGAGAGAGCCCGAGTTGACGCCGATCCGGATGGGGGCTCCCCTCTCCGCGGCCGCCCGGACGACTTCCCGGACCTTTTCCCGCGAGCCGATGTTACCGGGGTTGATGCGCAGGCCGTCGACGCCCGCGTCGAGCGCGGCCAGAGCCAGCCTATGGTCGAAATGGATGTCGGCGATGAGCGGGACGCGGGCCTTTTTTCGAATGTCCCGGAGGGCCCGAGCGGCCGCCCGGTCCGGGACGGCCAGACGGACGATCTCGGCTCCCGCTCTCTCCAATCGGCGGACCTCGGCGACGGTCGCCCGGACGTCGCGGGTATCCGTCTTGGTCATCGACTGGACGACGACCGGGGCGCCGCCGCCAACCATTACGCCGCCCACCGCAATGGAACGAGTCTTCCGGCGCGGGAACATCCGTACCCCCTTCCGCCTAGAAAGGCAGGAGGCTGCTCCAGCCGTTGGGCAACCGCTTGACGATATCGTTGAGAAGGACGAAAACGATCAGCACGACGAATATGACGAAGCCGATCTGCATCCAGATCTGCCGTGCTTTGGGACCGAGGTCGCGGCGGACGATCCCTTCGACGATGAGGACGAATATCTGGCCGCCGTCGAAGACCGGGATGGGGAAGAGGTTCAGAACCCCGAGCTGGAGGCTGATGACGGCGATCCAGCCGAGGAGGGCCATCCAGCCCATGCGGAAGGCCATATAGGAGAAGTTGGCGATCTCGAGAGGGCCGCCGAGCTGGCGCGTCGAAGCCTCGCCCGTGAACAGGTCCTTGATGAACCGGATGATCAGGAAGACGTTCCGCTGGTTCTCCTTGAACGATTGGCCGATGGCCGCGAAGAAGCCGTACTTCTTAAGGATCGATTTAGCGTCCGGAGAGACGCCTATCCAGCCGACACCCCCTTTCAAGCGAGGGGTGATCGGCAAGGTCAGTGTCTCGCCATCCCTCAGGACGCTGAACTGAAGGGCCTTGTCCGCGCTCTTCTTGATAACCTCGAGAAACTGGTAAAGATAGATGGGCTGCCCATCGATAGTGAGGATGACGTCCCCCGGCTTGAGGCCGGCTTCCTCCGCCGGGTCGTCCGGCATGACCATCCGGATCTCGGTCAAGATCTTGCCCCGGAAGCCGGCATAGCCCATCTGGTAGCGCGTCACCGATTCTGTTTGGAGGTCGACCGGAAGGAGGGCGTCGTCCCGCCGGATATCGAGCCGGACGAGCCGGTCGGGCTTCGAGCCGATGCCCAGCTCGACGTCGGTCCAGGTCTTGACCTTGCGGCCGCCGATCCGGGTGATCTCATCGTCGACCCTCAGCCCCGCCTTTTCCGCCGGCGAACCGACTTCGATCCAGCCGATGACCGGTTTCTCGTCCTGGTACTCGGGATAGGAGACGCCGACGCCGTTCATGAAGGCCACGATGACGACGGCCAGGACGATGTTCATGACCGAGCCCATGACCATGATCAGGAACCGCTCGAAGCGGGTCTTGGCCATCATGTCGTCCGGGGCGACGGGACGGTCCGGCTCGAACATCCCCTCGCCCAGGAGCTTGACGTAGCCGCCCATGGGGATAAGGCTGATCCGATAGTCCGTCTCCCCTCTCTTGACGCCGAAGAGCCGCTTGCCGTAGCCGAACGAGAAGACCTCGACCCGGACGCCGACGAGCTTGGCCATGAAGAAATGGCCGAATTCGTGGACGAAGACGAGGATGCCGAAGACGAATATGAACGCCAGGATGGTGCCGATGATGTTGACCATGTCTACCTCTTCGGGATGAAGCGGCGGGCTTCGCGCCGCGCCTCCCTATCGATTTCGTAGATCGCTTCGATCGAATCGGCCGGGCGGGCCCGGTGCGCTTCCATGACTTTCGCGACGACGGACGAGATGCCGGGAAAAAGGATCCTCTCGTCGAGGAACGCCCCGACCGCCACCTCGTTCGCCGCGTTGAGGGCCACGGGCAGGCTGTCGCCGGCGCGGAGGGCTTCCTCGGCCAGGGCGAATAGCGGGTAGCGGCGGTCGTCCACCCGGAAGAATTCGAGGCGCCCGACCGCCGCCAAGTCGAGCCCGGGCAGGGCCGTATCGCGCCGTTCCGGCCAGGTCAGGGCGTACTGGATGGGGATGCGCATGTCCGTGGCGCTCAGCTGGGCGAGAACGGATCCGTCTTCCATCTCGACCAGGGCATGGACGGCGCTCTGCGGGTGGATGAGGACGTCGAGCTTCGCCGGCTCGATGTCGAACAGCCAGCGGGCTTCGATGAGCTCGAGCCCCTTGTTCATGAGCGTGGCCGAGTCCACGGTCACTTTCTTGCCCATGACCCAGCGGGGATGGCGGAGGGCCTCTGCGAGGGTCTTCTTTTTGAGATCTTTGAGCGGCGTCCGGAAAAAGGGGCCTCCCGAGGCCGTCAGGATGACCCTGCGGACATGCCTCTTTTTCCGGACACCGTTCAGGCATTGGAAGACGCCGCTGTGCTCGCTGTCGATCGGGATGATCCGGGCCCCCGAGCGGGCCGCCTCTTTGCGGAGGAAGGCGCCACCGACGACCATGGATTCCTTGTTGGCCAGGGCCACGCGGCGGCCGGCCCGGACGGCTTCGAGGGTCGGCCCGAAACCGCTCATCCCGGTGATCGCCGAGACGACGATATCGGCCCCTTCGGCGCGGGCGACTTCCAGGGCCCCTTCGGGCCCGTGGACGACCTTCGTCCGCCACCGCCGCAAGAGGCGGCGGATCTCCCCGGCATCGCCCCTGCCTTTGACCGAGACGAGGGCGGGCCGGTATTTCTCCACCTGGGCGGCGAGAAGCGGCAGGTTGGACCCGGCGGCCAGCGCCGTCACCCGAAACTTCCCGCCCAGCCGGTCGACGACGTCCAGGACCGATGTCCCGATCGATCCCGTCGAGCCGAGGATGGCGATACCGCGCGTCATCGAACCCGCCGCCTATTTCCAGAAGTGCTTGACGATAAAATAGAAAAGGGGGCCGGCCAGGATCAAGCTGTCGATCCGGTCGAAGAACCCGCCATGTCCCGGCAGGACATTCGAGGAGTCTTTGATCGCCACGGCCCTTTTGAAAAGGGACTCCAGCGGGTCGCTGACCTGGGCGGCGGCGTGGACGACGACCCCGCTCAAGGCCGCCAGTCCGAGGGGAATCTCGGGGAGAAGGAGGGTGCGGGCCAGGAGGGCCCCGCCGAGGGCGAAAAGGATCCCCCCCGCGCTTCCTTCCCAGGTCTTGTTCGGGCTGGCGATGGGCGTCATCTTTTTCCGGCCGAACGGTTTGCCGATGAAATAGCCGCCCGTGTCCCCGAGGAAAATGACGGCGAATAGGAAATAAAGGGTGTACGGGCCGTCCTCGGCGCGGATCCTGAAGAGGAAGTTGAGAGGAAAGCTGATGTAGACCATGCCGACGACGGTGACGGCGAAAGAGGCGGGAAAATAGGCCAGCTTCTCAAGGGTGTTGAAGGTGATGACGAAATAGACGGCCGCGACGAGGAGGCCGCCGAAAAGAGCGATTTCGAGGGGGATGGCCGGGAAATAGAAGGTCAGGCTGACCAGCAGGGCCATCGCGCAGCCCACGATCTTCTGGGGCAGGAGCTGTTTCCGCTCGGCCAGGTTATAGAACTCGACCAGGGCGGCCATGATGAAAACCTGCCCGAACAGGAAAAAGGCCCATTCCGGAGCATATTGGACGATGACGAACAGGGCCCCGATCAGGGGCACAGCCGTGAACGTGCGCTTGAGCAGGCTCATGTCAGCTTATCGCTTCCGCGGGATTCCCGTGTGGATGTCACCGAACCTCCTGTCCCGTTTCTGGTATTCGAGGATGGCCTCGAGAAGGTGCTTCTTCCGGAAATCCGGCCAAAGCACGGGGGTGACGAAGATCTCGGTATAGGCGATCTGCCAAAGAAGGAAGTTCGACACCCTGAGCTCGCCGCTCGTCCTGATGAGGAGGTCCGGGTCGGGGATGCCCTCCGTGTAGAGGCGGGCGGCGATCTCTTTCTCGTCCACGTCGCCCGGGCCCAGCCGTCCTTCTTCCAGGATCCGCCGGACGGCGTCGACGATCTCGCTCCGGCCACCGTAGTTGAGGGCAACGACGAGCGTCATCCGGCAGTTCGTCCGGGTCAGTCCCTCGACGCGCGCGATCTCCCTGAGGGCCAGCCGGGGAATGCCCTCTCGCCGGCCGATGACCCGCAGCCGGATTTCGTTCTCGACGAGGAGGCTGTCCTCTTTGCCCAGGTATTCCCGGAGGAGCCGCCAGAGCCGGCCGACCTCCGGACGGGGCCTTTTCCAGTTCTCCTGGGAAAAGGCGTAGAGCGTCAGGAATTCGATGCCGAGCCGGGCCGAGGCCTCGACGACCTCGCGGACGGAAGCCGAGCCGGCGTTGTGGCCCTCGACCCGGGGGAGGCCCCTCTGCTGGGCCCAGCGCCCGTTGCCGTCCATGATCACGGCGATATGACGGGGAAGGCGGGGAAGATCGACCTTGAGAAGGAGGTCGTGCTCCTCTGTTTCGCGGGGAATATATTCTTCGAGGTGCTTCTGCATCGGCCCCTCATTATATCACGGGCCCGCTTGGATACAAATGCGGTTCGGGGTGTGGCTGAACATGGCGGCGGGATGCTCCCCGTTTTGGTGGAACTGTCGCAGGAATTCTGGTAGAGTATTGGGCTGGAGCGAAACGATCATGTGCCTAGCCGTACCCGCCAAGATCACCCGGCTCGAGGATTCGGGCCAGGGGACCGTCGACTACATGGGTAGCGAGGTCAAGGCCAATTTTTCCCTCGTCCCGAAGGCCCGGCTGGGCGATTGGGTCATCATCCACGCCGGCTTCGCCATCTCCCTCCTGGACGAGGAGGAGGCCCGCGAAACGCTCCAGCTCTTCAAAGAAATGGCCGACGCGTCCAGCTGATGAAGGAGCTCAGAAACCCCAGGGCCATCCGGAAACTCCTCGGGGACATCGAGAAGATCGCCCGGCTCCTCCCCCGCCCGCCGCGGATCATGGAAGTCTGCGGCACGCATACGATGGCTCTCTTCAGGCACGGTTTGACCCCCCTTCTCGCCAACGTGGGAGTCGAAATGGTCTCCGGGCCGGGCTGCCCCGTTTGCATCACGCCGAACGATATCCATGAGGCCGCGATCGGCCTCGTCTCGGGAACCGAAGGCCTGACGCTGGCCACGTTCGGCGACATGACCCGGGTCCCGACCCGGAAGGGCTCCCTGCAGACGGCCGTCCCCGGCCCGGGCTCGCGGATCAGAATCGTCTATTCTCCCGAGGAAGCCCTGGAAGAGGCTCGTCGGGATCCCTCGCATCGGGTCGTGTTCTATGGGGCCGGGTTCGAGACGACCATCCCGGCCATCGCCTTCACGGCCAAGCGGGCGGCGGCCGAAGGCATCCGAAATTACTCCGTCCTGCCCGCCCTGTGGCTCATCCCGCCCGCCCTAAAAGCCATCCTCGAGGCGGGAGAGATCGCCATCACCGGCTTCGTCTATCCTGGCCATGTGAGCGCCATCATCGGCGCCCATCCTTACGAGTTCGTCGCCAGGGATTACGGCCTCCCCGGAGCCATCGCCGGTTTCGAGCCGGGGGACATCCTTCTCGCCGTCCGCTCGGTCCTGAACCAGGCGGCCGAGGGGAAACCGGGCGTGGCCAACGAATACGCCCGGGCCATCCGCCGGGAGGGGAATCCGGCCGCCCGGGCCCTCATGGAGGAGGTCTTCGAGCCGTTCGACGCGGCCTGGAGGGGTCTCGGAACCATCCCGGCAAGCGGGCTCCGCTTTCGGAAAAGGTTCTCTGCCCTCGACGCCACATCCGCGTACGCGTTGGAGATCGGCGGGACCGGCCGGGACCTGCCGGGCTGCCGCTGCGGCGACGTCCTGAGGGGAGTCATCCGGCCCGAAGGCTGCCGCCTCTTCGGGAAGAAGTGCGTCCCCGATTCCCCGCTCGGGCCCTGTATGGTATCCTACGAAGGCGCCTGTCTCATCCACTTCAAGTACGGCCGGACGCGGAGGCCTTAGCCATGAAGAAAGTCAGCCTGGAGCTCGGCAGCGGCGGTCGCCTGATGCGGGATTTCATCGCCGGCACGATCCTCCCCTCTTTCGGCAATCCCCTCCTCGACGAGCTCTCCGACGCCAGCCATCTTCCGGGCGGCATCGCTTTTACCACGGACAGCTACGTCGTCGACCCGCTCTTTTTCCCCGGCGGGGACATTGGGCGACTGGCCGTCAACGGGACGGTCAACGACCTGGTCGTCGGCGGCGCCGAGCCGAAATTCCTATCGCTCGCTTTCATCCTCGAGGAAGGCCTCGACTTCTCCATCCTGGAGCGGGTCATCCGCTCGATCCGCGCCGCAGCCCGGGCGGCGAGGATCCGTATCGTCACCGGCGACACCAAGGTCGTCCGTCGGGGGCAGGGAGACAAGATCTACATCAACACGGCCGGCGTCGGCCGCTCGATCGCC
>CAZZCH010000121.1:6772-7420 GCA_964652895.1 uncultured Eubacteriales bacterium
GGAAGATCCGTCCCGGGGACAAGGTCATCCTGACGGGGACGCTCGGCGACCACAGCCTAGCGGTCATGCTCGCCCGCGGCGAATTCGGCATGAGATCCAGCGTTCGCAGCGATTGCGCTCCGCTTCTCTTCCTCCTGCCGCTCTGGAAAAAGGGCGCTCTGTGGATGCGGGACGTCACCCGGGGGGGATTGGCCACGGTCCTCTTCGAACTGGCCGAGCGGCTCCGTTATCCTGTTCTTGTCGAAGAAGATAAGGTCCCCTTGTCCCGGCCCGTCCTGGCGGCGAGCGAGCTTCTGGGGATCGATCCGCTCTATATGGCCTGCGAAGGAAAAGCCGTCGTCATCGCGCCGAAGGCCAAAGCCGGGGAATTCCTCCGCCTGATCCGCAGTCACCCCCTGGGCCGGAAAGCGGCCGTCATCGGCGAGGTCCAGAACCGCGTCGGCCGGCCCGGCGAACTCCTCCTTCAGACGGCTACCGGAGGCCTCCGCCTCCTCGAGCCTTTGACCTCCGAGCTCCTGCCGAGAATCTGCTAGACTTTCCACCTGCATAAATAAGCGATGCCTCACGGGTTCTCGGGGGTCGTCTCCGTCCGCTGCGGTGATTCTTCACGCATTCCCGGTCCGGAATTGGGGACATGTACCTTCGGTA
>CAZZCH010000122.1:0-2627 GCA_964652895.1 uncultured Eubacteriales bacterium
TCCCGCCCCTAGCGGATGAGTTCGGACCAGAGCCAGTAGAGGAACGCGCCGACGTAGACGACAAGGAGGACCCAGGCCAGGATGTTGATGGTGTCGTTGATCCGCTTCATGAGCGGAAAGTCGCGCTGGCGCCCGCGGGTGTTGAGTTTCGGCAGGGCAAAGAGAAGGGCGATCGCCAGGAGCATCACCAGCCATTTACGCATCAGCCGGGATTATCCCAGAAACTCCCACCGCGGCGCAATAGCGGTCCGTTGACAGGCAGTCGCGGGGGGTACTATCGTCCGCCATACGGACGTGCGAGATTGATCGCCCAAGGAGGCCTATCGTGAAAAAACTGCTGTCCACCCTCATCGTCCTCGCCCTGGTCGCGCCCCTGGTCGCCCAAGAGGTCACGGTCAAGGACGTCGAGCCCTTTCCCTACTGCGCCGTCAGCCACAAGGGTCCCTACATGGACATGACCGCGGTCATCGGCGAACTGATAGCCGCCATGCAGGCCCAAGGGCTGTTCCCCCAGGTCCGAGGGCCGATGGTCGGCGTCTACTACAATTCGCCCGGCGACACCAAACCCGAGGACCTCTCCTGGGAGGCCGGGTTCGCCATCGAGGCCCAGGCGACGCCGCAGCTGCCGCTCGTAAAGAAGGCCTGGGAATACAAGACCGTCGCCGTCGCCCTCCATGTCGGCCCCTTCGACAAGGTCGGCGCGACGATCGAAAGGATCATGGCCTGGATGGCGGCCCACGGTTACGAAGCCGCCGGCCCCATGCTCGAGCGCTACCTCGACATGAACCCCATGGCCGTCAAGCCGGAGGACCTCCGCACCGAGATCTGGGTGCCCTGCAAAAAGAAATAGCTATTTCTGGAATCTGTAGCCCGACCACGGCACCGTGACCAGGTGCTTCGGCGCGGCCGGGTCGTTCTCGACCTTCCGCCGCAGGTTGTACATGAAGGTGTCGATCGTGCGCGTCGTCGGGGACTTCTCGTATTCCCAGACTTTTTCGAGGATGGTCTCCCGGGAAACGACCTGGCCCTCGCAGGCGGCCAGGAGCTTGAACAGACTGAACTCCCGGGCCGTCAGGTGGAGGTCCCGGCCGCCCTTGGCCGCGGTCTTCTTCCTGAAATCGATGTCGACATCCCCGAACGAACAGTCCTCGATCTCCGGCACCTCGGGCCGTGACCGTCTCAGGACGGCGTGGACCCGGGCGATGAACTCGTCGGTGCCGAAGGGTTTGGTCAAGTAATCGTCCCCGCCGAGCTCCAGCCCCAGGACCTTGTCCCCTTCTTTTTTCAGGAGCGATTGAAAGCGGTGCTCGGCCTGGCGCTGCGCCTCCCGCTCCACCCTACACAATCCTGCATCCGCTCTTCGTCTGTCCACACGCCAGAACCTCCTCCAAATCCTGCGGCCAGAGCATCTCGCGCCTGCCTTCGGCGTTTCGGAAGTTCATGCCCAGCGCGCAGCCGAAGCCGTAACTGTTGTAGAGCGCAATAGCGCGCTGCTCGGCCCTGCTACCGATAGGACAACGCAGGATGGCGTAGTAGAGCGATTGCTTGGCGGCGTTCTGCCCTGCTTCGGCAGGCGTCATCGGCTGCCATTCCTCAGGTACCCCGACGGCGAAGAGTGCCTCGCCCACCTTCTCCATGAACCAGAAGGTCATGCCATAGCCAGCGGCATCCAGCGCCTCCTTGGACCAGCGCAAAGTCACCCGCCAGTCGCTCGGGCCGACCCGCTCCATCGTGTCGGAACCCTCAGGTGGAACGGGTGGATCGACATGAAGAAATCTCCGGCCCCTTCGGGTCTTGAAACGGAACGACCTCGGCAGCGTCCAGCGGGCGGGCACCACGGCGATCCGCACCGCCTGCCCACCGCTGTCACGGCCTGCCCTGATCTGATCCCCGGAATAGACGTCCTCGCCAACCCGCAGGCCACGCCCCGACCGAGCGAGGTGTTGCTTCAACTGCAGGCGCAGGCCTTCCTCCGACTGAAAGTACGATTTCACCTCGGCGATACCTCCAATCGCCACGGAGCAGGTCGGGCATTCCCTTGGCCCGCCGAAGCCTGGCGAAGGCGGCTGCCGGACCAGTCGGCCACGAATGGTCGAGTTACTGGCCGGCGATCCTAGCGTCAGGATGTGCAAATCCGCGCCCTTGGCAAAGCCTGTACCCTTTAGCAGCGCTGCCCTGACGGCATCGCCTACGTAGAGTCGGGCTTCGCGTGGCAAGCGCTTCTCGGCCTGGAGTTGACGGAGAATGTGCCGGCAAGGCCCGACCGCCAGCAGTTCGGCGAGCACGCCCTTGAAGCAGTTGACCATGTGGCTGTAGATGAAGGTGATCGCCGCCGTGGTCTCTTTATCTGTCAACCGCTTGGCGCGCAGCGCCATGGGGATGTCGCCCACGTCCTCGTAGGGACCATTCTTGAGGAAGCGCAGGAACAGCGGCGCGCGACCGTGGTCATGGACGCGGCCGATGGCCGTCTTGACAGCGTGACGGAAGATGGCCAGCGGCGTGGAGCCGTCGGCGAACACGACGCCGTCCTTGAGTCCGCTGCGGAGCGTGAGCTGAACCTCCCGTGCGAGTGCGTCCTCCAGAAGGTCGAAACCGAGCGTCCTGGAGAGCGTCGTCGCACTCGGAAT
>CAZZCH010000122.1:2727-7348 GCA_964652895.1 uncultured Eubacteriales bacterium
CCCTTGAGATAAGGAAGTAGACGGTGGACGTCATACCCATGGTAGAAAGTTTCGAGAAACAGGGTAGCCGTGTGCGTTTCACTCTTTACGGCGTGAACGGATGAAACCTCGATTGCCCCCCCCTCGAAAAGGAAACGGTTGGCAGCTCCGACCTCTTCCGGCGTCTCCTTGGAATCGTCGCCCCCGAGGAACACCTTGGCAGCCGGCAAGGAGGTGTCGATCCCGAAGGCCCCCGCAAGTGCATCCACAAGGAAAGCAGCCACGAAATCCGTCACATCACGTCCAGAGTGCGCCTTCAAACACCAGTCTACGCTGGCGGTCTCAAGTTCGTGCAGGACAGATGGGCTTGTCTCACGAAGATGATCGAGTGCCGTCACTTCTGTGAAGCGTCGCCCCGAAGGTGCCAACGTACCGCCAGCCCGAAAGAAGCTCACCATGCTTGCCACTACTGCGCGCCGGAACTGCCGGGGAAAGTCTACACCCGGAGGGCCTGCGCATATGGACAAGTTCCCTCTGAGCGTGGCGTATTGAGCGCGCCTGCGGCCTTGCGCGGCACTGAAGGCCGGCCAGTACGAAGGAACCGTGTGTTTGCCCCCCTCGTGCTCCTTCGCCACCCAACCCACGGCCTTGTATGACGGCCGGAGCAGGAGACGCTGGAGATCGAGTTGGGCGATGATTCCCGCGAAGGTCGGGAGCACTTCGTGAATCCTTTCATCAGGGAACACGATGAGATGGGGCATGAGTCGAACGCCCGCACCATTCCCGCGCACGGTTATCGGTGCGACACTCGCCAGTCGGGTAGCCACGTCCGCAATGGGTTGGTCGAAGCGCAGACTCCGAGGAAGCGTGAGCGCATCCGCCGGCGGACTCCAAGAGCATCCAGTGCCAACATCCGTGGGCCAGTAGATGGCTTGATTGGGATCTCCGACAAGCTGTGTCGTTGCACCCTCGCCAAACAGTCTCGTCAGAATCTCCAGTTGGCGCTCATTCGTGTCTTGCATCTCGTCAACGAGCACGAACGGGAACCTGTTTCGGAACAACTTCGGGACGCCGGGATGGCGATCGAGATGCCGCTGTGCGAACACATAGGAGTCCTCATAGAACAAGTAACCATCCCTGAGGACTTCCTTCTTTACTTCACTTACCGTTGCATATGTCGGTGTGTTCGCGCCAACGAATGGGATGTTCTCCCCGATCTTCACAACCTGAAGGTGTTTGTTGAACCGTAGCCCCTCTATGGACATGCCCTGTTTCTCGAGGTAGAACCGGGCCTTCTTCAGTGCCGCCGAGTGCCGATGCTGGAGCTCGCGGCTAGCGACTTCGTTGTCAACGCATGACGGTCGGTGACCGAAATCCTCCACGTAACCGGGATGCCCCAAGAAACGGCCAACGAACGACTGAAAAGTGCCGCAAAAGCTCGGATAGGAGAGAATGGCGCTCCCGATACTGCTCAGCCCCCGCGTGAGCTCATCGATTGCGACATTCGTGTGTGTTAGAACGCAAATGCCCCGGTTCGCCGGCAATGGAAAGTGCCGGGATAGAATGAGTAGTTTCGCGGCAAGGGCTGTGGTCTTGCCGCTTCCGGGACAGGCGACCACCTGCACCGACGCAAGGGTGCGAATGAACGTCCGGGCATCCTCGTCGAACGAGATGCCTCCACCCAGCATCCGTTCGGCCCAGTCGATGTCGGCGTCACTGATCGGCGGGATCACGCGGCACTGCCTCCGTTACGTACTCGATGGCCTGTACCAAGTAGCGCAGAACCTCGTTCTTCAGAAGCCCTCTGGCAGTCACTGCACGGTCTTGCACCCATAGGATTCGGGCCAAGCATTGTGCCATCACGGCCTTGGAGACTTGTGCCTGTACCATGTCTTTGATGAGTTGGCGGGCAACCTGAGAACGCGGCGTGTCTTTCCCCGCCGCGGATGCATCCCGAAGAACGTCGGCAATCTCCTCTTTCTTCTCTAGCGTCAGTTCCTGGGCCCCGCTGTTCCTGATAGCCTTTGCCTCCAGAAATGCTTGATATGTCTCCTGCTGCAGAACGCTTGAAGCCAACTCAAACTCGAGCGTCCACGCTGGCGAGACGAAGGCTCGCACTCTACCGTTTGTGTAGTATTTCTCCTTCTCCTGCCGCGACGCAACGCGCTTCTCGGCGAGGGCCTCCTTACCAATTCCCGGCGCGGCAGGATCAGGTTCCGGCACGTCAAGATCGGTCACGACAGCGACCGGGATGTTGACAGGAGGCTCGGCGGGATCCTTGCGCAGATAGATACGGCTGTACCGCAGGAAGGCCGTGCTGCCGACGTTTACGATCGACACGCCGTATTTGTGCAGCGGCCTTCCAAGTATCTCTGCCAGGACCGGAAGAAGTATGTTCTCTGCATCGCCTTCCACGAGGAGAACCCCCTTCGCAAAGAAGAGGTTCGCCTTGGTCACGTCCAGGAAGCGCTCGAGAAAATCGTAGTCACCAGTTGAGAGTTGCGTGAAATCGCGCCCCATAGGGTACGCGGACTTTTCGTGAACAAGAATGATGCTGTCCAGTTTGACCTTGGACGCCAAGTTCGGGCTGTGGCTGGTGACGATGAATTGTCCATTCGTATTCTGAAGGTAGTCAATCATGCGCAATTGGGCCTGAGGGTGAAGGTGTGCCTCCACCTCCTCGATGAGCGCCAGTCGCAGGCCGTTGAAGTTCTCTCGTTTGAGGAGCAGCAGTTCTGCCGCCATGAACAGGATGTTCTGCGACCCCAGACCCGCATTCACGGTCTCCAAATGGAGATCGAGTCTGGAGAGAATATCGCGAAGCGTGTTCAGCGAGACCGTGATGCCCGCCGTGGTAGCGTCGCGTTGGTGGAGAAACTCCGTCAGATAAGCATTCAATTCGTCCAAGAGGAGTTTTCCATCTGCGTCGTTGCGGAAGTAGTCTTCCACCTCGCGGTTGGCACCCTCCATGATCTTCACCAGATCATGGTCCTCAGTCTTGCCGGCGAAGACGCTGTGACTGCCGAGGATTTGCGCAAGCCGCGAGTTACGGCCTGCGGACAGCTCCGCATCAGAGTCCCGAAGCGGCTTCAGGTAGGTCACGCGCAACAGATCACGTGCGGCACCCTCCAAACGCATACCAACATCATCTGGTCCCGCCCGGACTTCCCAGTCAACCTCATTACCTTTCCGGTTCGCCACGAGCCAAACTCGCAGGAAGTAGGCGTCCGTCTCGTCTCTGTTCTCAATTCCAAGCCATTCCAGAAAAGGACCAGCCTCTTCCGGACTGAAACCCTCGAAGCGGCATTCAATACGCAAAACACTCGTACGATCGGCTTCCGCCGTACCGGGGATGAAGAAATCATCGACGGTCGGTTTGATGTACTCTCGGCTCTGCGTCAGCAGTACGATCCTAATCGCGTCGAGGATAGCCGTCTTGCCGGAGTCGTTCTCTCCTACTAACAGGTTAAGGCCTGGTTTGAAGCGGAGACCCAGAGCGGGCTGTCTCAAGTCCAGTTGCGGCGTCGTTACACCGTACTTGCGAAAGTTCCACAGCTTCAACCTGCTCAAATGAACTGTCGAGTCCATCACACCCCCTCCGCAAACGCCCAATGCAGAAGCGACCGGAAGACCTGCGTGAGCTCTTCCCATTCTTTGGACAGCTGCGAGGCTTTCTGAAGGTGGATCAAAAATCTGCCTCTTGTGACTATTCTATCCGTTTTGGAGCCCTGAAGCCATTTTACCGCAAACATCGAAAAATCGGCTTCGCCATTTGCCCTAAGAGTGTCGATCTCAATCCGGCCCATGTTAAACCATAGCCGACGAGGCCTGCGCCAGGGTCGACCGCGTCCCGAAATAAACCTCATGCGGCGTCCGGTATCCCAGCGCCTCGTGCGGCCGTTCGGTGTTGTAAAACCCGAAATAATCGGAAAGGTGCGCCCTCGCCGCCGGGACCGTCTGGTAATCGTAAAGATAAACCTCTTCGTACTTGACCGACCGCCAGAGCCGTCCAACAAAGATGTTGTCGTAGACCCGGCCGCGGCCATCCATGCTCACTTGAATCCCCTCGTCGAGAAGGCAACGCGCAAAGTCCCCGCACGTCAACTGCGGTCCCTGGGTCCGTGTTGAAAATAAGGATAAGAATTCCCTTTTTTTACGATGTGGTGAATTCCTGCTCCGGACAAAAAATCTGCCCTCCCAACTATGCTGGAAGTATATGGCTGGCCGCGCGGTGCTGTCAATAACCACGAAAAGCCACAAAAATCGGCGCTCGAAGAGCGTGTCAGGACAAAAATTCCCGCCGCACCCGCTAATGGACTTCAACCAGACCATGAAAGGAGCCCACCTCGAATGAGCCGCCCTGTTCTCCCCGGCAGCTCGTAAAAGTACACGCCGATTTACTCGTAACTCTATGCGCCGCTTGACAATACATGCGAACATCACTGTACACTACCAAAGGCCTCTCTCCTGTCCAGACGATGGGGTCCACTTCAACCGCTTAGGTCAGCATGATCTTTTTCTATGTACGTGCGGCCGAGGCTCAAGCTAATACACTGACATTGAATATCGGACAGCTTAGGCTCATGCCTGGCATAAAACTCTCCCGAATTACGAAATTATAAACTAAAAGGATTTCAAATCC
>CAZZCH010000123.1:0-5494 GCA_964652895.1 uncultured Eubacteriales bacterium
CGATCGCGGCGGGCATGGGGATCCCGACGCTCGACGGCCTCGGCCCGGACGGTGATGGGATCCATGCCGAACATGAACATCTCCTCCTCTCCTCCTTCGTCGAACGGACGGCCCTGCTGACCGAATTCTTGAAGGACCTGTGATGGGTCCGTTCGACGTTGACTTCGTCAGGAAATTTTTGATACCTTACTAACTACTTCATAAGGAGAGCCTCATGATCAAAAAATACTATCTTTTATCCCCCGGACCGACTCCGGTGCCCGAGCGGGCCCTGTCGGCGGCGGCGGAACCGATCATCCATCACCGGACCCCCGAGTTCTCGGCCATCTTCATGGAGGTTACGGAAGGCGTCAAGCAGGTCTTCGGCACCAAGGAAGAGGTCTACATCCTGACGTCTTCCGGGACCGGGGCCATGGAGACCGCCGTCGTCAACCTCCTCAGCCCCGGCGACAAGGTATTGACCATCAACGGCGGCAAGTTCGGCGAGCGCTGGGGCAATATCTGCAAGGCCTTTGGCGTCAATTACAAGGAGATCGTCCTCGACCCGTGGGGCAAGGACTTCTCCAAGGACGAACTCGAGGCCGAGCTCAAAGCGATGCCCGATTGCAAGGCCGTCTTTGCCACCCTGTCCGAAACCTCCTCCGGGGCCATGTTCGACATCCAGGGCTTCGGTGAGGTCGTGGCCAAGACCGCCGCCGTGCTTGTCGTCGACGGCATCTCCGGGGCCGGGGTCACCCCCTGCCCCATGGACGACTGGAAAGTCGACGCCCTGCTTTCCGGATCGCAGAAGTCCTTCATGATCCCGCCCGGGCTGGCCTTCATCGGCCTGAGTCCGAAGGCCTGGGCTCTGGCCGCGAATTCCAAGCTGCCCAAGTTCTACTTCGACCTCAAGAAGGCCAAAAAGAACCTGGCCGCCAAGACGACGCCCTGGACCCCCGGCGTGTCGCTCATCATCCAGCAGAAGCACGCCCTGGATATCATCAGAAAGATGGGCATAGACGCCTTTCACGTCCACCACCGGGTCCTGGCTGACGCGACCAGGGCCGGGGTCAGTGCCCTCGGTCTGAATCTTCTCTCCCAGCGTCCGGGCAACGTTCTGACCTGCTGCAAGGTTCCGGAAGGGATCGAGGGCTCTCAACTCGTCAAGACCATGCAGGGCAAATATATGGCCTACATCGCGGGCGGTCAGGACCCCTACAAGGGGAAGATCTTCCGGATCGCCCATCTCGGCTACATGGGCGGATTCGACATCATCACCGCCCTTTCGGCGCTCGAAATGACCCTCATGGACCTCGGCTTCAAGTTCGAGGCGGGGGCTGGCATCAAGGCGGCTCAGGCCGTCCTCAAGGAGAATTGGCAATGATCAAGATCCTCATCGCCGATGGCTTGGACAAGGAAGCCCTGGAACTTCTCCGGGCCGTTCCGGGCTTCGAAGTCACCGTCAACAAAGGGATGAGCGAGGCCGATCTCATCCAGACCGTCCCCGGCTTCAGCGCCGTCGTCGTCCGGAGCGCCTCCAGGATCACTCGGCCGGTCATCGAAGCCGCAAAGGACCTGAAGGTCCTTGTCCGGGCCGGCATCGGGCTCGATAACATCGACCGTGACGCGGCCAAGGAAAGGGGGATCGCCGTGGCCAATACACCGGCGGCCACCTCCATCTCCGTCGCCGAACATACGTTCGGGCTCATGCTCGGGGCCGTCCGTAACCACGCCAAGGCCGTCCTGTCGATGAAGGCGCACAAGTGGGATAAGAAGACGCTCCAGGGCACGGAGCTCTTCGGGAAGACACTGGGCATTATCGGCTGCGGCCGGATCGGGATCGAGGTCGCCAAGCGGGCCCTGGTCTTCGGCATGAAGGTCCTCGTCTACGATGTCATCCCCGTCAAGACCGACGCCGCCGTCAAACAGGTGCCGCTCGAGGAGCTGCTGGCCGCCGCCGACCTCATCACCCTCCATGTTCCCAAGCAGGCCAAGCCCATTCTCGGCGAAGTCGAGTTCGGCCGGATGAAGAACGGGGTCATCATCGTCAACGTCGCCCGCGGCGGGGTCGTCGACGAAAAGGCCCTGCTCGCCGCGCTCGACTCCGGCAAGGTCCGGGCCGCGGCCCTGGACGTCTTCGACAAGGAGCCGCCCGAGGACTTCTCGCTCGTCGACCACCCCAACGTCATCCCCATCCCCCACCTCGGCGCGGCCTCCGCGGAAGGCCAGCAAAGGGCCGGCTTTGAGGTCGTCCGCATCCTGAAGGAGAAGCTGGGGTAGAGTTTCTTTTGGAATTCAGATCGGGCGGCCCCGGCCGGGCCGCCCTTTTATTTCTTCTCTCCGGCTCCCAGGGCCTGGTTTGCCGGAACATAGCTATTAGGGCCGCCATGAAGTCCGACCGAAGATGCTGCGCGGGCAGTGATGGGGGCCATGCATAGACCCCGTAGCGGAGGGGCGGCAGGGAGCGGATTCTGAGAAGCGACCATCAGCACCGCTCTGGAGCGACTCGGAGGAGCGGTGCTGGGAACTCTCTGAATCGAGTCTTAGATATCGGGCCTCAGAAGACTCGTAATATTGAAGATTCCCTGGCCGACCGCTGGGAATCATTGACAAAAACGAGCAGCGTCTTCGGGCGGGCTTTGGCCTCCGCCTTCCGTTCTGGTAGAATAGGGCCATGATCTACCTCGACCACAACGCTACGACACCCGTCGATCCGGCCGTCGTCGAGCGAATGGCCCGGTTCCTCAGGGAACATTTCGGCAACCCGTCCTCCCTTTACCCGATCGGGCGGCAGGTCAAAGAACTCATGAACGAGGCCAGGGAGCGCGTCGCCGGCTCCCTGGGCGTCGACCGCGGCGAGATCTTCTTCACCGGTTCCGGGACCGAATCCGACAATTTCGCCATTTTCGGGACCTTCGATGCGGCCCCGGAGAAAAACGAGTTCGTCACCTCGGCCATCGAGCATCCGGGCGTCATCGAAGCGGCCAAGGCCCTGGAAAAAAAGGGGATCAAGGTCACCTATCTGCCCGTCGACGAATACGGCACGGTCGGCTTGGACGACCTCCGGTCGGCCTTGACACCGAAAACGGGCCTCGTCTCGGTCATGCACGCCAACAACGAGATCGGCACGATCCAGCCCATCGCCGAGATCGTCCGGATCGCCCACGAGCGGGACGTCCCCGTTCATACCGACGCCGTCCAGAGCTTCGGGAAGATCGACGTCGACGCCCGCAAGCTCGGCGTCGATTTTCTGACCGTCTCGGCCCACAAGATCTACGGACCCAAGGGCATCGGAGCCCTTTACATCCGCCGGGGGTCGAATATCTGCCCCTTCGTCCGGGGCGGCCGCCAGGAGCGGGGCCTCAGGGCCGGGACGGAGAATACGGCCGGGATCGTCGGTTTCGGCGAAGCCGTCCGCGTCCTTGAGGCAAAGGGCCGTCCGGAACGCCTCCGGGTTGAAAAGCTCGCCGAGACTCTGAAGAAAGGGGTCGAAGAAAGGATCCCCGGCGCCCAATTCAACGGCCACCCCGAAAACCGGGTCAAGAGCACGCTCAATTTCGCTTTCCCGGGAATCGAGGCGGAAGCTATCCTGTTGGCCCTGGCGACCAAGGAAATCTACGTTTCCACGGGCTCGGCCTGCAGCGAGGAATCGGAAGAAGTCTCCCACGTCCTCCAGGCCATCGGGCTCAAACCCGAGATCGCCCGCTCCTCGATTAGGATGTCCCTCGGACGCTCCAACACGGAAGAGGATATCGCCGTCGTGCTCCGCGAACTCCCGGAGATCATCAAAAAGCTGCGGGCCATCACGGCCTTCCATCCCGAACGTTGATGTGCCGGCCGCTAGGCCGGAGGTTCACGGAGCTGGCGCAGGTACATCTCACGGACGGTCCGGAAAAACCCTTGGCACGGCCCGCTGCGGAAGTCGGGGTAGGTCCAATCCAAAGTTTTGACGCCCGTCTTCGTGAAGAGGAATTCGAGATGGGCATAGATGCCCCGCTCAAGAGGGATGCGGTGGGAGAAATCCTTAGCCGTGGCCATGACCAGCGCCGAGGCGGTGAGATAGCCGGGGTCGATGTTGACGGGCCTCCCCAAAGCGCCCGTTTCCCGCCGGACGGATTCCTCGAGGTCTATCGTCCGGAGTTTCACGGCCGGAAGCGTTTCCGAAGCGGTCAGCCCGGCAAAGCTCACGAATCGTCTCTTGAGATCGGGACCCATTTCCGGTTCGTAATACGCGGTCAGGTCGAAAGGGAATGCTTGGCTCTCGAGGTCGGTGCTCCCCCACTCGGCGATGAGCCGGCGCCGGACCTCTTCGTATAGGGCATCATCGTTATAGATAACGCCGCAGACGAGTTTGACGGGCGTGAACGCTTTCGGCTGAGCCATTTCTTTGCGCTTAGTATAGCCTATATCACCGCCGTCCTAAAAGGGCAGTTTGACCCCGGAATCATCATAAAGGCCTGGCGGTTTGCACGGCGAGCGCGTTTCTTTTATAATTGGGCCATCATGGACTGGGTTTATATCGAGGACATCGCGCAGTACGACGGCCGGGACGTCGAGATCCGCGGCTGGGTCTATAACAAACGATCTTCAGGCAAGGTCCGCTTCCTCCTCGTCCGCGACGGGACGGGGATCATCCAGGCGACCGCCTTCAGCGCCGATAAGGATTCTCCCCTCTTCCAGAAATTCGACCGGCTGACCCAGGAATCCTCGCTCGTCGTCCGCGGCCGGGTCCGGGAAGACAAGCGGGCGCCCGGGGGCTACGAGCTGACCATCGCCGACCTCGACATCATCCAAGTGGCCGCGGACTACCCGATCACGCCAAAAGAGCACAGCACCCCGTTCCTCATGGAGCACCGGCATCTCTGGCTTCGGTCATCGAAGCAGCACGCCGTCCTCCGCGTCCGGGCCGAGGTCATCAAGGCCATCCGCGATTTCTTTGACGGGCGCGGGTTCCGCCTCATGGACACGCCCATTCTGACCCCGAGCGCCTGCGAGGGGACAACGACCCTATTCGAGACGGAGTATTTTGACCAGAAAGCCTACCTCAGCCAGAGCGGGCAACTCTACAACGAAGCCACGGCCATGGCCTTCGGCAAGGTCTATTGCTTCGGCCCGACGTTCCGGGCCGAGAAGTCGAAGACCCGGCGTCATCTCATCGAGTTCTGGATGGTCGAGCCCGAAGTGGCTTTCGCCACGCTCGCGGACATCATCGAGCTCGGCGAAGACCTTGTGTTGTTCATCATGGAACGGGTCCTGACAAAGCGCAAACATGACCTGGAAACCCTCGAACGGGACACCTGGCCCCTCGAGGCGGTCAAGAAGCCCTTCCCCCGGCTGACCTATGACCAGGCCGTTCCCTTGCTCCGCGAGAAAGGTTCGACGATCGAGTGGGGGAACGACTTCGGCGCACCCGAGGAAACGCTGATCTCCGAGGTCTACAACTCCCCCGTTTGCGTCACGCACTTCCCGACGGCCATCAAGGCTGTGACAGAATGGTTTCCAAAAAAAGAACGTG
>CAZZCH010000123.1:5504-7282 GCA_964652895.1 uncultured Eubacteriales bacterium
CAGCCTGCGCCGGAGAACCCCGACGTCGTCCTCGGTGTCGACTTCCTGGCCTCGGAGGGCTATGGCGAGGTCATCGGGGGCGGCCAACGCATCCACGACCTGGCCCTGCTCGAGCGGCGCCTCGCGGAGCACAAGCTTCCCCGAGAGGCCTACGAATGGTACCTCGACCTCCGAAAATACGGCTCCGTCCCGCATTCCGGATTCGGCATGGGCGTCGAGCGGATGGTGTCCTGGATCTGCGGCATCAAGCACATCCGCGAGACCATCCCGTTCCCCCGGCTTCTTTACAGGATCTATCCTTGACCCGACAGACGCGCGGCGCTCCGGGCGGCCGGCGCGCCCCGGAAAAAGTCGCTCTGATCAGCCTGGGTTGTGCGAAAAACCTCGTCGATAGCGAGGTGATGCTCGGGGCCCTGAAGAAGTCCGGCTACGTGTTCGTCGCTCGAGCCGAGGATGCGGACGTCGTCATCGTCAACACCTGCGGCTTCATCGGGCCCGCCCGGATGGAGGCCGAGGAGACGCTGGGGACGGTCCTCCGTCTTAAAGAGAAAGACCCGCGAAAAAAGATCGTCGCGGCCGGCTGCTACGTCGAGCGGGACCGCCCCGGCCTCCAGAAAAAATTCCCGGGGGTCGACGCCTGGACCGGCGTTCAGTCCTTCGACCGCATCCCCGCGATCGTCCGGGGCCAGCCTATCACCGTCCCGGACCGGACGTTCCTTTATTCGGACGCGACGCCCCGCCTCGTTTCAACCCCCGCCACCTGGGCTTACGTCAAGGTCTCCGAGGGTTGTTCTCACCGCTGTGGCTTTTGCGCGATTCCGTTGATCAAGGGGCTCTATGTGTCCCGGAGCCTGGCCTCCATCGTCCGCGAGGTCCGTACCCTCGCCGATCTCGGCGTCAAGGAGATCGATCTCATTTCGCATGATACGACCTGGTTCGGCCGTGACCGCGGGATGCGCCACGGCTTGGTCAGACTGCTCGAACGCCTCGTCCGGACGAGCGGCGTCGAATGGATCCGGTTCCTCTACGGCTATCCCGGGGAGATCACGGACCCCCTCCTCGAGGTCATGGCCGACCCGAAGATCTGTCGTTACTTCGACATCCCCTTCCAGCATTCCGACCCCGCCTTGGTCAAGGCCATGAAGCGGGGATTCAACGGAACTCAGGCTCTTCGCCTCTTGGAACGGATACGGGCGAAGCTTCCCGATGCCGCCATCCGGACATCGCTCATCGTCGGTTTTCCGGGAGAGGGGCGGAGAGAATTCGCCGGTCTGCGGGACTTCGTCCGGACGGCCCGCTTCGACCACCTGGGGGTCTTCTCATATTCACCGGAGCGGGGAACGCAGGCCTTCGACAGGCCGGACAAGGTCGGAGCGACGGAGAAGGAACGCCGTCGCGGCGCGCTCATGGCGATCCAGGCCGGCTTATCGCTCGAGAGGAACAAGGGCTATATCGGGCGGCAGTTTGAGGTCCTGGTCGAGAGGCGCGAAACCGGTGAGCCCCGCTTCTGGGTGGGGAGGGGCCGTTTCCAGGCCCCGGAAGTCGACGGCGTCATCCGCTTCCCCCTCCCAGCCGGAGGAATGACGGCCCCCCTCTCCCCTATCGTCCGGGTCGAGATCACCTCCGCCGGCGTATATGACCTCGAAGGACGGCTCGCCCCGTGAAAACCGCGGCGAAGATCCTGGCGACTGTCTTCGGCATCGGTTTATTCCCCGCGGCCCCGGGCACGCTGGCCAGCGTTGTCGCGGCCCTGGTTTTCAAATTCGCCCTGCACGGGC
>CAZZCH010000124.1:0-7052 GCA_964652895.1 uncultured Eubacteriales bacterium
GATCCGAAGCTCCTTAGCCGGTGTAGTGTATAAAAATGGCGGCAAAGTCAGGTAATTAAATAGCCAAACCTACAATTAATTAAGAACTGGTCAATCCTTTTCGAACGGCCGTGAAGCGGATAGCCGAAAAAGTCCGGACAAGTGCGGAGGTTGGCAAAAGTCGAACTTTGGTTTAGAATATCCGTATTATCGGGTGATCGCCACTCAATCAAGACTTGGAGGAATCTATGAAAAAAACAACGGCGTGGATTCTTGGCGCCACCGTGCTGATGACGCTCGCCGCCCTGCCCGGCTATGGGCAGACGGCCCAGGACATCCTGAACAAGATGATTGACGCCATGGGCGGACGCAAGACCCTCGAGGCCATCAAGGACACGACCATTTCGGGAACCGTCGAGTTCATCAGCCCCATGGCCATCACGGCTCCCATCACGATCTACCAGAAGGAACCCGACAAAGTCCGCATGGACATCGACATCGCCGAATTGGGCATGACCATCACCCAGGCGTTCGACGGACAAAAAGCTTGGTCCACGAATCCCCAGACCGGAGCGGCGGAGGAGTTCCCCGATTTCATGACCAAGGAATTCTCCCGCCAGGCCCTGGGCAATCAAGCTTTCCTCGACCCCCAAAAGCTCGGCATCACCTACGCCCTGAAGCCCAAGGAGAAGATCGAGGACAAGGACTATATCGTCCTCGAGCAGACCCTCTCGGACGGCCACAAAACCACGATCTTCCTCGATCCGGCCACCTACCTCCCCTACAAACAGCAGGCCAAATCCATCGACCAGACCGGCGGCGAAGTGGACCAGGAGACTTTTCTGAGCAATTACCAGAAGGTCGGCGGCACGATGGTCGCCTTCTCGATGCGCGTTCTCAACGACGGGACCGAAGCCCAGAAAATAACACTCTCCGGTGTCACGTACAATTCCAAGCTCGAAGACGCCCTTTTCCTGATGAAGTGATCGGTCCTCCGCTATCGCGGAGGGAGAGGTGAGCAGGCCAGCGTCAAGGGACACCCGCCCGTGGCTTGTATCCTCGGGCGAGTACGGCGGAAGTGGACCCCCGGGCAAGTCCGGGGACCCCGGCCGCTGTCGAGTTAGATCTGTTCCGAGCTCTTTTTTTCTTTGAGGTCTTCGACGTCGAGGACGGTAGCATAGATTTCCGCTTCGGCCGCGAGGTCCCCCTGCACGAAGGCCTTCCCGACCATTTTGCAGATCCGCCCTTTCCCCCGGGTCCACTCGACGTCCAGCCGGAGCTGGTCGCCGGGAACGACCATCCGTTTGAACTTGGCCTTGTCGATCTTGCTCATGACGATGAATTTCTTCTCCGGGTCGGGGATGGAGCCGAAGAGGAGGATGGCACCGGCCTGGGCCAGAGCCTCGATGATGAGGACCCCGGGCATGATCTTCCATTCCGGGAAATGGCCCTGGAAGAACTGTTCGTTGCATGTCACGTTCTTCAGGGCGACGATGGTCTTCGCAGGGACCATGTCGATGACGCGGTCGACGAGCAGGAAGGGGAAACGGTGGGGCAGCAATTTCGAGATCTGTTCTATCGAGATCATGATCAGGCCTCGCTCGGGTCTACTTCTTGGCCGGAGGGGCCGCTTTGAGGGCGTCATACCGCCGAAGGACCTCGGCGGTCAGGTCGAGCGCCGGGCTCATGAACGCGACCCCGCTCTTGCCCAGGTCGAAAATGACGTCAAGCCCCTTATCTTTCCGGAGCTGCTCGATGATGGGCATGATCTCGCTCTGGAGCTGGTCCAGGCTCCTCGCTTGGAGCTCCTGCATGGCCCGTGAGGCATCTTCGGCCATCCGTTGCCGATCCGTCTGCTTTTTCTGGATGTCGGCCTGGATCCCCGCGGCCGCCTCGGCGGTCAATGTCAGCTGCTGCGCGCTCAGCCGGTTCTGGAGCTGCTTGATCTGGTCGTCCAGCCGGGTGATGCTCTCGGTATACTTCGTGTTCGCCGCCTGGAGCTGGGCCAGGACGCGCTGGCCTTCCACGGACTTATCGAGAATATCTTGGGAATTGATTATCCCCAGTTTGCTCGCCTCCTGAGCGGGGACGAGGCCGGCCAGCCCGATGGCGGCCGCCGCGACCAGCGTAACGAGTCGAAGTTGTCTCCTCATGTCAAGCCTCCTGTTGGCAAATAGGCCCGTACGCCTTAAAACGTCGTGCCCACGGCGAAACGAAAAGCGAAATCCGGATCGTTCGTACGGATCTTCTTGTTGTTATAGGAGAAGATCAGGCGGAAGGGCACTCTCAGGGCGGGGATGAAGAGCCGGGCCTCGATGCCCAGCGACGAGTACATGTCTTTGAACCTGAGCCTGTCACTATAAGGGATGGAATTTCCCACGTCATAGAAAAAGATGGCGTAAAGAGGGCCACCGACGGGAATGATATATTCCGCGTTGAAGACCGCGGCCTTCTCGCCGCCCAAGTTGTAGCCGCTCGTGTTTCTGGGTCCGATCGAGTAGACCTCGTAGCCGCGAATGGAGCGTTCGCCGCCGAGGAAGAACTTCTCCCAATACGGCACTTCGGAGTTGTTGATCGCCCTGATGAACTGGTACTGGGCGTGGAAGCCGATGACATGAGCCTTGGGGCCGCGGCCGAGGATCGGGTGATAGTGGGTGAACTCGATCTGGGGCTTGATGAGGTCGATCGCGCCACCGAGGAAAGTGCCGGCATATTTCAGGCTCACCGAGTACTGCGTCCCACGCGTCGGCGTCAGGGGGCTGTCGATCGTGGACCGGAAGAGCGTCGGGCTGATCGAGCTCTCATAGAACGTGCCGGAGCCGTAGATCGACGATACCATCAACCCCTCGGGATACTCGACGCTGACCTTCTGGATGGTGTACGTCATGCTCGTCCGCCACATCCCGAAAAGCCTCGTCCCCAGGGTGAAGTCGATGCCCTTGGTCTTCTGCTTGTAAAGGCCGAACGAACTGTAGTCGGTCTTCCGGTCGTAGATGTTGAAGCCCGCCGTGATGGGCTTGTCGAAAAGATACGGCTCGGAGAAGCCGAATGAGTAATTCTTGACCAACTTGCCCTGCTGGGCGGTGAGCTCCAAGGTCTCCCCGGCCCCGAGGAAGTTGACCGTGGAGTAGCTGAAGGCCACGAATGTGCCCTCGTAGCCGCTGTAGCCGGCGGTGAACTGGATATTGTTCCGCTGGAGCTCCTTGACGTTGACCTGGACGTCCATCTTGGTCGGGTCGTTCGGATCGGGCTTGAGATCGGGGTCCTTCTCGAGGTCGACGAGGCCGAGCTGTTTGATCCGCAGGATGCTGTTCTTGAACATGCTCAGGCTGAAGCGGTCGCCCTCCCGGATCATCATCTCCCGCCGGATGACCTTGTCCTTGGTGTAGATGTTGCCGCGGAAGTCGAGACGGTTGAGGTAGGCAACCTCCCCTTCGATAATGTTGAAGGTGACGTTGACGACCTTTCTCTTGGGGTCGAGGTTCTCGACGGGAATGACCTGGACATAGAGGTAGCCGCCGTCCCGGTAGACCTCCGAGATGTCGTCGACGCTTTTTTCCCGGCTCTTGGTGCTGTAGACCTCGCCGGGCAGGAGCCTGATCAGGCTCCGGATAAACTTGATGTTGAGGGCCTTGCTCCCCTCGACCTTGATCTCGCCGACACGGTAGAGATAGCCGGCGGTGATGGGGATGGTGAGCTGCATCATCTTCTGCTTCTTGAACACGAGAGACCGCTTCTCGACCTCCTCGATCCGCGGCTGGCCGACGGAGGCCTCCATGTAGCCGTTCTCCCGGTATTTCTTCTTGATCAGATCGACGTCGTCGGTGAGCTTGTTCTGTTTGTAGACGTCCTTGCCCAAGACCCAGGTGAACAGGCTGTGCGGCCGGTTGTCCTTCATCGACCACGTGAGCGCGCTCGGCAAGAGCTTGGTCGTGCCTTCGAAGACGACGTCCCCGACCCGGACCTTGGGGCCCTCGTCGATCTTGATCAGGACGTCCACCTCGTTCTTGCCCTGCTTGATGATCTCCGTATCGATCTTCGAGGCCAGAAGCCCCTTCTCGAAAAGGAGGTCGGTGATGGTGTCCCTGATCCGCTGAAGCTTATAGGGGCTATAATAGGAATAGGCCAGGATGGCCTGGTCCTTCTCCTTCAGTTTGTCGACGATGGCCTTTTCCTTGACCTTCTTGCCCGTTTTGTAGGTGATGGCCTTGACAACCGGATTTTCCTCGACCGTGATCCGCAGGATCTTGCCCCTCGTCCCCTGGGCCTCCTCGAACTTGATATTCGAGAAAAATCCCGTCGACCAGAGGACGCGGAAGTCCCGCCGGAACTGGTCGATGACGTATAGCTCGTTTTCCCGGACCGTAAGATAGTAAAGGATCGTCTCCGGCGTCACCCGATCGTTCCCGACGATCTCGATCTTTTCCAGGATCTCTTGGGCGGACAAAAGGCCGGGAAGGATGATGAGCAGCAGCGCCAGGACGAGCTTTTTCATATCGGATTTCCTTCTACCATATACCATATCGGACCGTATTGGTCAAAACTCCGGCCCCTGGGGCAGCCGGGGACCTCATACCCGGATTAACTCGGGACGGAGGATAATAGTTTCAACTCTCCCGACTCCATCATATAGACCTTGTGACAGTAACGGGCGATCTTCTCGTTATGGGTGACGATGATGGAAGATAGCCCCCTGCGCTGGTGGAGGTCGAGGACGAGCCGGAGGACTTTTTCCCCGGTCTTCCAGTCGAGGTTGCCCGTCGGCTCGTCGGCCAGCAGGAGCCGGGGTTCGTTGACAAGAGCCCGGGCGATGGCGACGCGCTGCTGTTCGCCGCCGGAGAGCTGGCTCGGCCGCGAATAGGCCTTGTCCTCGAGCGAGACCTCCTTGAGGATGTCGCGGGCCTTCAGGAAAGCCTCCCTTTTCGAGACACCCCGGATCATCAGGGGGAAGCTGACGTTCTCGAGGGAGGTGAACTCGGGGAGGAGGTGAAAGACCTGGAAGACGAAGCCGATCTTGCGGTTGCGGACTCCGGCGACCTCTCGGTCGGTCCCGGCGAAAAAGTCGTCCCCGTCGAGAAGGACGCGTCCTTCCGAAGGCCGGTCGAGGCCGCCGAGGAGGTTGAGGAACGTCGTCTTGCCCACCCCCGAAACCCCCATGATGGCCGCGAGTTCGCCCCGTTCGAGCTCGAAACCGAGGCCTTCGAAGACGCGCAGCTCGCCTTTCGGCAAGGGGTAGGTTTTCCCCAGGTTTTCGGCGACGAGGACGCGGTCACTCATATTTCAACGCCACCACGGGATCCACATTGGCTGCGCGTCGGGCCGGAAAAAGGGTCGACACGAAACTGATCAGCAGGGTGACCCCGACGATGAGGGCGAGGTCGAGGGGCCTCAGCCGGAACGGGACGTAGGAGATCTGGTAGATGTCCACGGGGATCTTGATGAGCTCGAAAGCGTTGGCCAAGACGCACCAGCCAAGGCCGAGGAGGACGCCGAGGGCCGTCCCGATGATCCCGATCAGCGCTCCCTGGTAGAAAAAGATCCGGTTGATCGACCGGGGCGTCGCGCCCATGGCCATGAGGATGCCGATATCGCGGGTTTTCTCCATGACCATGAGGATGAGCGTGGCGATGATGTTCAGAGCGGCCACGATGACGATCAGGGTGATGGTCAGGAACATGATGTTCTTCTCGAGCTTCAACGCGGAGAAGAGGGACTTGTTGAGTTCCATCCAGGTCGTGATGTAGACGACGGGCGGCAGGGCCGCCTTGATCTTCTCGCCGACCGCGGGCGCGGCGAAGATGTCCCGCAGCTTGACCTGGATGTAGCTGGCCCGGCCTTCGAGGCCGAAGAGTTTCTGGGCGACGCCGATCGAAACGAGGGCCGTCGAGTTGTCGAATTCGTAGAGCCCGGTGTTGAAGATCCCCGTCACCTGGAACCGCTTCCGCTTCGGCAAAAGGCCCAGCGGCGACAGGGTCGAAGAGGCCGTCACCACATCCACGACGTCGCCGACCTGGGCCCCGATCCTCAGGGCGATCTCCCGGCCGAGAAGGAGGCCTTCCCGGGGCCCGGCCCCCTCGGGGATCCGCCCGGCCTCGAGCTTCTGCAGCCAGGGGGCGCCCGGCTTCTCCCGGTCAAAATCGATGCCTTTGACCAAAGCCCCCGAGCTCTCGCCGAGCCCGGTGATGAGCACGGTATTGTAGACGACGGGGGTCACGGACTCGACGCCCGGAATGGCCCGGATCTTCTCGGCCATGCCTTCGTAGCCGGCGAGCCCCTGGCCGCCGAGGTCGGAGACCATGACATGAGAGGTCGCGCCCAGGATCTTGTCCTGGACGTCCCCCTGGAAGCCGGTGATGAGGGCGATGGCGATGACCAGGGCGGCGACCCCGATGCCGATGCCGAGAACGGAGATCGAGGTGATGACGGAGATGAAGGCCTGTTTCCTCCTCGCCGTGAGGTAACGCCGGGCGACGAACAGTTCGAACTTCATGCGCCTATTTCGGCCGCAGCAGAGGGAAGAGGACGACTTCCCGAATGGACTTCCGGTTGGCCAGGATCATGGTCAGCCGGTCGATGCCGATCCCCTCACCGCCCGTCGGCGGCAGGCCGTATTCGAGGGCCTCTACGTAATCCATGTCGACGGGGTGGGATTCGTCGTCGCCCTTCCGCTTCTCCTCGGCCTGGTCCTCGAAGCGGGCCAGCTGTTCGGCCGGGTCGGTCAGCTCGGAGAAGGCGTTGGCGACCTCCATTCCGCCAACAAGGAGCTCGAACCGCTCGGCTTCCTCGGGGTTATCGCGGGAGGCCTTAGCCAGCGGCGAGATCTCCTTGGGCGGGTTCATGATGAACGTCGGCTGGACGATCTTGTCCTTGACGAACCGGTCGAAGAGGACGTCCAGGGCCTTGCCGCAGGTCAGGGGTTTCTTCTCGGGGGCCAGGCCCTCGGCGAATTCGATGAGCTCCCCGCGGTCGGTGAACCGGCTCGGGGCGAGGCCGCTGTAGGAGACGATGGCGTCCATGAACTTCAGCCGCTTGTAGGGCCTCTTGAAGGAGATCGTGTGCTCGCCGAAGGGGAC
>CAZZCH010000125.1:0-6653 GCA_964652895.1 uncultured Eubacteriales bacterium
AGTATTAACCCTGCGCATATCCCCGGGCTTAAGGCCGGGGAGTCGAATGGGTTTAATTTTTCACGCCGGTCATCGCACCGGACTCGGCAACAAAACAACTCGCTCGGCGTGCGCTACGCCGAGCTCAAACACGTTTTGGCGGTTTCCCCTGAAACTGCCCTCGTCCGGCACGCTGCCCGACTAAATCACCGCTTATGCTCACTCAGACGATCCCTTCGGCCCTGGATTTAGCGTCCAGATCCCCGATATCCAATAATCTTAGATAATTATTTTTGACCTCGGCGCTTCACCCGACGTATAGTCTATTCTTACGTCTTTTGCGAGGAGGTCATCGTGAGAAAAAGCAATGTCGCGTTCGCGTTCATCCTGATCATGATGTCCGGTGCGAGCCATCTCTTGGCCGTCGACACCGTCGACACCAAAATGCTGACTAAGCCGGCCGTCTCGGCCGAGCGCATCGCCTTCGTCTACGCCAACGACCTCTGGACGGCCGACCTCGAGGGCCGGAACGTCCGGCGGCTCACCTCGGACGTTGGGACGGAGTTTTACCCCGCCTTTTCGCCCGACGGCCGCCTCATCGCTTTCAGCGGCCAGTACGACGGCAACGTCGACGTCTATATCGTCCCGGCCGGCGGCGGCGTCCCCAAACGCCTGACCTGGCACCCGGCGGCCGACATCGTCCTGGGCTTCACGCCGGACGGAACGTCCGTCCTTTTCACCTCCTCCCGGTTCTCCAGCAACCGCGCCTATACCCAGCTCTTCACGGTTCCCGTGGTCGGCGGCGAGGCCGGAATGCTGAAGGTCCCCTACGCCTCCGACGCCGAGATCTCCCCCGACGGCCGCTTCATCGCTTATTGCCCCTTCCCTGAAGCCTTCAACCAATGGAAGAACTACCGCGGCGGCCGGTTCTCGCGGATCTGGATCTTCAACGCCAAGGATTACAGCATTGAAAAGCTGCCCCAGCCCGAGGGCCGCTCGAACGATGTCGACCCGATGTGGGTGGGCGGGAAGGTCCTTTTTCGTTCCGATCGCAACGGAGAGTTCAACCTCTTTTCCTTCGACCCTGCCTCCAAAGCGGTCAAGCAATTAACCGAATTCAAGGATTTCCCGGTCCTCTCGGCCTCGGCCGGGGCCGGGCAGATCGTCTTCGAGCAGGCCGGCTCTCTCCACCTCTACGATGTCGCCCAGGGCAAATCCCGCCGACTCATGATCGGTGTCGCCGCCGACCTCGCCGAGCTCCGCGAGCGCTACGCCAAGGGCCCGCAGTGGGTCTTCGCCGACGGCGTGTCGCCGACCGGCGCGCGGGCCGTCTTCGAGTTCCGGGGCGAGATCGTCACCGTCCCCGCCGAGAAGGGCGATCCGCGCAACCTGACCCAGACGCCGGGCGTCCACGAGCGCAATCCGGCCTGGTCGCCCGATGGCAGGTCGATCGCCTATTTCTCCGACGAGTCCGGCGAATACGCCCTCCACATCCGCGCTCAGGACGGCAAGGGCGATCCGAAGAAGTTCAAGCTTGGTGGCGCGGGATTCTACGGCTCGCCGAACTGGTCGCCCGACGGCGCCAAGATCGCCTTCGCCGACAACTCGCTAACGCTCTTCTGGATCGACGTCAAGACCGGGGCCGTAAGGAAGGTCGCCTCGGAATACCTCTACATTCCCGGCGGCCAGTCGGCCATGGGTACGTCCTGGAGCCCGGACTCCAAGTGGATCGCCTACACCCTCGGCACGCCGACCTTTTTCCGCCGCGTCAACGTCTACTCGCTCGACCAGGACAAGTCGTTCCCCGTCACGGACGGTCTGAGCGACGTCGACGAGCCGACCTTCGACGCCGAGGGCAAGTACCTCTGGTTCCTGGCCTCGACCGATGCCGGCCCCGTGAACCAGTGGTTCGACATGTCGAACGAGGACGCCCGGAGGACCTCGGCCCTCTACCTGGCTGTCCTGCGCAAGGACCTGCCCAATCCGCTGGCCCGGGAGAGCGACGAGGAAAAGCCCAAGGATGAGAAGCCGGACGCGGAAAAGCCGGCCGGCAAGGCGGCCGCGGCCGCCGACAAGCCCAAGGCCGGCGAGCCGGCCAAGGCGCAAGAGGCATTCCGCATCGACTTCGACGGGTTTGCCAACCGCATCGTCGCCGTGTCCATCCCGGCCGGCGTCTACAGCAACCTCCAGGCGGGCGAGAACGGCAAGATCTTCTACCGCAAGGAGGATCCGCCGCCGACGTCGACCTCGGGCGGACCGGGCGATTCCTCCATTCGCGTCTACGACCTGGCCACGCGCAAGGACGAGGCCGTCGGGCCGGCCAATTTCGGCTTCCGGCTGACGGCGGACCGCAAAAAGATGCTCGTCGCCTCGAGAGGCGCATGGAGCATACTGCCGACCGCAGGCAAGCCCGAGCCGGGAAAGGGCAAGCTGAATGTCGAGGCCGTCGCAGTCCGCGTCGTCCCGGCGGCCGAGTGGCCCGAGATCTTCGACGAGGCCTGGCGTATCAACCGCGACTTTTTCTACGACCCGAATTTCCACGGCGCCGACTGGAAGGCCATGAAGGCGAAGTACGCCGCCTTCCTGCCCCACCTCGCCTGCCGGAGCGACCTCAACCGGGTCATTCAATGGATGTGTTCGGAGCTCGCCGTCGGCCACCACCGCGTCGGCGGCGGCGATTCCCTCGCCGAGCCGAAACGGGTCGCCGGCGGCCTGCTCGGCGCGAACTACGCCGTCGAGAACGGCCGCTACCGTTTCAAGAAGATTTACGGCGGGCTCAACTGGACGCCCGAGCTCCGGGCGCCGCTGGCCGAACCCGGCGTCGACGTCAAGGCCGGGGAATACCTCCTGGCCGTCGAGGGCCGGAACCTCGTCCCCCCCGACAACCTCTTCGCCCGCTTCGAGGCGACGGCCGGCAAGACGGTCGAGATCGCGGTCGGTCCCAATCCCGACGGCAGCGGGTCGCGGACGATCAAGGTCGTGCCCATCGCCGACGAGGGGGCGCTTCGCAACCGGGACTGGGTCGAGGGGAACATCCGCAAGGTCCACGAGGCGACGAACGGCCGGGTCGCCTATGTCTACGTTCCGAATACGACGACCCTCGGCCACGTCTACTTCAAGCGCTACTTCTTCCCGCAAGCCGACAAGGAGGCCATCATCGTCGACGAGCGCTTCAACGGGGGAGGGTCGGTCGCGGACTACTACCTCGACTGGCTGAGAAAGCCCGTCTCCGCCTACTGGGCCATGCGCTACGGGGCTGACCTGAAGACGCCGAGCGCGTCCATCCAGGGGCCCAAGGTCATGATCGTCAACGAGACGGCCGGTTCGGGCGGCGACCTTCTGCCCTATATGTGGCGTAAGTTCGGCATGGGCAAGCTCGTCGGCACGGCGACCTGGGGCGGCCTCGTCGGTACCCTGGGATTCCCGGTGCTGATGGACGGCGGCCAGGTGACGGCGCCCAACCTGGCCATCTGGACCGAGGAGGGCTTCATCGTCGAGAACGTCGGCGTCCCGCCCGACATCGAGGTCGAGCAAACGCCGCGCGACGTCATCGAGGGCCGGGACCCGCAGCTCGAGGCCGCCATAAAGGTCGTGATGGATGAACTGAAGGCCAACCCCCCGGCCAAACCGAAGCGGCCGGCCTTTCCGGTGCGCGTGAGAAAGTAGGGAGGACGCCGGTTACTTTTTCACTTCCGCCTTGAGGCCGTCGACGAGCTTACGGATGAGCTTCTCGTCGATCTTCTTCCCTTCGGGGGGAGCGATCTTGAACGTCATCGTCCCGGTTTCCGAATCGAATTTTTGTTCCAGGAGCTTGAAGCCCTCGGGCAGTTCCTTCTTCAGTTTGGCGAGGGTCCGCTCGTAGTCTTCGGGACCCGTCCCCTGGCCCACGACGACGATCTGGATTGAGCCATCGCCCTCGCGGATCTTCTTGACGACGGTGAATTCGGCCGGCGCCTCGAGGCCGCGGCGGCGAGGAGGGCCAGCGTCAGGACGGCCGTCGTTTTGAGGAAATATTCGGCGAAGAGGCCGAGCGTTCCGGCGGCGGCGAATCCGCCCATGTCAGCGGCCCTCCTTGCGGGCTTTTTCGATGAGTCCCGTCAGCCGCCGGTAATCGTCCTCCGAAAGGCTGTCCTCGGAGATGTCGAGCAGGGCGGCCACGACGTCTTCGGTCGAGCCGTCGAAAAAAGTCCGCATGAGATGGCTGAGGGCGCGTCGACGGGCCTTCTCCCGCGGCAGGAGAGGCGAGTAGATGTAGCGGGGGCCGTCCTGCCGATGGGCCAGGTGGCCTTTCTGCTCGAGGACACGGAGCAGGGCCCGGACGGCCGAATAGCCGGGAGGGGAGGGCAGGCGCTCGAGCACCTGGAGGGCCGAGGCTTCCTTCATCTCATAGACGATGTCCATGATCTGCCGTTCCCGCCGGCTCAAGCTCTTCTCGCTCTTCATGCGGCGCCTCCGGTATTTTTCGCGGCTGACCTGCTAAATATTTAGCATGCTAAAATATTAGCACCTTTTTTCAGGCTTGTCAAGTGGGTGGCTTTGATTTCTTGACGGTCCCCCTTCCTCCGACTAAAATGATTTAGGGCTAAATGAAATACCGTACATTGGGCCGGACAGGCCTCCAAGTTTCCGTGGTCGGCCTCGGCACGTGGCAGTTCGGCGGCGAATGGGGCAAGGCCTTCGGCCAGGCCGAGGTCGATGCCATCCTCGACCGGGCCGCCGAGACCGGTATCAACCTCATCGATACGGCCGAGTGCTACGGCGACCACCTGGCCGAGCGCCTCATCGGCGATTACCTCTCGCGGCACGAGCGCGACCGCTGGATCGTCGCGACCAAGTTCGGCCACAGGTTCAACGGCTTCATGGACAGGACCGACCGCTTCCGGCCGGAGGAGATCAGGGAGCAGCTCATCGCCTCCCTCCGTGCCCTGCGGACCGAGAGGATCGACCTCTACCAATTCCATTCCGGGAGCGACGAGGCTTTTCTTGACGACGGCCTCCAAACCTTCCTCGAGGACGCCCGCCGGTCGGGCATGGTCCGCAACGTCGGCGTTTCCATCCGCGGCACGGGCAGCGAAGTCCAGGCCCGGGAGGCCTTCGGGCGCGGCTACGGCGTCCTCCAGGTCGTCTACAACCGGCTCGACCCGAGGGCGGAGTCCGAGGTCTTCCCCTACGCCCGGCGGCACGGGCTGGGCATCCTGGCCCGCGTCCCGCTCGCGAGCGGCTTCCTCAGCGGGAAATACGGGGGGCTGGACACGTTCGGCGCCGGGGACTACCGTTCGACGCTGGGCCAGGATGAGATCGCGCGCCGTGTCCATGAGGCGGAACGGATCGCCGTCGAGGAGCTCCCCCTCGGCGTCTCGCGGGCCCGCTGGGCCCTGGCCTGGTGCCTGCGCGACCCGGTCGTGGGGGCGGTCATCCCCGGGGCGAAGTCCCCGGAACAGGTGGCCGAGAACGCTTCGGCCGCGGACCTTCTCTCCGACAGGACGCCCTGACCGGACGACTCCTAAAAACACCGATCCGTTATCATCCCGTCACAAAGCCGGCGGCTTGACCGTCGGCGCGGGCGCGGCCGGGTTGACGCATTCGTCACGGAACCGCCGGGCGAACTCCTCGACCTCTTTGGGCGTGAGCGCGATTTTGCCTTCGGCCAGGTAAGAGTTGAAGATCCGATTGAAACAGGACTGGTAACGGTGTTGATCCGTCAGCCCTTTTTCGTCCGTCTTGGGCTCGTCGTAGAGCCGGACCGAGACGAGGTCCTCGCGGTCCTGCGCGATATTGTAGACGTAGTTGGCGGCGGCGTAGCAGCTCTCGCTCGTGGCTTCGAGGTCTTCATTGGCGACGAGGTCGAGCTTGACGTCCAGCGCCAAGTCGAGGAGGCCGCCGGGCGTGAGCTCGCGCGAATAGAGGAAGTTCTCGCCGTCGATGCGCTGATTCAGTATCCCGCCGTCGCAGGCGCCGCCCTCATCCCATGACCCGATCAAGCCGAGCCAACTTCCGCTCTTCTGAAGAAGGACGATGTTGTCGATGTCGGTCATCTCGCCGCTATTGAAAGTGATCGAAAGGATATAGATCTCGGCGCCTCCACTTTCGGGCCCGGCGAAGGCGACGTAGGCGAAAAAAGGCGATCTCTGGCTGACCGGGTCCTCCTCGAAATTGGTGATCCACCAGCCGGGCTGGTCCGCCCAATGACGGGCCTCCAGGTTCGTCTTGAAATCGGCCAGGTTGATCTGGCCGCTTGCGGACCGGTAGAGGGCGTTGACAGCGGCGGGGTGAATGGCTTGGCCGTGGAAGGTGAAATCGCCGGGGACGTCCTCCGCGATCTTGGCTTTGCAGGCGGAAAAGGAACCGATCAGGGCCAATGCGGCAAAAGCCGCCAGGATCTTCGCATTTTTCATCGTCTCGCTCCTCCCGATGTATGGCTTGCCGATGGTTTAGACGGACTCCCCGGCTGTTTCTTCCTCTCCCTTGGCTGTGGCATCTAATAGATAATAAATAAGATAAACAATATTTAGGGGCATTTTCGGGGCTTAAACCCTACATTCCGCACTTCAAGAAGGGCTTTTTTCTTGATTTTATTATGTTCTAAAACGTTCATAATAAACTAGTTATCGCATACCGGTGTAATTACTCAATAAGTTGTGGGCGTTAATCGGCCAAGATGATTTCCTTCAGTT
>CAZZCH010000126.1:0-5834 GCA_964652895.1 uncultured Eubacteriales bacterium
AATCAACATGTTGAGGAGGAAACAGCTTTTTTTATGCATAATTCAGGCTAGGTCGGCGCCATCGCAAGTATCAGGCGGGGTGGATGAACAACCCAATAATACACCGTTTTATCGAATATGTCACCACTCGACACATCCTGAACGGCCGCTCAGCCCCAGGACAAGTTTAGTTTCAGGCAGGGCAGACCACCCCGCCATGTCAAAAAAAGTGCGTAAATCCGCAGTCTGGGCAGAGCCCTCATCTGGCCGTCGCCTTCAACTTGACAGCGTGGCCATATAACTGATAGACTATACAGCAAATAACTGCCTTGCGCGGATAAGAACCACGTCAACGTAATTCCCGAATACACTTGGCTTCTTCCTCCCGAACGCAGAACAGGAACAAATAGGAGTTTTTATGGAATTCAGTAATTTTGATTTTCACCCCCATGTCGCGGCCGGGGTCAAGGCCATCGGTTATCTCAGGCCGACGCCCATCCAAGAGCAGGCGATCCCGCCGGTCCTCAAGGGACACGACGTCATGGGGCTGGCACAGACTGGAACAGGGAAGACAGCGGCCTTTGCCCTGCCGATCCTCGACCGTCTGATACGGGGACCTCGCGGCCATGTCCGCGCCCTCATCGTCGCGCCTACGCGGGAGCTGGCGGAGCAGATCCATGAGGCTATCGTAAGCATGGGCAAGCCGACACGCCTTCGGAGCGTGACGATCTACGGCGGTGTGGGCGTAAGCCCGCAGGTACGGAGCCTTCGCAACGGCGTCGAGATCGTGGTCGCATGTCCAGGACGTTTGCTCGACCATATCAACCAGCGCACGATCGACCTGTCGCACGTGGAAGTGCTCGTCCTCGACGAAGCAGACCGGATGTTCGACATGGGCTTCCTGCCTGATGTCAGGAGGATCATCAAACATCTGCCCGCGCAACGACAGACGCTCCTGTTCGCGGCGACCATGCCCGAGGATGTCCGTAAACTGGCTCATGAGATCCTCCGTGCCCCGGTTACGGTTCAGGTCAATTACTCGGCACCCATTAGCTCCGTCGCGCACGCGCTCTATCCTGTCGACCAGCATCTGAAAACCGCGCTCCTCCTTGAACTGCTGCGTCATACCGATACGGAATCGGTCTTGATATTTACCCGCACGAAGCACCGCGCCAAGCGCTTGGGACAACAATTGGAAAAATCCGGCTACCGTGTCGCGTCCTTGCAGGGCAACCTCTCGCAGAACAGGCGGCAATCGGCGCTGGACGGATTCCGTGCCGGCTCTTATCAGATACTTGTCGCAACGGACATCGCAGCCCGCGGAATCGATGTCTCAAGCATATCCCACGTCATCAACTACGACATGCCTGACACCGCTGATGCGTACACGCACCGAATAGGGCGCACGGGACGCGCCGCCAAGACCGGCGATGCCTTCACCTTCACGACTCGAGAAGACGGGGAGATGGTCCGCAATATCGAACGCGTCCTCGGTAATCGAGTGGAGCGCCGCACGCTGGACGGCTTTGATTATAAGAAGCCAATGCCGGGCCGCGATATCGAATTTGCCCGTCTTCCGCGCAAACCTCAGCAGCGCAGGGAGCAGAAGATCGCGAAACCATCCGGGAACCAGCCCGCGACATCCGCCTCACAGAATAAGTACGGAGGCGGAAGAGAGGAAAAGCGCAAGTTCGGAGGAGGAGAAGCGCGGAAGCCCCAATCCCGTTCGGCCTTTCGCCGGGGCACCTTTTCTCATTCCTCATGAACGCAGCCGGCTCCGGCTTCTTTTTCGACGAAAGCCATTTGGATGGGAAGAAGTTCTCCGATTACCGAAGGACATTATCTCGGTGGCGGACGCAACGCTTTCTTAGTTCGCAAACAGCCTGCTCCCCACTGATCGGGGCAGCCCTGTCGTTTGATCCACCTCACCGTTGAATCGTGGTCCGTAGAAGCGAGCCGTGATTCTTATGGTCCCGTGAATGGCCTTATTGAACTGATCGAGCTCAATTGCCGGAATCCATAATTCCTGATGGACAGACCCACCTACTGTGTGCCGTTCATACTTGGCTACACACGGTTCTTCAATGTCGAACTCTGCAACGAAACCGGCAAAACCGGAGATTTCATCGGTGGTGTTCCAGTCGCGTGCGATCTGTACAGCGTACTCAAACGAGAGCACGGGGTAAAAGATTGGCTTATGTCCCAAACGTGGAGGGAAGCGTGTCCAGCCGCTTCCGGCAATCAGTTCGAGTTCACGAAGGCCTATTGGGCGGTAAAGCAACATTCTTTCGATTCGCTGTCTGATCGCAGATTTCCACCGTGTCCGGATCGGAACGGCCTACCTCGGACATAGACCAACGTTACCGCCGACACTGAATCGAAGTCAAGAACACGTTGACTCTCGTGGGGCAGGCCACTCCCCGAGTCACAGCCATGTCACAAAAAATGCGTAAACCCGCCTAATTCTGACTAATGGTGCGTAAAAGAAAACAAGGCATTTCCCCCTGGAAACGGGCTTTCCCCCATATGTCCAGGAGGGTAGGGAATTGGACTCCGGATCCAAAGGTCGGAGGGTCGGATCCTCTCGGGCACGCTCTCTTATTCCTCGAGAAATCAGCCATTTAATCCACATCCCGCCAGCCTTCGGGCTGTCGCATGTTTACACATATTTGCACCACTTACGGCATCCGCTGAGCACAATTTGAGCACAGTCCTTTCTATGCGGGAGCGGGAGGCCACTTGACAAGCGTCTCCTGTTCAGACTACATTGAGAACAGGTTGAGGGACAAGCACTCATGAAAGCCCGCACAAAACGGAACACCATAAATGTATTCGACGTGGCCGAATATATCTTAAAAATTCGGGGTGCCATGACGACCATGAAGCTGCAGAAGCTCGTATATTATTCTCAAGCGTGGTCGCTCGTCTGGGATGAAGAGCCACTCTTCCCCGAAAAAATACTTGCCTGGGCAAACGGCCCAGTTGTCTATGAACTTTTCAAACGATTTCAGGGCGAATACGAAGTTGCCAGCACGAAGTTTGGTGACCCCGACAAGCTCAATCCTTGTCAAAAGGAAACGGTTGACGCAGTATTGGACTTTTACGGCAAAAAGACATCGCAATGGCTGAGCGATTTAACCCACATGGAAGCGCCCTGGAAGGATGCGAGGCAGGGCCCCAGCGAAGACCAGCGGGGGACCAAGGAGATTACCCTCGCCTCCATGAGTGAATACTACGGTAGTCTCCGCCCCTCAAAATAGTTTTGAAAAAAAAGCGGCCATTCACCAAGTTCAATCCCCCATCAGAAAAAAAGCCAAGGGTGGAGGCGAAAGTCCAGGATGACGTAGTCGCTTGGCACATAAAAATCCTGGACAAGGGCGGACCGTGGCATTGGACTGATATAGATACGACAACCCTATGGGGCACGCTTCATCAAAAGCTCGGCTATTTTGAGACGATGCATTGGCCCGAGATTCTCAACAGGAACAATCACGAGGTAAAAATACCTGATTTATGCCCAGAAGCGAGAAAGCGGCTGGAAGAGATAAATCAGGATGATGTGGAAGGCCTGGTTTCCCTCCGGCTCAACGGGAGAAAACGGCTTTGGGGGATAAGGCAAGGCAACGTGCTAAAAATTCTATGGTGGGATCCGGAGCATCAAGTCTGCCCCAGCCTTAAGGATTGATAGTCGAACTCCTGTATCCTGAACTGCCTAAGGAGGAGAGCCCATGGAAATCCTTGGCATCCCGCTCTCTGCGCTGAGCATAGTTTTGAAATCCCTCAGACTTTCCCGATCTTAAAATTGGCCGTCACCTGACCAATTAGGTCGTCCGGAATCAGAATAATCGGGATTTCCTCGAGTTCCCCCACACCTGATACGAACGCAGATTTAAACAAGAGCATGAACTGATGGGGTTTTGTCCCCCTCGACGACAAGGGGAACATCGTCAGTATCGTGATGGTCCCCTCGCCTTCGATCGCCCCCGTGATCGGCGGATTCCGTTGGATCCAAGAAAAAGTGCATGTTGTGCTTTCATCAAGGACCTGGCTTCCGTGTAGGAGTTTGCACTTCAAGGTAATCGCCATCTGTTCACCTCCTCGCTGAAATTGTCATAATTGTATAACCAGGTTCGAGGCCAATACAAGCCCTGTTCTCTTGCGTGGCGGGCGATAGCCTGAATAGCCGGCCAGCGTTGAAAATCTCAAAAAAAAATAATTGGGGGTATTGCTATCCGTGAATATTAGCACTATAATGACAATGTAGCAGGAGGCAAAACATGACAGTAAAGAAACTCGTCACCATGAAAGAAGCCAGGGAGCGGGCCGGAAAAACTCTCGAGTGGGTGGCAGCGGAAACCAGGATCAGCTATTCGGCCGCCAGGGCGCTCGAGAAGGGACTTGGCCTCAACTACGCACCGGCGATAAAGCACCGGGTGAGCGACCTCCTGGGGCAACCCTTTTTCTCCATGTGGCCGGAAGAGGCAGAAAAACTCCAGGGCCTGACGAAGGAGATGAAATCCACACATCGGCTCGAGATGCTCAAGGACTACTTGCCCGAAATCAAATTCCGTAATGAGTCCACGGCCAATGCCGTCCTCAAAGCGGCGGACCTCGACGAGCTCGATGAAATCTTCCATTCTGGCGTCACTCCCGAGGAAGCGCTCGCCACCTTGAACGCCCTGGCGAAAAAATATCGCCTGCCTGCGCCGGAGATTAAATAACCCCCCTCGGCAGGATCTCCCGCATGTCGAAACTCCTCACCCCCGCCGACCTGGCCGAGCTCCTTCGGGTCTCGACGGGCCACGTTTATCGGCTCGTGGCGCAGCGGCGAGTCCCGTTCATTCGCTTTGGCGGGTCGGTGAGGTTCAGGAGTGATTCGATCGAGTTATGGATTCAACGGCAGGAAATTGTATCCGTTGCGCAGGTCCTCGGACGGGGGAAGCGGACATGGACGGTGCTCACACAGGAAGGAGACAAGACATGAGCGAAATGGTGAGGCTCGCTGGGCTCTGGAAGAAGGATGGCAAGGATGGCGCTTTCTACCAGGGCGGGCTGGGGCATGGCGCCCAGGTGCTGGTATTCCGAAACAAAAACAAGCGGGACGAGAAGGACCCGGACCTGGTGCTATATATCGCAAAGCTCGAGCGGAAGGCGGAGCCGGCGGCTTGACGGCAGGGCCGGGGAAACACGATGAAAGCACAGCTCCAGGAATTTCGACCCCGGGACCTCGGGCGCATCCTGGACACGCTTCCCCGGTCCGGCCATCCGACGCTGGAGGATATCGAGGACATGGCCCGGGACACCATCGCCGGCTGCGAGGATCCCAGCTTGCAGATGGTCGCTGACGCCCACCTCACCATCAACGAAATCCTGGAACGAAAGCGGGGACGTAGCCATGACGTTCCGTGAGGGCCTCGAACGCTACATCAGCCTGGGCTTTTCCGTCCTGCCATGCGGCCTCGACAAGAAACCCATCATCAATACGTGGGAAGCAAGGATTCGAACCTTGATTGCATGATCCAGAGTCATGTGTACAGCCACGCGCTAAACGGGTTGATCAATAAGGTTGAGTAAGGTAAGAATGGGGATACGTGGGCAGAATGGTCGGTCGATATAACCAGCACGGCTCAAATCACTCTAAAAAATTGTGCAGAGATTGTGCAAACTCTTGCACAAAATGGCTCAGTCTAGCCTAAACGTGATAAAACCATCAAGATCGGGAAGTGAAAGAAAAATAAAGAAGGTGCATCATACCAATAGAGAACTAATCGGCGCGGCGCGGCCCCGGGACCGTCGAAGACTAGCCCGAGTTTACCGAGTTAGCGGCGTCTTTGATCGCGCCCGTGGCTTTTAAA
>CAZZCH010000127.1:0-5774 GCA_964652895.1 uncultured Eubacteriales bacterium
GCGCCCGCCTTCATCGCCTCCACCGCGACTCGCTCATCGCCGTGGCCGGTCATGATCAGAATGGGAAATGGGCCGGCCTCCGGCGGCAATGTCAGAACATGCATGGCATTCCCGTTCGGCAAGTGGAGATCTACGATGGCGATATCCGGTGTGTGCGCGGCCGCGAGCGCCTGGTAATCCCGCAGATTTTGGGCCCAATGGACCACGGCCTTCATGCCGGAATCCAGGAAAGCCCGCTGAACGGCTTCGGCGTGCGCCGGATCGTCTTCCAAGAGCAGGATGTTGACGGGCTCTTCTTGGCTCATGTTCTTTCCTCTCGGCCGACTCCCCGTCTCGTCTTCGCCAGGGTGAACCGGAACGTCGTGCCCTTGCCGAGGCCTTCCGATTCCACCCAGATCCGGCCGCCATGCAACTCCACGATCCGCTGCACAAGCGCCAAGCCGATGCCCTCGCCCTCCGAGCCGGGATCGAGCTTATGGAACAGGCCGAAGACCAACGGCTGAAACTCCGGACCGATCCCGATTCCGTTATCGCGCACGTGGAGCACCAGCTCCCCGCCGGCCTGTTCCACGCCGATCTCGACACGCGGCACCGGCTCGTCGCCCATGAACTTGGCGGCGTTATCCACGAGGTTCAGGAAGATTTCCACCAAGCGCGTCCGATCGCCATAGAGCACGACCGGTTCCTCCGTGAGATCGACCCGCACCCCCCGGGCCGTGATTCGCCCGGCCACCAGGTCCAGGGCCTCTTTCACGATCGCCTGCAGGGGCACTTCCTCGGAGGGGTTCATGATGCGCCCGACCCGCCAAAACCGGCGGAGTTCGTCCAGCAGGCAGCCTATCTTGTCGGCCGCGTTGCGGATGTAGCCCAGGTCCTTTTCCACCCGCGCTGCATCCTGGCTCCTGATGTCCCGTTCCAGATGTCCCTGGAAGGTCTGGATCGTCACCAGCGGGCTTCTCAGGTCGTGCGAGATGGCGTAGATGAAGCGGGTCAGCTCGTCGTTCTTCTCCTGCAATTCCTTCGACTTTCGGCGGATCTCTTCCTCCGCTCGCTTTTGCTCGGTGATGTCGCGCACCTCACCGATAATTTTCCGGCGGCTGCTGATCGTAGTGATCGGGCCCTTTTTTTTAGGCGATAATATTTCGGTCTTCTTGCCTGGTTTTATCTTTTTAGTCACTTTTTCAATCTTCTTTTCTTTCATGTCTCTCTTCTTTTACCTCATATAACCAGGGGAGGACAGACAAATCAGATCCGCCAGGATGAAGTTCGGAGTTGAGCGTTCAGAACTCGGAATAAATGCCTCCCATCGCGAAATGATGATATCGCCGGTCGTGGGTTGTAGTCAAGGACCGGTCCGCACGGCCGGAAAATTTCCCGAACGACGGCAGGCTGCCTCACCTCTTGAGATCAGCCGCTATTCATACTCTCCGCTCTCCTCGGCCGTCATTAGGACGACCTGCTCGAAGACATGGGAGGGCGGCGTCTGAGCTCCGCTGCCCTCCCCTACTTGATCCCGGCGATTCGGTTACCTTCTTCCATCAAAACGATCTTGGGCGTGAAGAATTCGACCTCGCCGTCCTCGAGGTAGGCATAGGCGGCGATGATGATGGTATCGCCCACCTTGACCTTGCGGCCGTCGGCACCGTAGACCCCGACCTGGCGGGAGCCCTTCCCCCCCCCGGATGATGTAGGTCGAGAACCGCTCGCCGTTCGAGACGTTCCAGACGTCGATCCTCTCGAAGGGCCAGAGTCCGGCAGCCGTCATCAGGTCCTCGCCGAGGGACAGGCTGCCCTCGTATTCGATGTCGACGTGGGTCACGGTGGTCCGGTGGATCTTCGAACGGAGGAAGGCTCTGATCATGGCGGTTCTCCTCAGACGTGAACGCGGATGTTGTCGATGAGGCGCGTCGAGCCGATGAAGACGGCCAGGGCGATGAGAAACTCGCCGCGGATCTCGGCGACCGGATCGAGATTGACCGGGTCGACGGCCTCGACGTAATCGACGCGGGCCAGCGGTTCGGCATCGATCGCGGCCCGGATGCCGGCGATCACCTTGGCCGCGTCCCGCTCCCCCGCCAGCGTCTTCTTGATCAGTCCCAGCGAGCTTTCCACCAGCTTGGGCGGGAAGAGGTTCTCCAGGGAATGGCCTATGACCTCTTGTGCGCTTCTCCCGGTCAAGGATTCAAAGGCGTGATTGAAGCGGGTGATCTTGAACTGCGGATCCCAGACGATGATCGGGCATTCGCGTAGTTGAACAGGTTGTCCAGATAATCGTTCATCTCCCGCAGCGCTTCGGCCGCCTCATACCGCTCGCGGTAGAACCGGGCGCGCTGGTGACGCCAGATAAAACCTATCCCTCCGCCCGCGCCGAGGAGCAGAGAGCCGGCGAGCGCGATCATCACCCACTCGCGCTCCCTCAAAGGCGCGAAAGCTTCTGCGACATCCATGCGGGCGACCAGGAACCACGGCGAGTTTGGAACGGCGCGTAAGGCGGCGATCACCGGCGCGCCGCGGTAGTCCACCCGTTCGACGATCCCTTCCTGCCCCAGCGCGGCTTTGACGGCCGGCACATCTTGACGCCCGAGGGGAATGCGCAGCTTGAGGGCCGTGTTCTTTTGAAACCGCAACTCATTCAGATAGAGCGCGTCGTTTCCGTCCCGGCGGACGAGCAAGGTCTCGGCCGTCTGGCTGGGCGTGGGCCACCGGGTGATATAGGAATAGAGATTTTTCTCGGGATCGATCCTGAAGACAAGGATTCCCATCGCCTCAGTGTCTTCCCCGCCGTCAAGAACGGGAACCAGGACCGACAGGTGAATGGGGCCATCCGGGGCGGCGCGGTGGAAATCCACGAAAGTGACTCGGCCCGAACGAAGGATTTCGGGAGCCTGCTCCAATAAATGAGCGGTGACCGGCTCGGGTGTGTCGGGGACCGCTATCCGCTCGACGCCGTGGGCATCGAGCAGAAAAATCCTGTCATATTCATGGCCTCCTGGAAACGGCTTAACCATATCCGAAGGCGATCTCGCCCCACCGAGTCCTTTGGCTTTTCTAAAAATTGCCGCACCAGGCCGGAAAAGGAGGCGTTCTTGAAAAAGACGGCGGCGGGCGCCAAATGCTCCGCTCTCCAATCCGCCAGCTCGCTCACTTTCAGCTCCGCGATGGCTGAGAGCTGGAGCTCAATCTCGGCGCGGAAATGTCTTTTAGTATTTCCGTAGAAGGAGAAACCGCCGGCGACTATGCCCGCCGCCAGGACGATGAAAATCAAAAAGAAGCCATATCCCCCACGGCGAGTGGTTTTTTCGTGAGGATCCATCGTCCTTCTCTTCATGTCGCCCGAGATGCACGACCGTCCTGGATGGCATAGGCGACGCGGTTCCGGCCTTCGGTTTTTGCCCGATAATGTTTTTCGCAGTTCCGATAATAGAGGAAAGCGGCGGTGACGATCCCGGCCGTCAGCGAGAACAAAACAAGGAGAAGATAGAACGACGGGAGTCGGCCCTTCGAGGCGGCTAACTCGGGCACGCTAATCCCCTTCCTTCCCAAAAACACTCCCGTGTCATGGCCGGAGGGCGAGCGCTCGAAAGCGGCTAATATGGGAACGCCTAAATCGTAGAAATCGGAAGGACCGCTAACTGTGTCCTCATTTTTTCAAAATTTAAGCTAGAAACGGAGATTTGTCAAGGACTTTACCGACCCTGAGGCGCCGAAAGCCATATGAGAAAAAGAGCGGCCGAGGCGCGTCTGTCTTGATGAAGGGGCACTTGGGCCGGAGAGATACCCATTGACATGATATCACCTTGCTGATATATATTCGGCGAGGTGACCAGGATGGCACGTATGACGAGGACGATCATTTCCATACCAGAAGATGATAAGAAATGGCTCGAGTCCTACGGCAGACGCCATGAAATCTCGAGCGCCGAGGTGGTCAGGAGGGCGATCAGAGAATTCCGTCGGAAAAAGCCTGAGAAGAGCCTTGCGGCTGTACTCCGGGAAACCGCCGGGGCTTGGACCTCGATCAAGGGAGACAGCCGCGACTATGTCGATGCCATGCGAAAAGAATGGGAACGCTCGTCTTGAAACCTGTATATCTTCTGGATTCAGTCATCCTTATCGACCATCTCAGGGCCGCTGAGCCGGCGGTGGCATGGATGGACAAACTCGGGGAGGGCGAGGCCGTCATCTCGGCGATCACGTGCGCCGAGGTGCTCAGCGGAGGTTCCGCGGAAGAGGCGCATCCCGCCCGGGAGCTCTGCCACAAGTTCGAGTGCGTTCCCCTAACGAAAGACGATGCGACGATCGCCGCGGAGTTGAGGCGGAAATACGGTTGGAAGCTGCCGGACGCCCTTCAGGCCGCGCTGGCGAAAAAGCACGGCCTCAAGCTGGTCACGAGAGACGCCCGGGGATTCGACGAGAAGAAATACGCCTTCGTGCTTATCCCCTATCGGCTCGGATAGGGTTTTGAAAGCAGACTATTTGCATTTATGATTAACATTTGGTCGTCCGTATGGTATTTATATTTTCATGATCGATCGCCCTTATTGGCTTAGCCGGATCCAACGCGGCTCAGTCTGAGCCGATCTGATATGGCGAGGGATTAGGACCCTAAAATATTACTTGACACGCTGTTCCTTTGTAGCTACAATTGGGTTGCATTTGTAGTCACAAAGGACTTTGACATGCGTTTTATCAATGTACGGGAACTTAAAAGCAAAACGTCGGAAATACTCCGGGCGGCGGCGGGTGAGGACATCATCGTCACCAATCACGGAAAACCCGTTGCCGTCGTTTCTGGAATAGATGAGCGGGACTTTGAAAAAATCGGTTTTCGCAGCGGCGCGATTCGGGTCCGCGAAACTCCCGCCCCCTACCGAACGGAGGCGGTCGATTATGAGAAGCCGGAAGCGGGCAAGCCGACGCCGGCCCCCGTTGGAAGATCGGCCTGGAATCCGTTGAAAGCCGTATTCTGGGACTATCCGGAGTTGACCGAGGAAAAAGCCGTTCGTGCTTACGTGGAGGAGGCGTGTCGTTCCCCGGAGCGCGGTGCGTTGGATTGGGTCCTGACCAGGTTTTTAGAGCGCGGGCGCGTCGTCGACGTGCGGAAGTTTTTCGATTGGGCCGAGATCCGATCGGCCCTCCCTCACCTTCGATTGACTCCGTTCGCGCGGAACAAATGGGCCAGAATGCTGGAAGTCTATGATCGAATTTAAGCCGTCGGACCAGGGGTTCAAGGGGCCGGCCCAGCGTAACGTCCTGTCCGGATTGAGCCGTAATGAGGAAATTTCGAATTTCTTCTTTCTGACGGGGGGAACGGCCCTGGCGGCGTTTTATCTCGTCCATAGAGTTTCAGAAGGATTTCTGGCGTGTGTTCACCGACCTTGCGGAATGGATCTATGGGAGAGGGGGATAGGGGGTGGCTCCTCCATAGAGGAATTCCTCCGGAGATCACTTTCTGGCGCGACTCGGCCGGGCATGAGGTCGATGTCATCATCGACTCGGGGGGCCGTTTGACCCCCGTCGAGATCAAGTCCGCTCAGACCGTGGCGGACGATTTCTTCAACGGATTGGACTATTGGAAGAAACTCGCCGGAACCCCTGACTCGCCGGCTGTTCTTGTCTATGGAGGGGACCGCTTATTCAAGCGCTCGGGAATCACCGTAACCCCCTGGTTTGCTTTGTAGGGCTGGGAGGCCCATTCTCGGGTCTAAAGTCCGCTTTATAACCTACATTCCGCACTTCAAGAAGGGACTAATTTGTTGATTTTCGGGCCTCTC
>CAZZCH010000128.1:0-5662 GCA_964652895.1 uncultured Eubacteriales bacterium
CCGGCAGCCCGTATTCCTGGGCCCCCTTGTAGAACCAGAGCTCGTTGGGCCAAACCTGGGATTCGGTCGTAAAAAAATGGCGCTCGAGCGGCGGCCCGAGGACGAGGTAGAAGAAACCCCGGTCGGTCTGACTGCCGCGTTTCGGCGATGAGCGGCCGAAGTTCTGGTCGGCGAAGCGGACGCGCTCCTCGTACTCTTTTTGGAACTCGTTCGCCGCCGTGTCGGGCAGGGGGTCCCGCATCCGCCAAAAGAAACGGACGAACTTCTCCCGTTCGGCGTTCGTCTGAAGCTTCTGGAAAACGGCCCGCTCCGTCCGGGTGAGGATCGGGGAAACGTCCTCGAGCCAGGCCCGAAGCTCCGGCGAAAGCTTCTCCGGGCCGGCCAGGGCGCCGGTCGCGAGGAGAAGCGAGAATGCGAAAACCAGCGCTCGGCTTTTCATGGACGTTCGACCTTATCTTCCTGGAAACTACGATAGCACATGGTCCAGGCCAATTCAAATCGGCTTTAGGACAGCCATCGTTTTCGTGAAATTTTTCTTGATAAAATCTGTTTTTTTGGATAACATCCAAATAAATGGATGCATGGTCGCCCATGATATTTATTATTTTATTTATTATCAACGTGATGCATGATATTTGAAGTTGGCATTAAAATTGCCTATCTTACAGTGTGTTGTTTTCTTTATTCAGAGGGTGAAAATGTCCGTTAGCAAGGAGGTGGCAACCGGTAAGCCCGTAAATCATCCCGGCTAAAAAGCAAGTCGCGTATCAACGTAAAGGAGGACTATTTGAGAAACAAACTTTTATCCATCCTGGCAATCACTCTTCTCCTCGCTCCCATCGCCTTTTCCCAATCCAAGGAAACCGGCGCCGTTCACGGCGTCATCACGGACGAGCAGAACGTGCCCCTGCCCGGCGTCAACGTGACGATCTCGAGCCCGAACCTCATGGGCATTCGGACGTTCGTCACGGACGCCAACGGCGAATTCCGGTTCCCGGCCCTGCCTCCCGGCGAATATCAGGTCAAGGCCGAGCTCCAGGGCTTCGGGACGTCCATCCGCGAGAAGATCCGGGTGAACACCACGTCCACCCTGAACATCGACATCCAGATGAAGACCGCGACGATCTCCGAGGAGGTCACCGTCACCGCCCAGTCTCCGACGGTTGACGTCAAGTCCACGGAGACGGCGTCGGTCACGCTGTCGAACGAGATCCTCAGGAACGTCCCTAATAACCAATTCACGTCGAACATCGTCAACATGGCCCCCGGTGTCACTAACGACGTCGCCTACGGCGCGTCGGAGAGCACCGGCATCGCTTATTCCATGGACGGCGTCAACGTCGCCGATCCCGAGGGCGGTTCGGCCTGGGTTTTCTCGGACTACAACATCATCGAGGAAGCCAAGGTCATGGGCATCGGCCTGCCCGCCGAATACGGCAACTTCACCGGCGTCATCTTCAACCTGGTGACAAAGTCCGGCGGCAATAACTTTTCGGGTCATTTCGAGTTCGATTTCCAGGGCTACCAGGCCGACTCCAAGTTCTGGCAGGCCAACAACAACCAGGCCTACCTTGAGGATTTCCCCGATCTGACCTCGCCGAGCTCGAAGCTTATGGACATCAACGGGCACCTCGGCGGGCCCATCGTCAAGGACAAGCTCTGGTTCTACGTCGGCGGCCAGTACTACCAGACCAATAACCGCCCGACCGGCTTCCCCGAGGACCGCACCTACAAGCAGCCGCGGTTCTTCGCCAAGCTGACTTCCCAGCTGACGTCGACGCTGAACATGAATCTGGCCTTCCAGAGGACCAAGTATCAAGGCGTAAACCGCGGCGCCAGCTCCACAACGTCACCCGAGGCCTGTGTCAACCAGGACTCGCCCGACTGGCTCGTAAGCTTCAGCCTGACCAAGATCCTCAGCCCGAAGACCTTTTTCGATCTCAAGAGCAACTATTTCGAGGGTATCTACTATCTCGATCCCGAGGTCGGGTTCGACACCTACGCCCATTTCAACATGGACGATAACATGCTCTACGACAGTGCCGGCTATTACTACTACGCCGACCGCGCCCGTTTCGGGACCAACGCCAGCCTGACCCACTACGCCGAGGACTTCCTCCTCGGCTCCCACGAGTTCAAGTTCGGGGCCGAGTTCGAGCGGTCCATGGCCCGAAGCCGTTACGGCTACACCGGCACGGGCGGCGCCCTGGGCGATAATGTCAGTTATGTCGACTATTACAGCTACGGCTACTCGGGGCCATATCTGGCCTACCAGTACGCGGGATACGACACGAACACCCGCTACACCCGGCTGGAGATGTTCGTCCAGGATTCCTGGCAGGTCGGAAAAAGACTGAATCTGAGCCTCGGCCTCCGCTACAGCCAGAACTGGGGCGACGTCAAAGGCATCGACGGATCCGTCTACAAGACGAAACGGCTGGCCCCCCGCCTGGGTTTCACCTTCGACATCCTGGGCGATAAGACGACCATCTTCAAGGCTCACTACGGCCACTTCACCGAGGCCATGCTGACCGGCTACCACGACCGGATGAATCCCGCGGCGAACTTCAAGGACTACATCGGTTACTTGTGGGATCTCGACGGTGAAGAATGGGGCGAGATATTCCGGATCCCCTTCGCCGCCTACACGGTGGACCCCAACATCAAGCACCCCTACATGGCCCAGTTCACGGTCGGGATCGAGCGCGAGCTGTTCAAGGACACCTCCTTCGGCGTGACCTACATCAACCGGAAATGGAAAGACACCATCGGACGCTACGACAGAGCCGCCGACTACACCGAAGCGGAGGCCTACTCCGCCACTCTCGACGAGACGTTCACCGTCTACAATCAGACGGAGGATTCGGTGGGGGTCACCGATTACCTCATCACCAACATGAGGTACGACCCCGTGTTGTTCCCCTGGATCCTCGAAGTGCCCTACCGGAAATACGAGGGCGTCGAGGTCCTGTTCAATAAGCGCTTCTCCAATCGCTGGCAGCTGCTCGCTTCCTACGTTTACGGGAGGGCCACCGGGACCATCGACAACAGCTTCGGCACCGACATCGGCTGGGGCGGGAACAAGAGCGATCCAAACCGCTGGATCAACGCCGAAGGCCACCTCACCAACGACCCGACCCACATGATCAAGATCCAGGGCACCTACGTCCTGCCCTTCGACATCAGCTTGACGGGCTACTTCTGGGGGATCACGGGCGACGCCTGGACGCAACGACTCTGGACGTTGTCGTCGCCGTACAACCAGGGCCGGATCACGTTCTTCACGGAACCCCGCGGTTCCCGTCACTACCCCATGGAGAAGATCCTCAACCTGAGACTGGAAAAAATCTTCACCCTGGCCGGCAAGTACCGCCTCGGACTGATGGTCGACGTGTTCAACGTCTTCAACGCGAACACCATCAGATCCTGGGGCACGCGCATCGGCTATGACTGGAACCCCGGCGATTATCCTTCTACCGACGGACATGATCTCTACGGCATCAGCGTTCCGCGCCAGGCGCGCGTCGGTATCCGGCTGATGTTCTAAGCTCAAGCACACCGCAGACGCACGAGGGCGGCGGGAATTCCCGCCGCCCTTCTTTTTTTAGGGGACACAATACCATGTCCCCTTTTTTCATGCTAAGATAGTCTTCTGCTATGACCAAAAGAAAATTTCCGTTGCTGGTCGTGTCCGCCCTCTTCGCCATCGGGGGCTTGGCCGCCTTCCTTCTCCTCCGCCCGCGCACGCCGGACTTCGGCCGGCTGCGGGGAGGCCGGGACTATAACGTCATCCTCATCACGGTAGACACGCTCCGGGCCGACAAGGTCGGCTGCTACGGCAACCCGGCCGTCCGGACCCCGACCATGGATGCGTTCGCCGCCGGGGGTGTCCGCTTCGAGAGCTGTATCAGCCAGACGCCCCTGACCCTGCCCTCGCACACCACCATCATGACCGGGACGCTCCCGCCTTTCCATGGCGTGCGCGACAACGGGGGATTCGTCGTCCCCTCCGAGCTCGTGACCATGGCCGAAACGTTCAAGGACAGGGGATACGATACGGCCGCCTTCGTCGCCGCCTACGTTCTCGACTCCAAGTGGGGCCTCGGCCAGGGCTTCGACACGTATTTCGACAAGTTCGACCTGAGCCGCTACGAGAAGATCTCTCTCGGCGAGGTCCAGCGGCCGGCGAACGAGGTCATCGACGAGGTCCTCGGCTGGCTCGAGAACGAGAAGAAAAAGAACGGGAAATTCTTCGCCTGGATCCACCTCTACGACCCTCATACGCCCTACGAGCCTCCCAAGCCGTTCAAGAGCGAGTACCCCCGCAATCCCTACCTCGGCGAGATCGCCTATACCGATACCCAGCTCGCCCGGCTCTGGGACTACCTCGGCAGCAACGGACTCCGTGACAATCTCTTCCTCGTCTTCGCCTCCGACCACGGGGAGAGCCTGGGAGAGCACGATGAGACGACGCACGGTTTCTTCGTCTACCAGGCCGCCCTCCATGTGCCCCTGATCATCGTCACGCCGTTCCCGGGGCTCCAGGGAGTGACATCGGCGGAAACGGTCGGACTGGTCGACGTCATGCCCACGGTGCTGGAGATGGCCGGGATCCCCGCCCCCGCCGAGGTCCAGGGTTCGAGTCTCGTCCCATCGTTCTTCCGTCCGGGCGCGGCCAAGGAGCGGCTGGCCTATTCAGAATCCTACTACCCCCGTTACCATTACGGCTGGTCCGAGCTCCGGAGCGTCCAGGACGGCCGCTTCAAGCTCATCCTGGCCCCGGTACCGGAACTCTACGACCTCGGCCAGGATCCCGGGGAGGAGAAGAACCTCGTCTACCTCCAGAAGCAGGTCTTCGAGGACCTCTCAGCGCGGGCGGAGGCCCTCATCAACGAAGCCGGCCGGAACGGCCTCGAAGTGGACGTCAACAAGGTCGACGAGGAGACGCGGGAGAAGCTATCCGCCCTCGGTTACATCGGCTCGTTCACGGATTCCTCGAAACTCGCGGGAAAGAAACTGGCCAACCCCAGGGACAAGATCGGCGTCTTCAACGAACTGTCGAAGGCCCGCGATAGCGGTCTCGGTGGCGACCCCGAAGAGGCCATCAAGACGATCCGGGCCATTATCGCCGAGGACCCGGACATCTCCGACGCCCACTTCGGGCTCGGCAACGTTCTCTACAAGGCCCGGCGGTTCGAGGAGGCGATCGAATCCTTTAAGAAGTCCCTCGATCTCAAGCCCGACGACTCATTCGCCGTCATCAACATCGCCAACTGCTACCAGGCCATGCGCCGCCCCGACGAGGCCGAAAAGTTCGTCCTCGACTACCTCGCCCGGGGATTCGACGACTCCCAACTCTACTTCCTCCTGGGCACCCTCAAGGTCAACCAAAACGAGCCGGATAAGGCCGTCCCCTACTTCGAAAAGTGTCTGGCCGGGAACCCCCAATCGGCCTCGGCCCACAACAGCCTGGCAGCGATCTATCTCAACCGCTCCGGCGACGGCGATCTCGCCCGGGCCGAAGAGCAGCTGAGTGCCGCCTCGGCCATCAACTCCACGCTCCAGAGCCTGCGCTACAACCTGGCCCAACTCCGCGAGAAACAGAACCGGCTGGCCGAAGCCGCCGACCTCTACCTCCAAGAGATCGCGGACTCCCCCAAAA
>CAZZCH010000129.1:0-5597 GCA_964652895.1 uncultured Eubacteriales bacterium
ATCGGCCGGGGCGGGATGGGGATCGTCTACAAGGCCGAGGACCTCAAGCTCAAACGGCAGGTCGCCCTGAAGTTCCTCCCCCCGCACCTCATGGACGCGTTGGACCTCAAGGACAGGTTCCTCATCGAGGCCCAAGCGGCCGCGGCGCTTTCCCACTCCAACATCTGCGTCATCTATGAGGTCGGGGAGTCCGAACAACGGCCCTACATCGCCATGGAATTCGTGGAAGGGGAGACGCTCCGGGACAAGATCAGGAAAAAGTCCTTGACGGTCGAAGAGGCACTGACCCTCGCGGGCCAGGTCGCCGCCGGTCTGGAGGAGGCCCACCAGAAGGGGGTCGTCCACCGGGACATCAAAAGCGCGAACATCATGATCACCGCCAAAGGGCAAGCTAAGGTCATGGACTTCGGGCTGGCGAAACTTCAGGGTGGGTTGTCGCTCACGAAAAGCCAGACGACGCTGGGCACCGTGCCCTACATGTCGCCCGAGCAGGCCCACGGCGGGGAGATCGACCACCGCACGGACATCTGGTCCCTTGGCGTTGTCCTCTACGAGATGCTGACGGGCGAGCTTCCATTCAAGGGAGACCGCGACCAGACGGTCATCCATGCGATCCTCAGCGGGGAGCCGAAACCGCCTTCGAAGATCACGGCCGGCTTGCCGTTCGGGGTGGATAATATCGTCCTTCGAGCCCTGGCCAAGAGGACCTCCGACCGCTACCAAAGCATGGATGAGCTTCGGCAAGACCTCGCGGCGGTCGCTGGAGGCCTCCGGCCGATCAAGGCCAGGAGAAAGGTGAGGAGACGATACTTCGGATGGAAGGCGAGCTCCATTCTCGCCTCCGGCCTGGCCGTTCTCCTCCTTCTGCTCTTCGGCTTCGACGTCGGAGGCCTGCGTCACCGGATCCTGGGGGGCGAAAGCCTCGCCGAGCCTGCGATCCGGCTGGCCGTGCTGCCGTTCGCGAACTTGTCCGGCGATCCGGAGCAGGAGTACCTCTCCGACGGCATCACGCAGGAGATGATCACCCAGCTCGGACGTCTCCATCCTCAGGCCCTGAGCGTCATCGCCCGCACCTCGGTCATGCGCTACAAGAAGGCCGAAATGCCCATCGATCAGATCGGCCGCGAGCTCGGGGTGGACTACATCCTGGAGGGCAGCGCCGGGCGTGAGGCGGGACGAGTCCGCATCGCCGTCGAGCTGATCCAAGTGACGGACCAGACGCAGCTCTGGGCCGATACCTACGAGCGCGAACTTTCGGGCATCCAGATGGTGCAGAGCCAATTGGCGCAAAGCGTGGCCAAAGCCCTGGCGGTCAAGCTGCTCCCGGCCGAGCAGGCCCGCCTGGCATCTGCCCGGACGGTCAACCCGGAGGCCTACGAGGCCTATCTCAAGGGTTTCTCCCTTTGGCAGAGGCTGGAGGCGGGCGATCTCGACGCCGCCCAGCGCTGGTTCGAGACGGCGCTCGAAAAGGACCCCTCCTATGCCCAGGCCTACGCGGGCCTCGCATGGGTCTGGCTTGCCCGCCGGCAGATGGGAATAGTGCCGTACAGTGAATCGCCCAAGGTCAAAGCGGCGGCGCTTCGGGCCTTGGAACTGGATGAAAATTCCGCGGAGGCGCATGAGGTTCTGGCTTCGTTCCTGACGTGGAGCGAATGGGATTGGGCCGGGGCCGAGACCGAGTGGGCGCGGGCCCTCGATCTCAATCCCAATGGCGCCAATGCCCACGCTTATTACGCCCATTTTCTGGCTAACAGGGGACGTGCCGCTGAGGGACTCAAGCACAGCGAGCGGGCGCTCAAGCTGGACCCGTTCAACGCGCTCTACCACGCTATGTACGCCGTGGTTTTGCAGTACCTCGGGCGCTACGACGATGGCCTCGCCGCCGCGCGCGCAGGGCTCGCAATCGATCCCAAGCAGAGGATCGCCCTCAGTCAATTCCAGAGTTATTACATCGTCAAGGGCATGCGTGACGAGCAGTTGGCCGACCAGAGGATGAGGATCGCCAAAGATCCCGAGCGCGTTGCGGCTTTCGATCGGGGTCTCGCGGAAGGCGGATACGAGGGCGCGCAGCGGGGCATCGCCGACGTCCTGGCGGCAAGGTACGAGAAATCCCAACATAACAGTGCTTTAGGCATCGCCACGCGCTATCTCGACGCCGGGGACAAGGATCGGGCCATCGCCTGGCTCTATAAGGCGTACGAGGATCATGATCAGAATTTGGCCTACCTCGGCATGCCTGACATGGATCCCTTGCATGGCGACACGCGCTTTCAGGCTTTGCTCCGCCGCATAGGCCTCCCGCTGGATATAAAGAGATAAGAGAAACCCGTATCGGCCTGTATCTTCTATAGACAAAGAAGCCTGATCTGTCTCATTCGTATCGCAGGGACTCCACCGGATTGGCCTGGGCCGCTCGCATCGTTTGAAGACTCACGGTGATCAAGGCGATGGCCAAGGTGAATAGCCCGGAGAGAATGAAAACAACGGGAGTGACCTCGGTCCGGTAGGCGAAATTCCGCAGCCAATCTTTCAGCGCGAGATAGCCGATCGGCCAGGCCGAGCACGTTGACCGCGGAATAGCCCCAACCCTTCCGCAAGTGCCGGAATGCATACTTCAGTCATTCTTGAATACGCATCCTCCGTCTTTCCAAATCGACCAAAAATCCGTATCTAGGCTCTTATGAATCTGAACTATAAATAGCATAATTGTCTAGCTTCAGTGCGTCAACTGGCCCACCCCGCTCATGTCGATCCAGAGGTGTCGGCATACTTTCTCCCGCGGGGCCCAGGCCTTCCCGCTTTCGGGTTCTTAACTCCAGCATATGGTCGGGCTATCCTCTATTTATGAGGGGAGGGGTTGTTTCTGATCAAATCCGCAGAATCGCACGCTAAGCGGCTGGAGCCCTATTACGCGCTGGCCGAAGAGCTGGACGTCCCGGTTGGCATCCATACGGGCCTCGGCCCTCCTGGAACGCCCTATCTTCCCGGTCTCCAGGGTTTCCGTGTGACCCTGGGGAATCAGAGCGGTTGAGGGACAATTTAGACCCGTTGACCCGCACCCCGTCTTTTGGTTCCCCGATCATCTCAATTATTGCAGGGGGAGATCTTTTTCGTCGGATAGACCCGTTCCCAGGAATCTCCGCACCTCCGGGGAGGACGTTTCCACCCGGGCCTCCCCCTTCTTCAGTCTGAATAGCCGGCTGTCGGCGACGACCAGGTTGAAATGCGTGTAATCGGAGTAGTGGATTTCGCCCGGTGGGTTCACCTCCACCTCGGACGAAGGCCAGTATCTTGCCTGGACCCGGGCCACGAGTGAGACGAGCGGCACAATCAGGGCCTCCCCTTCGAGAATCATCCCCGTCGCCTCGACGAAGCAGGAAATGCTCTCCCCGGCTCCAAGCGAGTCTCTCTGCACGGTGAAGCGCGGTCCCCAAGCCCCCCGTCCCAAACCATCAATGATAAGGAGGTCCAATGGGACGGCATCGGAGAATCCCTCGGCCCGATAGGCGAACGATTCGAGAAGCGGAATCTCCCCGCCCGTCGTGTTGTCGAGCAAAGCCCTCGGGAGGAAGAACGCGAACTCCAGACCCTCGACGGGCTCGGAATGGGTGTTCCTCAAAGTGAGGCGGCAGGTCAGAGTCACGGACTCCGATCCGTTTCCCACGTCCCTCACTGTCGCCTCGTACGCGGTATCGACGTGAATGTCGCCGAAGCTCATCCCCTCGCGTGTGTGGAACATGTCGGGAGGACCGAGCCACGTCGTGGCATGGATGGCTACGCCATCGTTCGCTTCGAGTTCAATATGTGACCAGCGAAGCACCGCCTCCTCGCCCTCGAGGATGGTTTCAGGCCCTTCAAGGACGCGCGGCTCGGGAGCCGGGAAACCCTCCGGGATGAAAACGGGCAGGCCCATCCTGGCCCGTGTCCCGAACTCGGGCCAGAACGCCCCCTTTCGGACGTTCGGCTCGGCGAGCCTCCATGTCACCCCGCAGGTCGCCGCGGCGCCGGGTCCGGCCGCTAAGAGGATGCTCCGGTTCAGGACGGGAATGAGATTCCGCGTTTGAGGTACGTCGCGTTCGACGACCCAGATGTCAGGTTCGACCCGATGACACGCCGTGATCAACAACGCACCTAGGATAAATCCGACGCTTCCAATCGCCACCGCTCTCTTCATCGCTTCCCGGCGCCCGCGCCGGTCTAGAAAACCCCCGAGTCGCCCCAGAAGCCCCAATAGCCGTTCAATCCGGCCTCGTTATTCGTCTCGTTGTAAGCGACCGACATGGTTTTGCCTTGGAAGAGGACTTTGAACCAGAAGTTCGGGTTGGATCCCTCGGAAGTGACCATGGGGAGGTTGATCACCCCGGCGATGTAGGTCCGGGGGCCGCGTCCGATGATGGCGGCTTTGAGGGGGTCGTTGAATGTCTTACACGCGTTGACGAGGCAGACACAATTGCTGAGGCCCTTGAAAGGAGACGCGCCTCCGGAGATGTCCCCGGAGAGGATGTTCGTCCCGTTTTGGAAAAGCGTCGAGGTGTTGCCGTGGCCGACGTTGTTCCAGGCGATGAGATTGTCGTCGTTCCGGAGGTAGTCGAGGACGTTGTCTTTGCTGCTTTCGGCCGGACCGACGAGTTTCCTGGCCGTGCCGAGCGCGAGGAGAAACAGGGTGTAGACCTGGTCCGTGGCTTCCTCCGCGGTCACGACTTCGGGGTAGGCGGTGTTGGCCAACCCCTTCGACGTCGGACCCCGCGGGACCAATCCGACCGGGAATTCCTTGAGGATGGTGTGGATCGGGAGGGCCTGGTAGCTTGGATACTTGGCCGTGACCTTTTTCGTAACGCTCGTGTTGATGGACGATGGGGTTTTCGCCGTCAGGCCCGGCTTCGCCACCGCCAATTGCTTGGCGGGGACCGGCTTGGCGGCGGGCCTCGTCACCTTCTGAGCCGCCGTTCTCAACGGCTGGGCGACGGCGGTGAGCGGGGCCCTCACCTCTTTGAGGGAGTAGGCCGCCCCGCTCTGAGTGACATCCATTTCAATCGTCCGCTCTTCGGCGTACCAGATGTTCCTGTGTTCGAAGGTCAGGTGGCAGACGACCGTGCGCTCGTTGCCCCTCTGGCCCTTAAGCTCAAAGCTGCTGTGAATCCTGTAACTCTGGTTATAGAGATTTCCCAGCTTCGACTTCACGGCCTCTTCGGTGAGCTTCATAATTCCGTTGCTGTTGATGCCCGAAGTGTTCCGCATCACCGCGATCTGCGTCTGCTCCGGCAGCAAAGGCCTAAGGGAACGCCCTGATCTCACGAAGAGCTTTCCGTTCTGGATGATGATGGATTTTCCATCCTTGAGTTTCATCCCGGCCGTGCCTTTCCGTCTGACGAGCTCGACGGGATCCTCTTGCTGGAGAAGCGAGGACGCCAGGCCGAAAACGCCGAAGGCGAGGAGGAGGAGGACGGCCGTAGCCGGCAGGATGAACTTCAGGCTCTTCAATCTCTTCAACCCAAATCCATTTCCAATATCCCCTGTGTTGTTCATGATCTCATGATAACTCAGGTTATTTTCGATGGCAAGGCCACCACCGACCCGATTGCCCGAACTTCTTCCGA
>CAZZCH010000130.1:0-5513 GCA_964652895.1 uncultured Eubacteriales bacterium
GACTCATGGGTAATTTTAGACGATTTTTCCGGGTATTTTCCCTTGACGAAACACACGAGCGGCAGCCCCATACCCCCCCCTAGGGCGACGGGGCTTCGAGGGGCGCCGGGAGCCGCTTGTTCAGGGGATCCCCGGCCGCGGATATCCCGACGGACCCCGGCCACCCTTCCGATGTGAGCCGGCCAGCGATTCGGCGGGAAGACCCTCAGAGTCGTGCGCCGCGCCGGAAGCGTGGACGACATAGGTTGAAAGAGGCGCGGGCCTTCAGACAGGGGCCCGGAGCAATTGGCTAGTTTTTGGCTAGTTGGATACTAAAAACGGCTTAAAATGACTTAAAACCGCTTAATCAGTTCGGGCCGCATTTGCACCCATAAGCGATTGATAATGAAGGGTAATATGAGGGGAATGAAAGGCTTAGGCCCGGGAAACCGGCCTACCCTGTAACATGACGACCTCTCCATTTGATTAGCAGTTCCACGACCAGGTTGGCCTGCATGGCCGCGACCAGGGCGACCCTGGGGGCCATGGGGCTGATCCCCTTCGGCGACTGGCTTTCCTCGTCGCCGCAGATGTAGAGATTCCCCAGCCGGCGGGTGTGGAGCTTGCGGTTCATGCCGTAGCCGGCCAGTCCCGAAGCCGCGACGATGGGCCGGCCGGGAAACCGCGCCAGGCCCGTTTCGATGAGCATCTCTTTGGCCTCGGCCTGGTCGAAGGCCTCGACGAGGACGTCGACACGGGCGAAGATCCCGGCCGCGTTCCTCCGGTTGACCCGGACGTCGTGGATTTCGTAAAGCGAATAGGGGTTGATGGCCAGCAGGTTGTCGCGCAGCGCCTCGACCTTCCTCTCCCCCACCTGGTCGATTGTGTACTGCTGGCGGTTGAGGTTGGAAGGTTCGACTTTGTCGAAGTCGGCGATGACCAACCGGCCGATCCCGGCCCGGGCCAGGGAGACGGCCACGTTGGACCCCAGTCCACCTGCGCCGGCAATGCCTACCGAACTCTTCCGCAGGACGGCCAATACATCCGGCTCCCGGCAAGAGAAGAACTCCCTGGCGAAAGCGACCGATCCGGGCTTCCAAGCGGCCTTCACCGAATTCATCCCTTCTTCCCGGCCGCATCTCCCCTTTCGATGATCAGGGAAATCTTATTCGGCTCGGGGTCGATCCCGCTGAGCGAAGTGACCATCGCCAGGACGGTCCGTTCGATGAACGTCCGGACGAAGGGATTCAGATTGACCTCCCGTCCGTCAACTTCAAGCTTGATTTCGGTCATATTGCCCTCCGCTTGCCTCAGGATCAGGTCGCAGACCTCCGCCGTCTCTTCGGGCTTGAAGATGGGGACCGGGAGCCCATCGGGCAGGGGGAAGTCCGCGACGACGGCGAGTAGCTCGTCGGGGCGGCTGACCAGAACTTCGGAGACGCCGGCCCGTAGGACCTCGACCTTACGCAAACCCCCGATATCCTTGCCGCCCTCCACCAGGACAATATCCGCGTCGGGGTAAAGCCGGCCGGCCAGCGCCGGGACATCCGCGACCGGCGACTTGCGCAGCGCCGCCCAGCCCTCCGGCGAAACCATGACCACCCCGTCGGCGCCCGCCCCGGTGAAGTCCGCGGTGTCCTTGCCTTCGGTGTCCAGGGAGAAGCCGTGAGAACAGCGCTTGACGGCGCAGGTCCGAAGCCCTCGTTTCTTGAACTCCCCGATGAGCCGGATTATGAGACGCGTCTTCCCGCTCTCGGAAAAGCCGACGACGGCGACGATCTTCATCCCGTTTTTAATAGCACACCCCCCCCCGGCAAGTCAAAGCCGCCGGGCCGCCGCGGGGGGTTGCTTTCCGCCCGGACTGGGATATAATCCCTTTTTTTACCGCCTGAAAGAGAGGCCCGGCATGAACATCTGGAAGACGAAAACTCCGGCCCAGATCGAGGAGGCCGCCAGTCATACCCAGCTCAAGAAGAACCTGACCGCCGTCGACCTGGCCGCGCTGGGCATCGGCTCCGTCGTCGGGACGGGCATCTTCGTGGCCACGGGACAGGGAGCCCAGCTCGCCGGACCCGGCATCCTGCTCTCGTTCATCATCGCCGCCGTCACCTGCGGCTTCTGCGCCCTGACCTACTCGGAGCTGGCCTGCATGTTCCCGGTCGCCGGCAGCACCTACTCGTATTCCTACGTCGCCTTCGGCGAGGTCATCGCCTGGATCATCGGCTGGGACCTCATGCTCGAGTACCTCGTTGCCGCGAGCGCCGTGGCCTCGGGCTGGTCGACGACCTTCATCGGTCTCATCCAAAGCGCCGGGGTCAAGCTGCCGAAGGCCCTGCTCACCCCTCCGATCACCACGGTCAACCATAAGATCGTCCTATCGGGCGGCATCGTCGACGTCCCGGCCATCGTCATCACCCTGCTCATCACCTGGGTCCTCTATATCGGCATCCGTGAGAGCGCCAAGATCAACAACATCATCGTCCTCGTCAAGATCGCCGTCATCCTCCTCTTCGTCTTCCTCGGCGTTCGCCATATCAACCTGGCCAACCTCCATCCCATGATGCCTTTTGGCTGGAAGGGCGTCATGGCCGGCGCGGCCATCATCTTCTTCGCCTACATCGGCTTCGACGCCGTCTCGACGGCGGCCGAGGAGACTAAAAACCCCAAGAGGGACGTCCCACTCGGGCTCATGCTCTGTCTGGGCGTCGTCATCGTCCTCTACGTCTCCGTCGCATTCGTCCTGACGGGCATCGTCCCCTATAAGTTGATCGATGTCGGCAACGCCCTGCCCGCGGCCTTGGGCCGTATCGGCATCCAGTGGGGCGGGGCCCTGGTCGCGACGGGGGCCATCATCGGGATGATCTCGACCCTTCTGGTCACGCTTTACGGCCAGATCCGCATCTTTATGGTCATGGCTCGCGACGGCCTCCTGCCCGCGGCCTTCGCCAAGGTCCATCCCAAGCATCAGACCCCTCATATCTGCACCTGGATCACCGGGATCGCCACAGCGCTCATCGCCGGCCTCTTCCCCCTGCCCATGATCATCGACCTCTGCAACATCGGCACGCTGTTCGCTTTCATCCTGGTTTCCGTGGGCGTCATCGTCCTGAGGAAAACGCGGCCGGAGGTCGAGCGGAAGTTCAAGACGCCCGGCGTCCCCTTCACCCCGCTCATCACCGTCGTCTTCTGTTTCTACCTGATGGCCAGCCTGCCGAAAGTGACCTGGATCCGGTTCGGCATCTGGCTGCTGGTCGGCCTGGCGATCTACTTCATGTACGGCGTCCGCCATAGCAAGCTGCAGAAACCAGCCGAAGGGAACTAGGGGAGATCAACGGGTCTTTACAATCATAACGGTCCGTGATAACCTGCGCCCTTTCTCCGAGTCGGAGGAGCTAACGCCTTATCCGGCCACGCCCTCCGACCGTTAGGGAAAAACGGGAAACGGTTTTTCCTTCCATTTCGAAAAGGAGAACATCGTGATCTTACCTCTGCGCTCCATTCCCAAACTCATCCTCGCCGGCTGTATGATATTTTCGCTTTCCCTGGGCCTATCCCCGGCCCTCGCCCAGAATGCGAAGGACCAGCGGAAGGCCAAGAAAAAAGAAGAAGAAAAGGCGGTCAAGATCACCGAGGAGATCCTGGTCATCGGCAAGGCCCCCAAGGACGTTCCCTTGGCCACGGTCTCGACGGTCGTCGCGACCCAAATCAACGAGATCAAGCCGCGCGACCTCTCCGACATCCTCAAGCTCATCCCCGGTTCCATGGTCACGTTCGGCGACAAGGACACCTACAGTCTGAAGCTCCGTGGTATCGGATCCAATAGGATCGCGCTCCTCATCGACGGCGTTCCGGTCTACGAGCCCTATTTCAGCACCTTCGACCTCAAGACGGTCTCGGCCGGCGGGATCGACACGGTCCAGGTAACCAAGGGCCCGTCCTCGGTCCTCTACGGGCCGAACACCCTGGGCGGCCTGGTCAACGTCATCACCAGGCGCCCGACGGAACGGCCCAGCCTGTCCCTCTCGGGAAGCTACGGCGACGAGGACACGAAGAGCCTGGGACTCGACACGTCCGCCAGCTGGAAGCGTTTCGCATTAGCGGCCAACGCCCTGTACCAGAACTCCGCCGGATTCTATTACCCCGACCCGGAGGACGGCCAGACTCTGCGGACCAACAGCGACTTCGAGCGCCTTAACCTCAACGCCAAGCTCTATTACACGCCCTCGAGCTCGACGGAGATCATGGTCAACGGCGGGCTCTACCAGTCCGAGTACGGCATGCCGGCAGCACTCTTCACCCAGAGGGCCCGCTACTGGCGCTTCCCCAAGTGGGACCGGTCGACCCTCAACGCCGGCGGTTTCACTTCGCTCGGCGGCAACTCGGTCCTCCGCTTCCGGGCTTTCTATGTCAACTATGACAACACGCTCGACTGGTTCGCCGACCCAGAGATGACGGAACTCGACTCCCATAGCACCTACGCTAATTCCGTCTACGGCGGCTTCGCCCTGGCCGACATCCCGACCGGCGAGACGAACTCGCTCAAGGCGAGCCTGCTCTACCAGAAGGACGTCGCCCGGATCCAGGACGATGCCGGCCTGCCTTGGGACAGGTTCGACCAGGGGACGCTGTCGGCCGGCCTCGAAGACCATTTCAGCCTCACCGACGCATGGAAGGTCATCGGCGGGCTCAGCCTGGATTATATCGATAAGTACACGCCTGGCGAGAACAACACATCCGTCAACCCCCTCGTCGGGGTCAAGTTTACGCCGACCGAGGCCCTCGACTTCCACGTCTCCTTCGCCAGAAAATCCCGCTTCCCGTCCATGCGTTCTCTGTACTCAAGCAGCTCGGGCAACCCCGACCTCCTCAGCGAGTCGGGCACGAGCCTCGAGTTCGCCACGACCTGGAACGGTCCGCTTTACGTCACCGGGTCCGCCTTCTTCAACCGTTTCAAGAACTTCATCGATACGGTCCGGCTGCCGGACGGGACGCGCCGTTACTTCAACGTCGGCAGGGCCCATATCAACGGCTTCGAGGTCCAGGTCCAGAAGAACCTCTCTTGGCTCGCCGGGACGGTCAACTACACCTACCTCGACCACCGGAACGATACCGACGACCGGCCCCTGGACGCCCAGCCCGGCCACAACCTCAACTTCGATCTCGCCTTCCTCCCGGCGAAGGGCGTCCGGCTCAACCTATTTGGTCTGTTCGGCTCGACCTCCTGGTGGTGGAACTCGACGACGAGCACCGTGCTGACCATCCCCTCCTACTTCAACCTGGATGCCATCGCCAGCTACGCCTTCAACGGCCGCTACGAGATCTTCATGCGGCTCGGCAACGTCTTCAATGACTACTTCTACACCGAGCCCGGTTTCCCATGGAGGGGGCGCTACTTCGAGATCGGCTTCAAGGTGGACGTACTGAAATTGCATATACGGCCGGCGAACTCAGCCTTGTATGCTGCCCGGGCAGTGATGGGGGCCGTGCATAGACCCCGTAGCGGAGGGGCGGCAGGGAGCGGATTCTGAATATTC
>CAZZCH010000131.1:0-5420 GCA_964652895.1 uncultured Eubacteriales bacterium
AACGTATCACCGCGCGGACGACGACGATACCCCGAGGCCGAACCTAGTTCGTCCAGCTGGGGAGCTTGTTCTCGCCGCGGTCGGTCAGCCGCTTCAGGTTGGCCCCGTCGTAGTCGACCGTGTAGATCTGGATGGAACCCGAGAGGTTCGAAGCGAAGACGACGTGCCGGCCGTCGGGCGACCAGCTCGGCGACTCGTTGCGGACGTTATTTTCGGTGAGCTTCGTGATCTGGTTCGTCCTGAGGCTGAGAATGTAGATGTCGAAGGTGTTGTCGACCCGGGAGACGAAGGCGATACGATCGCTCGTCGGCGCCCAAGCGGGGGAGTCGTGGTAGTTGCCGCCGAAGCTCGCTTTGCGGACGTTGGAACCTTCGGCGTCCATGATGTAGATCTGGGGGCTGCCGGAGCCGAGGCGGTCGGTCGTGAAGGCGATCTCGCGGCCCGTCGGCGACCAGGACGGGGCGGTTTCCGTGGCGCTGTTGAAAGTCAGCCGCCTCGTCTTCATGTTCTCCAGGTCGAGGATATAGATCTCCGCGTTGCCCTCCTCGGTCATCGTCGAGCAGAAGGCCAGCTTCTTGCCGTCAGGCGAGAAGGCCGCGGAAAAGTTGGTCCCCTTCGTGGAGACCGGTGTCTCTTTGCCCTCGTAGATGTTGCGGAGGTAGAGCCCCGCGGTGCCGCCGCGGTAGGAAGTGAAGGCGATCGTCCTCTGGTCGGGGGACCAGGCCGGCATATAGTCCTTGATCTTGTTGAAGGTGATCCGCGTCGGGTTGGCCCCGTCATAGTCCATCATGTAGATCTCGTCGTTGCCGTCGCGGTTGGAGACGAAGGCGACCTTGGTCGTGAAGATCGGCTTTTCGCCGTGGAGCTTCAGGAGCTCGTCCGCCATCTTGTGGGCGACGAGGCGCAGGCCGTTCTTCTCCGCCTGGTAGCGCTTGCCGACGATGAAACGCTCGCTCTTGACGTCATAGATCTTCCCGTCAAAAACGACGAGGCTGCCGTCCTCCCGGACCTCGCCGGTGAGCAGGAGACGGGCCTGGATCCCATCCCAGTCCTTGAAGTTGATCTTGTCCGTGGTCACCAGCCGACCGATGTAGTCGTAATAGCTTTTGGGCAGGAGCTGGAAGATCCGGCTGTACTTGACGTCGTCCGCGAGGACTTGGTGGATCTCCTGGGCGGCGGCCTGAACCTGCGGCGACGCCGAGCGGACGACGAACTCGGGCAGGGCCAGCGGGATCATGGGCATCCCTTCGCTGATCTTCAGGACGACTTCCTGCTGGGCGAAGACTCCGGAAGCCGCGAGAAATACGAGGAGTCCGAGAAGCGTTTTTGTTTTGGTCATTTGGCGTGCTCGAAGACTAAGGTGATGCCGAGGTACTGGCCGTCGTACTCGTTCGGAAGGGTCGCGAACGGCGCCGAGTTCGAGATCGCCCGGCGGGCCGAGAGGTCGAACGATTCGACGCCGCTCGAGACCTCGATGCGGATGTCGGAGATCGTGCCGTTCTTGTAGATGCGGAAATAGGCCTGGGTTTGGAGAAGGCCGCCGACGCCGGGGTCGACAAGGGACTGGAACCAGTTTGCCGTGATCTTGTCCGAGATCATCTGGAGATAGAATTGGAAAGGAAAGTTGCCGACACCGAAGGGGTCGCCCGTGCCGGAGCCGGTGCCGCCGGTTCCCCCGGTGCCGCCGCCACCGCCCGTCCCGAAGCGCAGGCCGAAGCCGGAACCCGAGCCGCCTTGCTGTCCGGCCGCCCCGGACGTCACGGCCCCGGCCGGGGCTGAGGGCTCGGGCTTGGTGATGGCCGTCGTTTTTTCGGAGGCCTTCTTGCTCGTCTTCGGCTTGTCGACGGGGTGGGTTATCGAGGTCTTGGCCTCGGGCTTGAGCTTGGAGGCGACGGTCAGGTCGCGGAGGGCCGGCTTCTTCGGCGCCGGAAGGGGCTCGGTCTTAGCGGTGACTGTCGCGCCCCCGGGTCCGCCCCCCGTCCCGCCGCCGCTTCCGCCCCCGCCCATGAAATTGACGTATTGGACGAGGCCCTTCGGCTGGGAGCGCGAGAAGGACGGCGAGACGACGATGAGGATGATCAGCACGACGTGGAGGATGCCGGAAACGACGAGGGCCCGCTTGAACGCTTGCGGCAGGGCCAGTCGGACAGCGGTCATTTTTTCTTGTCTTTGACGTCGATGGGTTCGGTAATGATGGCGACGATCTCGATGCCCACTTTCTTAGTGATATCCATGACGCGGACACCGACGCCCCAGGGCACGTCCTTGTCGATCTGGAGGTAGACGACTTTTTTCGGCTTGTTATAGAAATATTCCGTGAGGCGGCGCTCGAGGAGGTTGATGTTGATCGTTGAGTCGCCGATGTGGACGTACTGGTCCTTGGTGACGGTCAGCGTCAGGCCTTCCTCGGCCGGCTTGGTGTCGGTCTCGGCCTGGGGCAGGTTGATGCCGATCCCCGACTGCATCATCGGCGCCGTAACCATGAAGATGACGAGCAGAACGAGCATGACGTCGATGAACGGCGTGACGTTGATCTCGGAGAGGTGCGTGCCGACCTGCCTCTTGCGCGAGCCCGAGGGCAGGGATTGCGTGCTAAGAGCCATGGAGTCTCTCGGCGATGCTCAGGAATTCGAGGGAGAAGTCCTCCATGTCCGCGATCAGGTCTTTGATGCGGCCGAGGAAGTAGTTGTAGGCGATGACGGCCGGCACGGCGGCGAAGAGGCCGACGGCCGTGGCGATGAGGGCCTCGGAGATCCCCGGGGCGACCGTTGCCAGACTGGCCGACCGCGTGGCGCCGATGCGGAAGAAGGAGATCATGATCCCCCAGACCGTCCCGAAGAGGCCGATGAACGGCGAGACGCTCCCGGTCGTGGCCAGGAAGAACATCATCTTCTCCAGGCGCGACACTTCGGCGTTGGAGGCCTTGAGCAGGGCCCGGTTGAGGCTGTCCGTCTTGGCGGCGCTCCAGCCGTTCTCGGCGGAGGCCTTCGATTGGTAGGCCAACTCCTTGTTGCCGGCCAGGAAGATGACGGCGAGGGGGCTGGCCCGGAGCTTCTTGGCGGCGTCGTTGACGTCGGAGAGGCTCTTGCTGCGGCGGAAGACGTCCAGGAACTTCGCCGATTGCTTGAAGCCCGCCTTGATCGTCTTGGACTTGAAAAAGATGATGGCCCAGGAGAACACGGAGAAGAAAACGAGGAGCAGGAGGATGAGCTGGACAACGATGTCGGCGTCGGCGATGATCTTGAAAATGTTGATCTTCATGATTATCCGTTAAAAAAAGTAGCACACGCCCCAGGTTCTGTCAAATAAGCGTCTTGATGCCGGGCGGCGTTTCATTATATATTTCGACCATGAATCAGGTGGAATGCCGGACCGAGGCGGCCGGGGGGACATGAGTTCCTGGGAAAAAGCAAAGAAAATCCTCCTGGGCGGGGAAAAGGACGTCAAAGACCCCCGCATCTTCCATAAGCTGTCGCTCATCGCCTTCTTCGCCTGGGTCGGCCTCGGCGCGGACGGGCTGAGCTCGTCGAACTACGGACCCCAGGAGGCCTTCCTTTCGCTCGGCGACCACAAGCACCTGGCGCTTTACCTGGCCGTCATGACCGCGATCACGGTCATTACGATCTCCTTGAGCTACTCGCAGATCATCGAGCTCTTTCCGACCGGCGGCGGCGGCTATGTCGTGGCCACCAAGCTCCTCGGGCCCGTCTTCGGGCTCATCTCGGGCTGCGCCCTGGTCGTCGACTACATGCTGACGATCAGCATCTCCATCTCGAGCGGCGTCGAGGCCGTCCTGAGCTTTCTGCCGCCGGGCTATTTTCGGCACAAGCTGACCTTCATCCTGATCGTCACGCTCGCCCTCGTCCTGCTCAACCTGAGGGGCGTCAAGGAGTCCGTGGCCACGCTGACGCCGATCTTCCTCTTCTTCTTCATCTCCCACGTGGGCCTCATCCTTTATGGGATCTTCTCCAACGTCTCGGCGACGCCGACCCTATTCGCCGACACCATCCGGGAGACACGTCAGGGCATCCAGCAACTCGGCTTCGGGGCCATGGCCTTCATCCTCTTCCGGGCCTACAGCCTTGGGGGCGGGACATATACGGGGATCGAGGCCGTCGCGAACGGGCTCCAGATCCTCCGCCCTCCCCGGGTGAAGACGGGAAAAAGGACGATGCTCTATATGGCCGCCTCCCTATCCTTCACGGCGGGCGGGCTCCTCGTGTGTTATCTGTTGACCAACGTCCAACACGCCGCGGGCAAGACCCTTAACGCGTCGCTCATCGAAACGCTCATCGGCACATGGAAGATCGGCGGCTTTCCGCTGGGCGTCTGGCTCCTGGGGGCCATCCTGCTGTCCGAGGGGGCCATCCTGTTCGTCGCCGCCCAGACGGGTTTTATCGACGGGCCGCGTGTCCTCGGCAACATGGCCATCGACTCCTGGGTCCCGAACAGATTCATGCATCTCAACGAGCGCCTGGTCGTCCAGAACGGCATCATCTTCATGGGTGCGGCGGCCACCCTGATCCTCATCTTCACGAGAGGCTCGGTCCAGACCCTCGTCGTCATGTACAGCATCAACGTCTTCCTCGATTTCTCCCTGGCCCAGCTGGGCATGTGCCTCCATTGGCTGAAGACGCCGGCCCCCCACCGCGGCAAGAAGCTGACCATCAACCTTATCGGGCTTCTCATGTCCATGTCGATCCTGGTCGTAACAGTGTCCATCAAGTTCAAGGAAGGCGGCTGGATCACTCTGGTCATCACCCTGTCGTTTATCGCGGTTTGCGCCCTTGTCCGGAGGCACTACAACCGGGTCAAGGAAATGATGAGCCGCCTGGACGACGTCCTAGCGCAGGTCCCGCCGATGGCGGGGAAGCATGAGCCGCCGGCCAAAGACGAATCGGCGCCCACCGCCGTCCTCTTCGTCCGCAACTTCGGCGGCCTGGGCATCCACTCGTTCCTGAACATCCACCGCATCTTCCCCCACTACTTCAAGAACTTCGTCTTCATCTCCGTCGGCGTCGTCGACTGGAAGAACTTCAAGGGCGCCGAAGAGGTCAAGAACCTGGAAAGCCACATCGCCGGGGAGCTCGAAAAATACGTCCAGCTGTCCAACAACTTTGGCTTCCACGCCGAGTCCTTCCACTCCGTCGAGGTCGACACCCTGTCCGAGGTCGAGGCCCGCTGCGAGGAGATCCAGCGGAAGTACAATAAAGCCGTTTTTTTCGTCGGCAAGCTCGTCTTCGAGGAGGAGAACCTGTTCACCCGGTTCCTCCACAACCAGACGGCCTATAGCATCCAGCGCATCCTCCAGTTCAAGGGTATCCCCTCCATCATCCTTCCCATCCGCGTTATTAAAACCGTGAAATAAAAAACCAGAGGGGGTCAAACCTACCTTTTGCTGCAAAAGGTAGGTTTGACCC
>CAZZCH010000132.1:0-5252 GCA_964652895.1 uncultured Eubacteriales bacterium
AACTGAAGGAAATCATCTTGGCCGATTAACGCCCACAACTTATTGAGTAATTACTATTTCCGGGTCAAATTTCCGGCTTAAAACGGAGTTTTTGGCCCTGTTTTGGACATTTTAACGGAAGCGGCCAGGGCGAGTTGAGAAATCATGGGACGCGCACTAGGTTAGGACGAGAAATCATGGGGCACGTAGAAAATCCAAGAACGGGGACACGTACGAACTTAAGGCGGGAAATCATGGGACACGTACCAATTCCAGAGAATTGTTACATGTCCCCGATTTCTCATGTCCCTGCTTTCTTCCTACGCCGCGCCCGCGAGCTCTGTGACAAGTTCGAGTGTGTTCCCCTAACAAAAGACGATGCGACGATCGCCGCGGAGTTGAGGCGGAAGTATCGCTGGAAACTGCCGGACGCCCTTCAGGCCGCGCTGGCGAAAAGGCACGGCCTCAAGCTGGTCACGAGGGACGCCCGGGGGTTCGACGAGAAGAAACACGCGTTCGTGCTCATCCCCTACCGGCTCGCGTAGAGCTACGAAATGCGCTCTTCCATCTCTTGCAATAAGGTTACGATTATTGTAACCTAAGAGCACAATGCAAACCGTGACTGAGTTGGTCTTCCGCCTCTCTCCTCCAGGGGGCATCTTCGACGAAACGGCCGTTCGGAATCTCCTCGATGACCGGTCCGAGGCCGCGCGGAAGGTGCTCGTGCATCGCGCCGTCGCCGCAGGTGAGATCATCCGGCTCAAGCCAGGGCTGTTCCTGCTCGCCCCGGAGTTTCGAAAAACTCACCCCCACCCATTCATCATCGCCGCGACCCTGCATTCCCCCTCCCATGTGAGCCTCGAGTCGGCGTTGGCCCATCACGGCCTCATCCCTGAGGCGGTTTTTCAGGTCAGCAGTGTGACGTCCACTCGAAGCCGCACGTTCAAAACGCCGGTCGGCATTTTCAGCTTCGCACGCGTTCCAGCCGCAAGTCCAAGGGCCGGCGTTCAAGCCCTCAAGATCGACGGCCGAAGCTGGGCCTTCGTCGCCACTCCCCTGAGGGCCATTGCCGACCTGATCTATACGAGAAAGGACGTGCTCTGGGCAAAAGACGGCCTCGCCTTCTTGACGGAATCCATGCGGATCGAGCCGGACGATCTCGAAGAACTTTCCTTCGATAGCCTGGACGAGATCTGTGAGAGCCTCAGGAGCCGCCGGACCACGGATTATCTCCGGGGGCTGTATCGGGAGTCGAAGACATGATCCATCGGGTCCTCGAAGAAAAACTCAAAGAATATTCGATCGCCAGCGTGATCGACCAGGAAAACGTCCTCCAGGAGATCGTCCAGCAATACGTCTTGGCCAGCCTTTCCCGGGCCGGGCTCTTTTCGAGCGAGCAGGCGGTTTTTCATGGCGGAACGTGCCTCCGCATCGTCTACGGGATGAACCGCTTCTCCGAGGACCTGGACTTCTTTCTGAAGAGGCCGGACCCGGGCTTCAGCTGGAAAAGATACCTGGAGCATGTCGTCAGAGACGGATACGGCGAAGGCCTCGGCTTCGACGTTCAGTCTAAGGCCGAAGATAAGACGGCGGTCAAAAAGGCGCTTCTCCGGACAGACTCTTTCGGCAAGGACCTCGCCCCCGCCCTACCGTATTCCAGGGACCCCCGGAAACTCATCAAGGTGAAGCTCGAGATCGATGTGAATCCTCCCGTCGGGTCAGCCTTTAAAACGAGCTACCTCGCCTTTCCGGTAACCACGGCCATCACGACCCAATCCCTTGAATCCGGCTTCGCCATGAAGATCGGCGCGATGCTCTGTCGAACATACGTGAAGGGTCGGGACTGGTACGATTTCATCTGGTATGTCAACAAAAAGATCGCTCCGGACCTCGGACTCTTAGGCCGTTCCATCGACCAGCAGGGTCCGTGGGCCGGCCAAGGAATCGAGGTCGATCCCGAATGGGTGGGGACGACCTTAAAGAAGAGGATCGGTACGGTCGATTGGGGAGTCGTCCGCCAGGATGTCCAGCGATTCCTTCCGCTTCGGGAGCAGGAAGTGTTGAATCTCTGGGACCGGGAGTTCTTTCTCCATTACCTCACCCTTCTGAGCCGATGCTTGTTTCTCAGTCCTTCATCTCGTCCCGTATCTTCCTGAAGTCCTCTTTGAGCTCGAGGAAGACCTTGACGATCTCTGGGTCGAAGTGCGTTTCGCTCGAGGAGACGATGATCTCCACGCTCTCCTCGTGGGAAAGAGCATCCTTGTAGGGGCGCTTCGCCCTCAGGGCCTCGTAGACGTCCACGACCGCCATGATGCGCGCCGGGAGCGGGATGGCCTCGCCCGCAAGGCCCCGGGGATAGCCTTCGCCGTTCCACTTCTCGTGGTGGTACTTGGCGATGGCGATGCCCATGTCGAGCAGAGCGTTCCCCGGGAATTGCCGCTGGACGGCTTCGAGCTTCTCCGCCCCCAGAACGGCGTGTTTTTTCATCACTTCGAACTCCTCCACCGTCAGCTTGCCGGGTTTGAGGACGATGCTGTCGGGGACGCCGACCTTGCCGATATCGTGGAGCGGACTGGCGTGGAACATGTTATCGATGAACGTTTTGTCGACCTGCCGGCCGAAATGGGGACGCTGGGCCAGCCCCTCGGCCAGCTTCTTGCAGAACGCCTGGACGCGCTCGAGGTGCATGCCCGAGTCGTCGTCCCGGGACTCCGCCAGCTTGGCCAGGGCGAAGATCAAGGCCATCTGCGAATCCGAGATCTTCTTGACCTGGGTCTGGACGAGCTTGCCCAACTGCCGGTTGTGCTGTTCGAGCTCCTCTTGAAGCCGCCGGAGCTTCAGGTGTGTGTCCACCCGGGCCTGGACCTCGTCGAACTGGAACGGCTTGGTGATGTAGTCCACGCCGCCGACCGAAAAGGCCTTGACCTTGTCCAGCACTTCGTTGAGGGCGCTGATGAAGATGACGGGGATGTCCTTCAGCTTGTCGTCGGCCTTCAGGCTTTGGCAGACTTCGAAGCCGTTCATGTCCGGCATGTAGATGTCGAGCAGGATCAGATCGGGAGGGTCGCTCAGGGCAGCCTGGAGCGCCAGCTGGCCGCTCGGAACGGGCCGCGTCTTGTATCCCCGCTCCTTGAGCATGCTCGCCAAAAGCTGGAGGTTCGCGGGCGTATCGTCCACGACGAGGATATCCGGCTTGTGCGGACTTGAAAGGGATTGGGTCATCGTTTTTTCCTTTCGGTTGGCAGAAGGCCCAAAAGCGTATTGTATTCGAAACGTTCGACGAGGCCGCGCAGTCCCTCGGCCAGGGGGGTCCGTCGACGGGCGAGGCCGTCGATCAACCCCATGATCTTATCGTAATCCGCCTGGATGACGGCTTCGCGCATACTCTTGAGGAAGCCCGCGGGCAAGGCCGCCACGGCCTTCGCGGTGACCGCGCCCTGGCCACCCGCCGCGGCGCGCTCCTCCGCCCCCCGGGACCGGCAGTCTTTTTCGGACGTCGCGCCACCCGAGCCACCCGCGCTGCCCAAGCCATCCGCTCCGCCCGAGCCGTCCGCGCCGTCCTCGAGCTCATACTCGACGCCCAGGAGCTTTTTGATCTTGTCGAAGAGCACGACTTCCCGGAAGGGCTTGGTCAGGAAGTCGTCGGCGCCGGCCGCGAGCGCTTCCCGCCGGTTCTCGGCGAACGCGCCGGCGCTCACGCCGATGATCTTGACCTCCGCGCCGCCTCCGTTCGCCCTGATCCGGCGGGCCGCTTCACAGCCGTCCATCACGGGCATCCGCGTATCCATGAGGATCAGGTGCGGCCGCCAGGCCTCGAGCTCCTCGATGGCCTCCTTGCCGTTGACCGCGCACCTCGTCTCGAACCCGACCTCGCCGAGCAGTTTGGACAAGAACGAGCGGCTGAGCTCCTCGTCGTCGGCGACGAGGACGCGGGGCGCGGGCTGGCCCGGCCTCAGGCGTTTGACGCGGCGGGATTCCGGTTTGCTCATCTCGCCGGCTCCGACTTCGCCTTCCCCCGCGAGGATATGGAATTTGAAAATGCTGCCCCTTCCCGGCCGGCTATCGAGGACGATGTCTCCCCCCATAAGGGTGACGAACTCCTTGCAGATGGCCAGGCCCAACCCCGTTCCCGACCTCATCAGGCGTCCGTTCAGGCTTTGCTGGAACGGCTTGAACAGGGCCTTCTGTTCATCCTGGGGAATGCCCGGCCCGGTATCCGCAACCTCACCCTCCAGCCGGATCCCGCCGGCTTCTTCATGCGCGGTCCGGACCCTCAGGATGATGCCCCCGGTCTCGGTGAACTTCACCGCGTTCCCCAGCAGGTTGATGAGGATCTGGCGCAGCTTGCCTTCGTCCGCTTCCACGTATTGAGGAATTTGGCCGAAACCCTCCACGGCAAAAGTCAGCTTTTTCGCGTCGCAGCGCATGCGGAACATCAGGTCCAGGTCCTCGAGAAGGCAGCGGAGGTTGAACGTCGTCAGGTTCAGGGTCGTCCGCCCGGCTTCGATCTTCGACATTTCCAGGACGTCGGTGATCAGGGCCAGCAGGTGCTCGCCGCTCCGGTTGATGACGTCCAGATGCTGGCGCTGTTGAGGGGCCAGCGTGTCGTCGCGCTGCATCAGCTGGGAAAAGCCCATGATGGCGTTGATCGGCGTCCGGATCTCGTGGGACATGTGGGCCAGGAAGGTGCTCTTGGCCCGGTTGGCCATGTCGGCGGCCTGCTTGGCGTTCTCGAGCTCTCTCGTCCGCTCCTTGACGAGCGTTTCGAGGTTCTCGTGGTGTCTCGCCTGCTCTCCCTCCGCCCGCTTGCGGACGCTGATGTCCCGGGCGATCCCCAGGGTGATCGCCTTGCCCCTGACCTTGGCCGGATAAGTGCTGATCTCCACGGGAACGAGCGTCCCGTCCTTTCGCTTCAAGATCAATTCGTCAGGGCCGCTCGGCTTCCCGGCCAGGTTCTTGGCCAGCAGGACGGCGGCTTTGGGGATCTGATCGGTGGGCAGGAGCCCGACGGTCAGAAAATTCCTGCCGATGAGCTCTTGCCTCGGGTAGCCGGTCAGTGTCTCCGTCATCTTGTTGCCGTCGATGAAGTTCCCTCTGAGGTCGTTGAGATAGATGCCGTCGGGCGCGCTTTCGAAGATGACCTTGAAGATCTCGTTCGAACTCTTAAGGTCCTCCTCGGTCTGATGGCGCTCCGTGGTGTCCATGAACTGCATGATGGTTTCCGGGTTCCCGTTCGGGTCCCGGACGAGCTCCGCCGTGCATTCGACGAGTCT
>CAZZCH010000133.1:0-5194 GCA_964652895.1 uncultured Eubacteriales bacterium
CGCCGGCCGCGGCCAGGACCGCGTCCCAAGCGGCCAAACCCGCGGCGAGGGGCAGGAGGTGAAGGAAGGGAACCGGGCCCGCCGCCGGGCCGCGAAGGATGAACGACGCGTAGAGCCCCAGGCCTGCCGGCGAATGCCAGACCCGGCCTTTCGTGCCCCGGCCCCGGGTCTGTTCCCCGGCAACGACGACCGTGCCGTGGTCGGCCCCGGCCAAAGCCAACTCCCGGGCGACGTCGTTCGTCGAGTCGACGCGTTCCCTCCGATGGACGATGGTTCCGACGGGCATGGGTCCCCGCTTCCGTTTTCAGAACGCAGCGGCGACCTTGGCCAGGTTCTGGCCGAGCTTCTCCCTGCGGTCCCGGAGTTCTTCGAGCCGGGCCCGGTTTTCCTCGACCACGGCCGCCGGCGCCTTGGCCACGAAGTCGGCGTTCTCGAGCTTGCGTTCGATCTTGGCCGTTTCCGCTCCGATCTTGGCGATCTCCCTCTGCAGCCGCTCTTTTTCCTGGCCCAGGTCGGCCGGCTTTTCCAGGATGATGGCCACTTCGAACGGCCCGGCGACGCCCTTGAGGACGCTCGGCCCCTCGGGCAGGGCGTCCGTGAACTCGAGCGCCGAGAGACCGGCCAACGCCCGGACCGAAGCGGCCTGTGCTTCCAGGGCGGCGGTTTCCTCGCGGCCGGCGGTCTTGACGAGGAGCCGCAGCTTTTCCTTGGGCGCGATCTTGTTCTCGGCCCGGACCGTCCGCGTTTCGACGATGACGGCCTGGACGAGGGTCATGGCCTGGACGGCCCGCCCGTCCTTCCAGCCCGCTTCGGCCACCGGGTAGGGCGCGACGGTGATCGACTTGCCCGCCCCGGGCAGGTGCTGCCAGAGCTCTTCGGTGATGAAGGGCATGAATGGATGGAGGAGGCGCAGGATGCGGTCGAAGGCGTCGGCCAGCACTGCCTCGGTCGTCCTGTTGCCTTCCCGGAGCCCGACCTTGGCGAACTCGATGTACCAGTCGCAGAACTCGTGCCAGATGAAGTGGTAGACGAGGTCGGCCGCTTCATAGAATTTGTATTGCTCCAGACTCGTTGACAGCTCCGCCGTGACCTCGGCCAGACGGCTCCGGATCCAACGGTCGGCGAGCGTCAATTCCGCCTCCCGGACGGCGGGACGGTCCTGGCCCAGGTTCATCAGGACGAACCGCGAAGCGTTCCAGATCTTGTTGGCGAAGGCCTGGTAGCCGGCCATGCGCTCCTCGGACAGGGCCAAGTCCATGCCGGGCACGGCCAGCGCGGCCAGGGTGAAGCGCAGGGCGTCGGTGCCGTATTTATCGATCATCTCCAGCGGATCGATGATGTTGCCCTCGGACTTACTCATCTTACGCCGCTTGAGATCCCGGACCAGGCCGTTGATGAAGACGTGGCGGAAGGGGATCCGGCCCCGGAACTTGAGGCCCATCATGATCATACGGGCGACCCAGAAGAAGATGATGTCGAAGCCGGTGGACATGAGGTCGGTCGGGTAGAACTTCTCGAGGTCATCGGTCTCTTCGGGCCAGCCGAGCGTCCCGAAGGGCCACAGGGCGGACGAAAACCAGGTGTCGAGGACGTCCTCGTCCTGGTCGAGCGCGCCGCCGCACTTATCGCATTTCGCCGGCGCTTCCATGGCCACCATGATCCTCCCGCAGTCCCGGCAGTACCAGGCCGGGATACGGTGGCCCCACCAGAGCTGGCGGGAGATGCACCAGTCGTGGATATTGTACATCCATTCGAAATACGTCTTGGCCCAGTTCCCCGGGATGAACTCGATCGAGCCGTCCTCGACGACGCGGATGGCCTCATCGGCCAGCGGCTTGATGCGGACGAACCACTGCCAGGAAAGATGCGGCTCGATGACGTTCTTGCAGCGGTAGCAGTGACCGACGGCATGGTCGTGGGCTTCGACCTTGACCAGGAGCCCCTGTTCGCGGAGCTTCTCGACGACCTTGGCCCGGCAGGCGAAGCGGTCGAGGCCGGCGAAGTCCGGGCCCGCCGCCTCGGTCATCCGTCCCGAGCCGTCGATGACGATGATCTGCTCCAACCCGTGTTTTTTTCCGAGCTCGAAGTCGACGGGGTCGTGGGCCGGGGTGACCTTGACCGCGCCCGTGCCGAACTCCCGCTCGACGCGCTCATCGGTGATGACCGGAATGGGCCGGTTCTGGAGCGGCAGGATGACGCGCTTGCCGTGAAGATGCGTGTAGCGCTCGTCGTCGGGGTGGACGGCCAGGGCCGTGTCGCCGAGCATGGTCTCCGGCCGCGTCGTCGCCACAACCACGGACTCGGCCGATCCTTCTACGGCGTAGCGGATGTGCCAGAGCTTGCCGTGGAGGTCCTTGTGCTCGATCTCGATGTCGGAGAGGACCGTCCGGCAATGCGGGCAGCGGTTGACCAGGAAATAGTCGCGGTAGATCAGCCCTTCATCATAGAGAGAAACGAAAACCTGTTTCACGGCCCGGCTGAAGCCCGGGTCCATGGTGAAGCGTTCCCGGGACCAGTCGAGCGAGGCGCCGAGTTTCTTGAGCTGGCCGGTGATCGCCCCGCCGTATTTCGCCTTCCAGTCCCAGGCGATGCGGAGGAATTCCTCGCGGCCGACCTTCTCCCGGGTCAGGCCCTTTTCGGCCAGGCTCTTCTCGATGACGTTGTGGACGGCGATCGAGGCGTGGTCCGTGCCCGGGAGCCAGAGGCAGTTGTAGCCCTGCATCCGTTTCCATCTGGTGATGATGTCGGGCAGGGTGAAGCAGAGGGCGTGGCCCATATGCAGGATGCCGGTGACGTTCGGCGGCGGCAGGACCATCGAGAACTTGGGCTTCGGGGACTTGGGGTCGGCGACAAAGAGCCCTTCGTCCAGCCAGAATTTTCCCCACTTCTCCTCGACGGGTTTGGGGTCGTAGGCTTTGGCCAGCTCGTCTTTGGTGTTCATGTTCTACTCTTTGGGACCGGAGCCTTTGCCGTCTCCCGACATCCATTCTTTAAGATCCGCGACGACGCGCGCCCGGACGCGTTTCTCGATCTCCCGCTCCATGCCGACCATTTCCTCGCGGACCCATTCTTTGAGGCCCTGGTCGGCGGCGGTCGCCGGACCGGTTATCGGAGGCGCGGCCGGCTCCGGCGTCCCGGGATCGTCCCCGGCCGCGGGCCGGAGCGGCTCCTCGGGCAACGACGTCGGCCCGGTCTTCCGGGCGATGAGCTCCCGGACGACGGCGGCCAGCCGCTCCGAATCGAACGGCTTCTGGACGATCTCGTCGTATTCGGCGGGCGGGTTCCTGTCCGCGTCCATGGACTCGAAGGTCCCCTTCAGGCCGACGAGGGGCACCGTCTCGAGGTCCTTCCGGCTTCTCAGGGTCCGACCGACCTCGTAGCCGTCCCGGCCGGGAAGCGTGAGGCTGACCAGGAGCGCGTCCGGCCGGATTTCCTCGACCGATTCGAGGAGCGACGCACCGTCCTCGAACACGAAGACCCGGTACTCCGGCCCGGCGAAGACCAGCTGGGCGGTCTTCTGGACCGAAGGGCTGGGGTCGGCGACGATGATTCGATAGGGCACGTCAATCCTCAGAAAACCATGAAAATAGTCAACTTAATCTACCCTTTTCGTTCCGGCCCGTCAATAATCGACCGAGACCGACTTCTCGCCGAGCAGGGCTTCGACTTTCTTGATGAGGGTCTCCGAAGGCGTGACCTTCTGGACCTCGGCGCTCTGGGCCGTCAGGCGGTAGGACCGGGGCGTTTCGAGCTCGAAGTAGACGGGGCACTTCCCTTCGTGGGCGTCCATGATCGTCTTGAGCTCGGAGAGCGTCGCCTCCTCGAGGCCGGGCAGGAAGATGCGGACGACGACGCGCTTGGCCTGCTTCTCGAAGGCCTCGGTGAGCGGCATGGCCTGGCTCAGGCTGATGCGGCGGTTGTCCTCTTCGCCCATGTACTTGCCCTTGGCCCAGACGAGCTGACCTTCCCGGAGGTACGTCCCGTACTTGGCGTAGCATTCGGGGAAGGCGACGACCTCGATCTTGCCGGTCAGGTCCTCGAGGACGAAGGTGGCCATGCGGTCGTCCCTTTTCGTCTTGAGCTGCTTGAGCGAGCCGATGATGCCGGCCAGGCGGACCTCCTTGTCGAAGTCCCGCTCGGAGTCGAGCTCGTTGAGGAGGTGGCTGACGAGTTTTCGCACCCGGTCTTTATGCTGGGCCAGCGGATGGCCGGTGATATAGAGGCCGAGGGCGTCCATCTCGTAGGACAGGACATGGGACTCGTCCCACTCCCGCATCTCCCGGACTTCCTGGGGGATGGGCGGCGGCTCGGCCGCGCCCGATCCGAAGAGGGACGTCTGGCGCGTGGCCTGGGCCTTCTGGACATCGTGGCCGAAGTCGATCATCCGGTCGAGCATGTGGAAGCACTGCGACCGCTTCCAGCCCAGCGAGTCGAAGGCGCCGGCCTTGATCAGGCTCTCCATGGCCTTGCGGTTGAGGACCTTGGTATCGTGCTCGAGGAAAAGGTCGAACGGCGACTTGAACTCACCGGCCCTCTTGCGGGCCGCGACCAGCTCCTCGACCGCCGCCTGGCCGATGCCCTTGACGGCGGCCAGCCCGAAGCGGATGTCGCGGCCCTCGACTGTGAACCGGAACTCGCTCTTGTTGATGTCCGGGGGCAGGACCTGGATGCCCATCTCGTGGCACTCGCCGAAGTACTTGACGACCTGGGGCGTCGCCCCGCGCTCGGCTTCGGAGGTCAGCAGGGCGGCCAGGAAATGGACGGGGTAATGGGCCTTGAGGTAGGCCGTCTGGTAGGCCAGGAAGGCGTAGGCGGCGCTGTGGGACTTGTTGAAGCCGTACTCGGCGAACTCCTTGATCTGCTCGAAGATCTTGTCCGCCTTGGACTGGCTGATGCCCTTTTTCTTGGCCCCCTGGACGAACTTCTGCTTCTGGGCCTTCATCGTCTCCTTGTCTTTTTTGCCCATGGCCTTGCGCAGGATGTCGGCCCCGGCCAGGGTGAACCCGGCCAGGTCGGTGGCGATGCGTATGACCTGTTCCTGGTAGACGATGATGCCGCGCGTCTCCTTGAGGACGGGCTCGAGCTCGGGGAGCTCGTAGGCGACCCGCTCGGGGTGGTTGCGGCGGTGGATGAACTCGTCGGTCATGCCGCTCTTGAGCGGGCCCGGCCGGTAGAGGGCGTTGAGGGCGATGAG
>CAZZCH010000134.1:0-4939 GCA_964652895.1 uncultured Eubacteriales bacterium
GAAGTTGTTCTTGATCGTCCCGGTGATGACGTCGATCGACGGCCGCTGGGTGGCCATGACCAGGTGGATACCGACGGCCCGGGCGAGCTGGGCCAGCCGGCCGATGAAGAACTCGACTTCCTGGGCCCCGACCATCATCAGCTCGGCCAGTTCGTCGATGATGATGACGATGTAGGGGAGGGGCTGGAGGTGCTCCTTCTCCTCGTCGGTGAGCTGGCCCTTGCGCTCGGCGATGAGCTGTTTCATCTGCGTGTTGTACTGGTCGATGTTGCGGACTTTGATGCTCTGCAGCTTCTTGTAGCGCTCCTCCATCTTGCGGACGATGTCCATGAGGACGACGTGGGCCTTCTTGGGGTCGTTGATGATCGGGCAGAGGAGGTGCGGGATGTCCTCGTAGAGGGAGAACTCGAGCCGCTTGGGGTCGATAAGGACGAGCTTGACCTCTTCCGGCGTGGCCTTGTACATCAGGCTGGCGATGAGGGCGTTGAGGGCGACGCTTTTCCCCGTCCCCGTCGACCCGGCGATGAGGAGGTGGGGCATGACGGCCAGGTCGGTGATGGTCACGCCGCCGTGGACGTCCTTACCCAGGGCGAAGGTCAACTTGGACGGAGAGCTCTGGAACTTCTCCGATTCGATGATGTCCCGGAGCTTGATGATCTCCCGCTTGTAGTTCGGGATCTCGATGCCGAGGGAGGACTTGCCGGGGATGCGCTGGATGCGGACGGACTCGGCCTCCAGGGCGAGCGACAGGTCCTCGGTCAGGTTGGCGACCTGGGCGACCTTGATCCCCGGGGCGGGGAAATACTCGAAGGTCGTTATGATCGGGCCCGGATGGTATTCGCGGACCTCGCCCTCGATGCCGAATTCCCTGAGCTTCTCCTCGATCCGCCGCTTTTTGTCGAAGAGCTCGTTCTTGTCGATCTTCTCGGCGGGTTTGCCCGGTTCGAGAATGGTGAACGGCGGATAGTGGTACTCGCCCTTCTTGCCGAGGTCGGGGAAGAGGAGCGGTTCCGGAGCCGGCGGCGCGGGCTTGGGGGCCGGCGGCTCGGACTTGAACGGTTTGCGGGCTTCCTTATCGCGGCGGCGGCGTTCCCGCTCGGCCTTGCGGTCGGGCCTCGCCTCGGCCCGTCCGGCATCGGCGGGACCGGCCGGGGGGGCGTACTTTTGGCGGACCTGCTCCCGCATCTTGTCCTTGGCCTTGGTCTTCTGGTAATCGGTGACCTTGATCCGGACTTCCTTGGCCGTCGAGTCGAAGGCCCCCTTGGCGAAGCGGAGGGTCTTGGCCAGGGACCAGCGCGTGGAGAAGAGGAGGAAGAGGGCGGAGGCGGCGAGCAGAAATACGAACGAGCCGACCGTGCTGAGGTAGCGGACGAGGAAATTCAGGAGGAGGTCGCCGGCGATCCCGCCGGCCGGGATGACGTCGCCCCGATAGGGAAAATTCTGGAAGAGGAGGGCCAAGAACGGGCAGATGATGAGGAGGGCCAGGGTGATGGTGCCCAGACGGTGGAGGAGATGCGCGGATGTGCCCCGCAGCACGGCCCGGACGGCGGCGTAGCCGAGGATCCACGGGAAAAAGAACGCGGCCAGGCCCAGGCACCACAGGAGCGCCTGGGAGAAATAGGCGCCCATGCTGCCGGCGAAGTTGCGGATATGGTGGCCGGGAGGCGGGATGTTGGCGAAGGAGGGGTCCTTGGCGCTATAGCTGATGACGCTGATGAGCGCGAAAAGGGCCAGGAAGATGAGGACGACCCCGGTGATCTCGACGGCCAGGCCGCGCTTCTTCGGCTGGGCCTTGCCGTTCGCGCGCTTCGATTTCCGCTTTTTCACGGCCGGATTATAGCACATTCGCCCGGGGCATTTCCTTTCAGGCGCCATTTATCAGAATTAGGCCGCTTCGTGCGTTTATTTGTGACACGGCGGGAGGTCTATGCCCGCTCAGCTTGCTATCCTCGTGAATCTGAATTAAGTTATCAATGAAGGAACGGCCGTTCCGGGAGGGCCCCAGATAGTGGCTAAACGCAGCTCCCCAGGCTTAGCTTTTTTATTCATTTTTCGTAACACGGGGGAAGTGTCTGGGCGATTTCAGGCTCTTTGACGCCTAGGATAATTTCCGGGACACGCGCTGCTCTCTCAAGCCCCTCATTGACATCACTCAGAGCCCGAACCTAATATATCAAATGAAGGAAATATCAACGATGCGAACAAGATTGGTTCTTATCTGGATGGCTCTTCTGGGACTCGTCGGCGCTGTCTTAGGACAGGTTTTGGAGATTCCCAAAGGCCAAGTCGAATTCATCGGCCTGAAATCTTGGACTGCCAAGCAACTCTATGACAAGCTCGTCGAGGTCGACCCCCGTAATCCACTTTGCATGGTCGGACTGGATAAGCTCGGATTCGCCGCGTCCAGCGTAAATAAAGAATTTCAAGGCGACCGGATGTTCACTCTGGTTATTGCGGTCGAGCCGCAATTCGCTGATCGCATCAAACGACGGCCGCTCCCGCTCGAGGGACTTCCTGCCGTCGACAGATGGGCCGATGTCCTGGAATCAATTCGGCTTAATCTCGATGATTACATGACCGCCCTGCAATTATACGATTATCGTTTGAGCGGCAAGATTGAAACCGCCCTGCAGAAATTCGGCGCATATTTAGATCCCGTAACCACGAAGAAGATATGGGTTGACATCGCCAAGCTTAACGACGGCAAGGATAAGGAACTCGCGGCGTGGATCATCATGAACGACAAGGATGTCGATCACAGGATCGCCGCCGCCTCCGTCCTGGCCAATTTCCATCAATCCGATTCGACTTGGTGGGCGCTAATGGAAGCCATGCGATACGACGATATGGTCGGTGCGGCGGCGGACGGACTGCTGAAGGCACTGTCACGGGCATTCCCGCGGAATGTCGACTGGGCACCCATGGCAGCTTCGATCAGGGCGCTGCTGGACGGAACGAATCCTACGCATTTTTTTACGACGGTGCGGGTTTTAACGCAGACGAGAATAGCCGAACGATTCGCCGAACCGCTTTTATCCAATGGCGGATCGTTGCTCGTCGATTGTCTTGGAGCCAGCCGCGAGCAGGAGAGGGCTCCGGTTCGTCAGCTCTTGACGCATTTGGCGGGCAAGGACCTCGGGCCTGCCCCGGCCGCGTGGACGGAATGGATCGCTACTCTTAGCAAAAGCAAAGGGCTTTGATATCTGACCGTCCCGCACCGGTCTGTGTGTTTCGGCATCAATAATAGATCATCGGGTTCTTTTTCCAATCCTTATCCTTGTCGTGGCCGAACTCCCCGACCCGCGGGCGGCGCTCGAGGAGCCGGACGGAATCGATCGCGCAGTCGTAACCCGAGCTCCAGGGGTTCTTGCCGACGCATTCGAGCCGGAGGATGTGCGTGCCGGGATCGGGCCAGAAGTCGAGCAGGGGGAAGACCGAGTCGGAGGGCTCGCCCGCGTAGAACTCGAGCGGCTGGCCGATCTTCACCCCGTCAAGAAACGCCTGATACAGGCCCTTCTCCGGGGATCGTTCGGCGCTGACCTCCAGCCGCAAGGGCTCCTTCGCCTTGACCTCGATCGGGAATTCGAGCCAGGCCCCGGCCGCCCGGGCAGGCCGATAGACGAGGATGTCTCCCCCGTACAAATCGCTGGCTGCCGTCGTGACTTCGCCTTCCCCATGCCGCTTCGCTCCGGCGAGATCCCGTGCCTTGACCACGACCCTGGCCAAATTGGGAAGCCGGCGCTCGTTCGCTCCCGGCGCTTTCTCGGCGAAGGTGGGGACCCCGGTTTGATACCAGAAGGCCACGCTCGCATAATCGTCCTCCCGCTCGTTCCAGCTGGTGGCCCTATATTCGGGGGTTTCGTCCTCGGACATCCAGCCCATGTGTTCCAGAGTGACCTTGATGCCGGTGTTGAAGACGACGGGATCGTTGAGATGCCAGCGATAAGAGCTGACGTGGCCGCCGATCGTTCGATAATCGAAGAACGGCACTCCGAAGTAGGGGGTCCCCGTGGTCTCGAGGCCCCAGGCCGAAAGGAAGTAGTCTTCGGTGCCCGTGCCCCAGATCGAGGGCGTCTTTTCCCCGTCGATGTAGATCTTCTCGTCGCCCTCCCCGAACCAGGCCGGGCTGCGCATCCGAACACCCAGAACGGCGCCAACGAAATGGCCCTTCCCCGAAGTCTCCAGAAGGAGATAGTCCTGGCCATCGCGGACGGGATACTCCTGGCGGTACTGCGCGTAGAAGTAGGGGGTGTCCTTGGCTAGCGAGTCCAATCGGATCCAGTCGATGTTATAGTAGAGCAGGCTGAGGGGCTTCCCGCTCTGGTTCTCGATCTCGATCCGGGCGGACTCCCGGAAAGGCATGCGCCAGAACGCGTTGTAGGAGTCCGCGCCTTCGACGACGACCGGGAGGCTGATGACTTTGCTGCGCCGGCCGAAGCAGTTGGCGAAAAAGTCACCGACCGGGGCTTCCACGGCCGGCCGGGGATTCCCATCCCAAAATATCCGGAGCATGATCTCCTGATGGTCGGCCGATCCCTGGGGAGCCCAGGCTTGAGGCCCGGGATCGAGGAAAGTGATCCAGATGTGGGTGATGACGCCCGGGCCCTTCGCGTCCATCAGGACGTGGGTATCGCCGGGAGGGACGTTGAAGTTATCCCAGTTGCTGCGGACGTCGGAATCACCGCGCGGCTCGGCCGTGGGCTCATACCTGCGCTCTCCGGCATTGCGGTCGCCATCGGGGCCGCGGCGCAATTCGCCCACCCGCATGGTCGAGGTCGCCCGCATCGAACGTCCCTTCTGGGGACGGGCCAGGCTGTCGAGAAGGCCGCCGCTCGCCGGACCGGTAGCGCCGTCATCACGGCAACCTCCGGCCAAGAACAGGGAAGCTAGCCTGACCTATTCATAAACATTCATGACGGTGCCAAAATTGAGAGGAATC
>CAZZCH010000135.1:0-3010 GCA_964652895.1 uncultured Eubacteriales bacterium
AAGGTCTTCCTGGACATGGAGAACGTCCTCGAACAGCGGATCTTCGAGGAGACGGATTTCAATAACGTCTGGGCCAACCTGAAGCCCTACGGCGTAACCAACAGGGAACGCGCCCATATCTTCATCGACGAGGTCCAGGCCAAGCCGGGCGTCGTCATGGCCATCAAGTATCTATATGATCACTACGACGCCAAGTTCTTCCTGACCGGCTCGAGCAGCTTCTACCTGAAGAACCTCTTCCCCGAGAGCTTGGCGGGAAGGAAGGTGGTCTTCGAGCTCATGCCGCTGGATTTCAGGGAGTTTCTTGTCTTCAAGGGCCGGGAGGCGCCCGAGGGCGACGGCCTCGGCGAGGCCGAGTCGCGGAAGAACGCCGTCCGCCACGAAACGCGCGTCAAGCTGTTCGACGAGTACCTGGCGTTCGGCGGCTTCCCCCAAGTCGTCCTGGCGGAACGCGAGGAGGACAAGCGCCTCCACCTCAATGACATCTTCTCCTCGTACTTCGAGAAGGACGTCCGGGCGCTCGCGGATTTCCGGAACCGGACGGCGTTCCGGGACCTGCTCCTGCTCCTGATGCAGAGGGCGGGTTCGAAGGTCGAGGCCGCCAAGCTCGCCTCGGAGGTCGGCGTCGTGCGCCCCACGGTCCTGTCCTACCTGGCCTTCCTCGAGGGAACATATTTCATTTTTCTGGTCGAGCCTTTCAGCCGGAACCCGGACCGCGAGGTCAGCGGGGCGCGCAAGGTCTATTTCTGCGACAACGGGTTCCTGAGCCAGTTCGGGCGCGTGAGCGAGGAGAGCCTTCTCGAGAACGCGGTCTACCTGAACTTGAGGAAACACGGGGCCGTCCGCTATTACCAGAAGAGGACCGGGCCGGAGATCGATTTCGTGATCCCCGATAAAGGCCTTGCCGTGGAAGTCAAGAGCCGCGGGAACGACCGGGACATGGCCCGGCTGGACAAGCTGGCGGAGGCGACGGGCCTGGCCGAACGCTACATCGTCTCGCGGGAATACGCGGACGGCCGCGGGATCATCCCTGCGACCGAGATCTGACCCCTAAGCGCACGATTTGTCTCGATTTTAACGCTAAATCTCGCGGAGGTCGATTCTCCCCAGGTCGTCCGTTCCCAGCCCTTTCCTGGCGCAGGCGGCGACGTGCGTGGCGATGCCGCGGACCGATTCGAGCCCCTGGGCCGCCCGCTTTTCCTCGAGGATGTCGAGTCCGATCCGGTCCATGGCCACCGGGTCGCGGCTGAAAAAGATACGGTTGTCGCGGGCGATCTGCGCTCCGGCTACGCTGACGGTCGAGATCTTCGCCGCCTCGCCGATGTGCAGGACCGTCTTGTCCTTGAGGCACGGCTGGGCCAGGATCTCGGCGATGGCCTTCTCGCAGTAGTCGATGTGGAAGCGGACCTTGTTCGTGGTCACGCCCAGGGCGATGTTCTTCGTCGCCCAGGTGACGCCGCTGTCCTCGTTGTGCTTGAGGACGGCGATGTTGACGAGCTTGGTGATGTCTTTCGTCACGATGTCCGCGAAGTAGGATCTCTCTTCGTCCTCGATGGCGACGCCGTCGAACTCGTTGGCGACCTCCTCGGCGATCCTCTTGATGCCCTCGCGGTCGTTGTAGTCCATGTTGAGCCGGCGGATCTCCTTGTCGTATTTCTTGGCCTTTTCGTTGCCCTGTTGGATGAGCGTCCAGAGCCAGGCGACCGAGTTGAAGATCTCCCGGTGCGAGCCCTCCTTGGTGAAACCGCGCCCCACGAGCTCCCGGAACTTCTTGAGCGTTCCGTCTTCGAACGAGACGTAGACGCCGCGGTCGTATCCTGCGACCCAGGGCACGACGCCCTCCCATTCGGTTGAACAGCCCATGACCCGAACTCCCGTCGGGCCGCGGTTGATTTCGAGGCCCGTCCTGCGGAAGTCGCGGTCCATCCTGTCCCAGATGATGATATTGTTTTCCTTGACCCCCGCGCTTTTCAGGCCGGCGATCGTCTCGTTGATCGAGACGAGGGACGAGGAAATCCTGGGGGCGCCGATGCAGTTGATCTTGATGCCCACGACGTCGTCCGGTGAGACGAGCGATGACCAGGCGTTCTCGAGGGTCGCCTCGCCCGTGAGCTCCTTCAAGCCGGCGGCGTAAGCCCTGTGGACGGCCCCGGCGCTGTAGTCGAGGTCGACGAGCATGTCTTCGGCGGCGACGGACACGACCCGGCTTTTCCCCGCGGCCTTCGCCCCGCCGCGGCAGGCTGTCGAGCCCCCGAAAAGGGCCGCGCCCCCGGCGAGAACCGCCGAATTCCTGACGAATTGCCTGCGCGTTATCATCTGACGACCTCCGACCTCCTATGCTTGTGCTTGGCGCGCTATTTCCGGGCCGGTTTCAGCAGCAAGTCCTGGAAGTCGTAGCTGAAATCGGTCGCCGGCGAGAAGGCCTTCATCCGGGCCTCGATGATCGCTCCGTCCGGGTCGAGCGTGAAGGTGACGTAGGCGTCGGCCCGGAGCTCGCGGTCGCGCCAGCGGACGACGAACGTCTCCCGGCTCCAGTGCTCCAGGTCGCCGACCATGCCCGGCGTCTTGATGAAGCTCATGGCGAGCTTCCCGCCCTCGAGCGTGATCGCGATCGGTCCGTACCAGGCGTCCTCGTAGGTCCCGGCGTAGTCCGCGAGCGGGAGAGAGGGGAGGGCGGGGGAGCGGAGGGCGAGGGCCGCGGTCCCGCGCGAGGCGGCCTTAGGCGTGGTTTGGGAAGCGGCCGAAGCCGGAATTAACGCTAACGCGACGATTAAAACGGCTATGACAAAGGAGATAGTTCGTTTTCTCATGACGGGAGGATAACCTAGTTGCCCTGGCTGTTGCAATGAAATTGGTTGCGATCTTTCTTGCCCAGAAAACATTAAAAGGTCTATGATAAGAGGATGAAAAAGGTCATCACCTACGGCACGTTCGACCTGATTCACCGCGGGCACATCAATATTCTGCGCCGGGCCAAGGCCATGGGCGACTACCTCATCGTGGCCCTGTC
>CAZZCH010000135.1:3110-4887 GCA_964652895.1 uncultured Eubacteriales bacterium
CTCTCATTTGATCGTGACCAGTGCCCCCGCGGAGTAGGCGGCGAATTCGGGGGCGTACATCGACTGGAGGGTCGCCGGGGCGGCCTTGAACGTTCCGGCCATGGCGCAGCGCATCCGGTGCTTGAGCGTGTACTCGCCCTCCGGCAGCCACTCGACGAAGAAGTTCGTGCCGCTGTCGCGGATCTCCTCGTAGCGCGCAAGCCCCAGGTCCCACTTGTAGCCCGACTTGAGCGTTACCGGCTCGCACCCCGACGGCCGCGGATCGCGCAGGTGGACGTATTCGGCCTGGTGCCGGGCCCGGATCGCGAGCTGGACCTCGATCTCGTCGCCCACGGCGAGCGTCGCGCCTTCCGCGAGCGGCTTCAGCACGACCTCCTCGCCTCTCTTCTCGCGCTTGAAATAGGTCCGCTCGATCGCGAACAGGTCGCCGTCGCCCTTCTCTGGCATCCTTTCGGTGCTGAAGTGCCAGGTCGCGCTGGCGAAGGCCATGCCTTTCCCGTCCTTCGAGACCCGGACCGTGGCGCACTCCGGCCCCGCCCCCATCTTTTCACCGGGGACGACCAGCTGGTTTTTCTTGCCGGTGTACTTGTCCGGCTCGAAGGTGAACGTCGTCTTCGTGCCGCAGGCCTCGGCCGTCACCAATTCCCGCACCCCCAGCGCGCCCGTCTTTTTCAGGAAATAGGCCACCGAGTAGATGACCTCGGCCGTGGCCCGCGTCGACTTCCAGTGGTTGAGCTTCTTGTTGAGGAAGAGCCACTGGACGAGTCCCTCGCTCCGCGCGTCCGCAGGCTTGAGTTCCATGAGCGTCCGCAGGGCGAAAGCGTGGGTCTCGATCGTGTCGTTGTACCAGAGCCAGCCGCGGTCCTCCGGGGCCCAGCTCGTGCCGCCGTCGACCGTCGTCTTGGCGCTGTCCATGACGCTCGCCCAAACGAGCGCCGCGTCCTTGGCTCTCCCCGCCCGCTTGAGCGTAAGTGACAGAAATCCCTTGAGATAGGGGGTGTGGTCCTTCCAATGCTTGAACGAGAAATCGAGCATCTGCTTCCTGTCGGCGTCGGTGAAAACACCGCCCGTCCATGACGCGTCCGGGAAATTGCTGATCGTGTAGTTGAGGAACGTGACGAATTCCCAGCCCGTGTCGTGGGCCATCATCGTCGATACGATCTCGTCGATGTAGTGCCGGTGGAGGTAGCCGAAGGCCCTCACCACCGCCTCCTTCGGCACATCGACGCCGAACTCGAGCGCCTTGGAGAAGCCGCTGACTATGTACAGTGTCATATAGGGCGACGGCGGCCCGCCCGGCCACCACGGGAAGGCGCCGAGCGACGTCTGGGCCTTGAGGAGCTTGGCCAGCGACGATTCGCGCTGGGCCTTGGCCACGCGCGGGTCGAGCACCTTCGCCGCGCCCAAACCCGCATCTTTCCCGCCCTGCGCAGTTTCGAGCCAGGGTGTTTCCTCGAGGGCCATCTTCCGGTTCGGGTCGGCGGCGTCGAACGTCTCGTAGATGGTCTCCCTCTTGCTCAACGCCTGGGCCATCCGCGCGACCTGCGGATATTTGTCGTAGAGGCTTGTCAGGATGCCCGTTGACAGGAACCTATTGAGCGTCTGTTCCGTGCACTCGTAAGGATAGTTGATGAGGTAGGGCAGGGCCTCGAGGAGCCCGTAGAAAAGCTGGGCGTCCACCGTGACCACGAGCTGTCCGTTGATGCGCGTCGGGTCGTCGGTCTTGGCCAGGTCGTCGAACCTGAGCTCGCGCGGCTTGCCCTCCTTGAGCGTCACG
>CAZZCH010000136.1:0-4886 GCA_964652895.1 uncultured Eubacteriales bacterium
CCTGCGCATATCCCCGGGCTTAAGGCCGGGGAGTCGAATGGGTTTATTCTTAACGTCGTCATGGGTCGGATCCGGTGGGACGTCCCTACATATCCGACCTATGGCGGCTAAATCCCCGCTTTATGCTACCGTAGACGATGGCCCTCGGCCCTAGGCTTAAAGGCCGCTTCATTCGTTGGGAGGATTTTACTGGTAGATGGCGGCTTCGGCTTCTTTTTTAAAGGAGAAGCGGCCGTCGCGGAAGAGCTTGATGCAGGTGTCAACGACGCGGGAGTCGTAGCAGAGGCCCCGCCCCTTGCGGACCTCCTCCAGCCCCTTCTCGAGGCCGAGGGCCGGCCGGTAGGGCCGGAGGGAGCAGATGGCTTCGACGACGTCGGCCACGGCCAGGATCCGGGCCTCGGGCAGGATGGCGTCGCCGACGAGGCCTTCGGGATAACCCGAGCCGTCCAGCCGCTCGTGGTGCTGGAGGATGATGTGGGCCACGGGCCAGGGAAAGGCGATGTCCTTGACGATCTCGTAGCCGATCCGGGGGTGGTCCTTGACGAGCTTGAATTCCGAATTCGTCAGACGGCCGTGCTTGGTCATGATCTCGGCCGGCACCGCGATCTTGCCGATGTCGTGGATGATCCCGGCAAGCCGGAGCCCCTCGATCTTCTCCCACGGCAGGTTCATTTCCTTGGCGATGGCCACGGCCAAGCTGGAGATACGGTGCTGGTGTCCGGCCATATAGGGGTCACGTATCTCGAGGGTCAGGGACATGGCCTTGAACGCCCCCTCGAAGGCCCTGTCCAGCCGGTCGAGGTTGTTCTGGAGGTAATCCTCTGAACGTCGGGTCTCCAGGACTTTCCCGTGGAGCTCGTCGTTCGCCCGGGAGAGCTCCTCGGTCCTCTTGTCCACCAGGCGGTCGAGCTCGATCCTGGCCAGCCGCAGCTCCTTCTCTATGCGGAGCCGCTCGGCGGCATTCTGGTCCATCTGGACGGCCCGTTTCACCGCCTCGTCTTCGAGGAAGCGGTTGCGGAGTTCGAGCTCGCGGAAGGTTTTCTCCAACCCATCGACCATGGCGTTGAAGGTCCTGGCCAAGAGTCCGGCCTCGTCACGGCCGTAGACCCGGGCCCTCTGCTTGAGGTCGCCGTTGGCCAGTCTCTCCGCGGTCCTCGTCATCTGGACGAGGGGCCGGGTGATCATGCCGCCGATGAGGAAGACGAAAAATCCGCCCAGGGCCAGCGCGGCGAGGCCCGCGACGAGCATGATGCCGCGTTCCTTGCTCAGGACCATGAACAGGGCCAGGTAGCCCGCCATCAGGAGACCGAAAAGAAGGAAGAATTTGGTCCGGATCCTGCGCGGCCCGAAGTTCGCCAGCGGGCTGGAGCCGCCGCCAGAGTTCGAGGAAGGACCCGAGGGGCTGAAAAGTTCCTTGAGATTACGGTTCATCGATACGTCCACACCTGCTCGTTGTTTTCCCTCACAGGATAGCGGAAGCACGGAATCAGGCAATACTCTTTGGGGGTGATTTCGTGGGATGATGCTTCACCCCAAAGGGGGGGGAGGGGTGAGAAGAGCAGGATCGATAGCCGCTACCAGCGCTTGGCTTTCGGAGGCTCCATGCGGCGGAGGTCGAGACCGCGTTCGACGGCGCCGATCCTGTAGAGACAGATCTCGCGCAGCGAAGAAGGATGGTGGAGGACCTCGGACAGCGATTGGCCTCCAACGGCCCAGACGCCTCCTCCCCTGACGACCGCGACCTTGTAATCGTGGAGGAAGCGGACGAGCTCGTCCGTCCGGACGTTCGGCAGCAGCACGGGGATGACGAGATAGAGGAACGTCCCCTCGGCATCCACGGGGATGATGCGGTCGGCCGGCGCGGCTTCGCCGGGATAGACGAAGTGGGCCGAAGCCTCGGCTTCCGGGATGTGGCAATGCATGACCGTCTGGAAGTCGCTCGTCGCGTAGATCGCCTTGTGGAGCGCCGTCTCGGGGTCGTCGGCCGGCCCGGCGGCGAGCGCGACCCTCAGCAGGGGCCCGCCGACGTCCCGCGGCATGGAGGCCTTGGGCGCGTAGAGCATGGAGTCCACGCCGCGGACCGACATCGAACCGGTGTGAAAAGGCGACAGGCGGGACTCGAAGATCCTGTGGCCGGCCTTGACGAATTCCTTGAGGATCTCCTCCTCCTCCCGAAAGTCCGAGCGGTCGTCGCCCTCGATCGTATAAGGGGGCGGCGCGGCGGCGAAAGAGCCGCCGGGGTCGGCCGCGACCGCGCGGCGCACGGCGCCGACATCGATGCGGAGCTTCTCCATGGCCCGGACGACCGTGCCGGCGTTGTTGCCGACGCAGAGCCGGAAGAAGGCCTCCCGGAGGGTCCGGCCCTTGGCCATGGCGCCGTGGCCGAAGATGATGGTCAGGGGGTGGCCGGCCAGCCGCTCGGGGATGACCTTGGCCAACTCCGGCGAGCCGCTCGGCACGGCGAACCAATCGACCGGGATGGCGCTCCCGAGGTGGTGGAAGGCGAGCGGGTCGACGGGCACGAAATCCGGCGGCCGGGCCGGCTTGGGCTCGTCGTCGAGCGTCGCCAGGACGAGGTCCTTGACGTGGGCGTGCATCGAGGCCCGGACGCCGGGCAGCTCGAGGATCCGGGCGTGGATGTCGGTCTCGGAGGACGCCTTGTAATACCCGTAGTCCGTCTCCGTGGCCGAGAGGAAGCAGATCTGGCTCGGTTCGAGGTCGCCCTTCTGGGAGCCGGTGGCCGTGATGACGATCTCCTCCTCGCCGCGCTCGTTCGTCCGCCGCACGGCCATGTTCCCGCTGTGACTGTCTTGGACATCGTAGAGCAGGGAGGCCCGTCCCAAGGCCCGGAACTCGCGGAGGAGTTCCCCGGTCGCCTGCCATTTTTGGGCGCTCATCTCTTGCTCCCCTCGACCCGAAGGGACCGGACGAGCCCGGGGGTCGGCCGGCCGGCCGCATCCCATCCCCGGACGCGGTAGTAGTCCTGTTTCATCCTCTCCTGGTCCTGCCGCGAGACGCGCCGCTCCTTCCCCTCGACGACGATGGGATCGTCGGCGAACCGGGCGGGGAGCGCGTCGTCCTCCGCCGTCGCGCCGGTCTCGACGTTGAATTGCCGCTCGAGCGTCGCCACGCGGTTCTCGATCTCCTCCAGCCGGGCGACCGAGAAGTCGCGGCCGGTGACGCCGCCGACCATCCGGGCCCAGGGGTCGGAGGAGAAGGCGTAACCCGTGAATCGGCAGACGCCGAGGCTGTCCTGGAGAATGCCGATGTTCTGCATGTTCCGGATGGCGATCGGCGACTGGAGGAGGCTGAAGCGGGGGATCTCCCTAGCCCCGCCGAAGAAAGCCAGGGAAACGGCGTAGCCGCCGCGGAGATGACAGGCCCCCGAAGGCGAGGTCATGTAGCCGAGGGCCTGGGTGTAGGAGGCCCTGGGGTCGTAAGCCGGGATCTCGAGTTTCTTGACGGTCATGGAATACTCGGGGTGCCCGCGGCCGGCGGCCAACCGGTGAGAACCCTCGGCCAGGAGCGCGCCGAGGCCTTCCCGGCGGGCCGTCATCCCGGCCAGGGATTCGAGCGCCTCCCCGCTTCCGAAGGCGAGGCCGACCCCGCTCATTTCGTCCCGGCCGATGAGGCCGCGCTCGGCGAGCTCCATGGCGCAGGCGACCGTCCCGCCGAAGCTCATCGTGTCCAAGCCGAGCTCGTTGGCCCGGTAGTTGGCCCGGGTGATCGCCTCGATGTCGTAGATGCCGCAGAGGGGCCCCATGAGGACCATCGTTTCGTATTCCGGACCCTCACCGTGCTCCTCTCCCCCGTCCCGTCCGGCGACGCGGGTGTGCCGCTGACAACCGATCGGGCAGAGATAGCAGGAACCCGCTTTTTCGAGCAGGGTCTTGGCCAGCGTCTCCCCGGAGATCCGCTCGACGTCCTCGTCGCGGTGGAGGCAATCTTGAAAGTTCTTGTGCGGCAGCATGGCGATGAGGTTGATCAGCTCGACGAGGCCCGCCGTCCCCAAGTCGCGGAGCAGGCGCTTCGTGACCGGCGCCTGTTTCATGAGATAGAGGGCCTGGTCGAGGCCGGACCGGTATTTTTCACTGTCGGCGACGGCGATCTTTTCCTTGCCCCGGACGCGGACGGCCTTGAGTTTCTTGCTGCCCCAGACTGCGCCCGGGCCGCCGCGGCCGTAGACGCGGTTGCGGTCGTTGGCGACGGCGGCGAAGCGGACGAGGTTCTCCCCCGCCGGCCCGATGCACAGGACACGGGCCGGGTTCCCCGGCTCGGAAACGGCGGCCAGGACGTCGTTGGTCTCGTGGGTCGTTTTGCCCCAGACGTGGTCCGCCGGCAGGATCTCGGCCTTGCCGGGGGAGATGTCGATCATCACCGGCGTCGCGGCCGCGCCTTTGACGACGAGGGCGTCGAAACCCGCGGCCTTGAAGGCGGCGCCCCAGGTCCCGCCGGAGTTCGAAGTTCCCAGGACACCGGTGAGCGGGGACTTGAAGACCATGTGGCCGCGGCCGGCGGTCGGCGCGTTGGAGCCGATGAGCGGCGAGGAGGCGATGACGAAGGCGTTGTCGGGACCGAGCGGATCGCAGGCCGGGTCGATCGTATCGTAAAGGAAGCGGGTGGCCATCCCCCTGCCGCCGAGGTAATCGAGGGCGAGCGCCGGGTCCAGCGGCAGGGTCCGGACCTCTCCCCGGCTGAGGTCGGCGACGAGGACCCGGCCGTGGTATCCGGAGATGGGAAAATCAGGCATGTTCGGCCCTTAAGATACCAGAACGCCTTATTACTCGCAAGGAAACGGACGCCCGGGACGCCGCCCGTTCTTGGCGATGATGGGGGCCATGCATCTCCCCCGGGCCCCCGGGAACCAGTCCCGGCGGTTCCCCCAT
>CAZZCH010000137.1:0-4861 GCA_964652895.1 uncultured Eubacteriales bacterium
AGAAGGGGCAGATCCTTGAGGCCGACGATCCCCCCCTTGATCAAGCGCTCCTCGTCCCGGAGGAGGCCGGCCAGGAGGTTGGTCTCGCCGTCCTTGAGCCGGACGGTGTTCTTGATCTCACGGTTGGCGATGATCGGGATGCCGGCGATCCCTTCTCCGGCGATCGAAGAGATCGTCAGCTCGATCTCCAAGGTCACTTCGCCCTCGAGATGGATCCGGGGCGTCATCTTGATGGTAATGCCGATATCGGTGAGGGTGTAGTTGACGATGGGCTGGGTCTGGAGGCCGCCCGCGGCGATGGCCGCGAACTGGGAATTGACGATGGGCACCTTCTGGCCAACGACGTATTCCATCTTCGCGCCGCTGATGCCGCGGATCTTGGGTTGGGCGATGATCTTCGTGTCCGAATCGCTGCCGAGGAACTGGACGATGGCCGAGGGGGCCGTGACTTGGTAGTTAGCCAGGTCCCCGAGGTTGAGCCCTTTGATCGGGAAATAGCCGTCGTCGGTCATCGAGCCGTCGGCCGGGTTGAAGCGGATGCCCAGGATCCCGTTGCTGAGGTCGATGCCGAGCTTATTCAGCCGGATCCGGTTGACTTCCATGATCTCGACGTCGATGACAACCTCGCCCACGGATTTGTCCCAGGAGCGGAGGAGCTTTTCGGCCAGGGCCACGGCCTGCGGCGTGTCGCGGATCGTGACCGAGTTGAGGTTCTTGTCGACCTGGATGGACGGGACCTTGTACATGGTCTTGACCATCTGCGTCAGCCGCATCTGGACGTCGCTCACGTCGATGTTGGACAGGTAGAAGGTCTTGATGGCGTTGAGCTCGTACTGCATCCGCTTCTGGACGTTGTCGGGGACGATGATGACGGTCTTCTCGTCGATCGTCCGGGAGAAGTTCTTGCTGGCGACGCAGAGGAAATTGACGGCCTGCTGGAGGTCCTTTCCGGTCAGGTCGATGGCCAGGTTGGTGTCCCGGAATTGGTCGTCGTAGAGAAAGTTCACGTTGGCCACCCGGCCCAGTGTCTGGAAGATCGAGCGCAGGGAGACCTCGGTCCGGAAGCTCAGGTTGAGCGCTTCGCCTGAGCCCTTGAGCCTGACCGGGCCTTCGAGCTTCTCCGGGACGTTCTTCTCGGCTTTCGGCGGAGGAGCGACGAGGACCTTGAGCTCTTCGGCGGCCGCGCGGTTGAGGGGGTCGAAGAAAAGCGCCTTCTTGTAGTCGACCTCGGCTTCCTTGCGCTTGTTCTGGGCGACCAGACTCCTGGCCGTTTGGATATAAAACAGGCTGGCGGACGCCCTGGCCCGGACGAGGGCCAGACGGTAGGCGGCGTCGTTGGGGTGGTCCAGGGCCGCTCGCTGGTAATACTGGACGGCCTGTTCGTACTTTTGGTTCATCTCGGCCTGGACGCCCTGCTTGTAGTCTTGGCTGAGCGGGGCACAGGCCCCGGCCGCCATGGCCAGGACCAGAATCAGGGCGTATTTTTTCATGGCCGATCTCCTTTTAGTGGGAACGTCTTTCTTTCCGAATTCGGGCCCTGGACGACGATCGCTTCGGCTGTCACCCCGACGACTTTGTAGCCGGGCGCGATCTCGTCGCCCTCCCCCACGGACACGGTCTGGCCGTTGCGGAGGACGAGGGCGATGATCTGGCCGCCGGACTTGATGGACCCGATGTAGCTGAGGTTCAAATTGAAGGAAGGGGAAGCGTCCGGTTGCGAGACGGCCGCCGATCTGACGGCGGGGCCTCCGGTCCGGCGGACGGCGGGAAGCGCGGTCGCCCTCGGTCGGAAGATGTCGCGGACCGGCGCCGCGATCTCTCCGCTGCCGAACACGAGGAGGTCCCTGCGGACGAGGGGTTTCCGGGCTTCCTGGGCCATGAATACGGACACGGCCCAGCCCAGGGCAAGGCCCACGATCGCCGCTTTCTTAAATGCCATAATACCCCGCCACCGCCAGTTTCGCGCTGAGAAGCCTCCCGTCGGACCCCGTCCTCGGGAAATCGATCTTTTCGATGACCAGGAACTTGGGGAACGCTTCGAGGACGGCCAGGAGCTTTTTGAGGCCGGCGTAAGAACCGGTGTAAGTGAATGTCACGACCGTCTTCCGGACCTGTTCCTTTTCCATGTCGGAATAGCCGTAGCCGAGGTCGGTGATGGTCGTCCCGGCCAGGGCGAATATCTGCTGAAGGTCCAGGCGAAGGGCCTGGACGCCTCCCTCGGTATCGTAGAAAAAGCCCGTCCGAAGCTCCTCGAGGTCCCGGCCGGCCTCTTCCCATCGCTGCCATTCGTCCTTGGCCAGATCGCGCGCCGTGACCGCCCGGCCGTAGGAATCCTGGAGCCGCACCACCTCTCCCTTATCCTCTTCAAGGCCGCCCCGGATCCTGGCGAACAGGACGAGGAACACGGCCAGGGCAAGGAGCGTCGCCAGGCCGAGCCGGCCGAGCGTCCGCCGCTCCTTGTCGTTGAACAGGTCAAAGAGAACGTTCATAGGTCAGGGAAATCTCCGTGATGAGCCGGCCATCTTCGTTCCTGAACTCGCCGCTGGGCTTGATATGCTTAAAACCCTGGGCGACGAGGTTGTCGATGAGCGCGAGAAGGTCGTCGAGACTGCGCGAGGTCACCCGCATCTGTATGGTGATTGCGCCGTCCGCCGTGAAACCCGGGCTGAGCGAGGTGATGTAGCTCAAGCCGGGGAGCGCCTTCTCTAGCTCGGAGAAGAGCGCGGTCCAAAGGAACGTCTTCTTCAGGATGATGTCGTTGACGAGGTCCACCCGGGTTCGGCTGAGGCGTTCTTCCTTATCGATGTCGGCCGTTACACGCTTCTCCTCGCGCTGGACTTCTTCCAGGAGTCGCTGCTTTCCGGCGATCTCAGCCCTGAGCCGGGCCGATTCGCCGCCGTATCTCAGGACGACGAGAACGCTCAGGGCGGCCAGGACGACGAGGAGGAAGCCCAGGGCGAGGGCCAGAGCGTCGTAGAGCCGCCGGTTCCGGCGCGGCTTCGTGGCCAGGTTCAGGTTGAGGATGACGCGTTCATTCATAGGATCTGTCCGACGAGAGGGGCGAGCAGGGCTTTTTGGGCCTCGGTCCACGCCTCGGGCGCCTCATACACCACGGGCTCGAGCGGCAGGTCGATCCTGTCCTTCAGCCGGTCCATGAGCTGCGGCCTTTCCGCGGCCACGGCCGTGCGGACCCAGAGCCTTTCGATCCGCTTTCTTTCCTTGTCCTCGAGGAACCGGACGGTGTTTTCCGCTTCCCTGACGATATTGTCGGCGCGCTCGTCCGCCTCCGGCCCGCCGGACCCGCCGACGCCTTTTTGACGGTAAAGAGCCCAGCCGGAATCCATGACCGCCAGGAGGGTCAGGGTCTCTCCCTCCAGATTGAGGAGGATGCCGTTGGACGGTCCCGCCTGTCCGACCAGGTTGATCAGGGCCAGGGAAGGAATGGTCACCAGGACCGGCTTCAGCCCGGCCTTTTCGAAGAGGGATTCGTACTCCCGGACGACCGTTTGCCGGGCCATGGCGACGATGATCTTCCGGGCGCCCCGGCCCGGAGTGACGGCGTAGTCGATGCGGGCGTCGTCGGGGATAAGCGGCATCTGTTTGCCGATGCGCCAGCGAATGAAGGTCTCTCTCTCCTTCCCGGAGCGGGGAAAAGAGTCCACGCTCAGGACGAAGACGCGGGCGGACGGCTCGGGGACGAGTAGGGCGGCCGAGCCGGAGGAAAGGCGCAGGTTTTTCATTCCTTGGGCGATGGCCTCCCCGAGGGCCGCCGGGTCGGCCACGTTGGGACGGTCGAACGACGGGCTGAGGGGTCGGTCCCGCAAGGGCAGGACGAACCCGCCCCGGATCGATCCGTCCTTTTTGGAGACGCGGATCCCGCTCAGAAAGGACGGGGAGAGCTGAAAGACGGCGTCGGGCAGCAGGCGGTCCTGGAAATGAGATTTGAGCCGTTTCCCCAAGGTCACGCGATCACTCCACGAACGTCACTTTGTTCAGGTCCTTGAGGCTGGTGACCCCCGCCAGGACCTTGTCCAAACCGACTTCTCTCAAGAACACCATGCCTTCCGCCTTGGCCCGTTTCTTGACCTCGGAGAGGGGCCTCTTTTCGAGGATGAGCTCCCGGATGGGATCCGAGAGCTCGAGGATCTCGGCGATGGCCGTCCGGCCCTGGTAGCCCGTGAAATTGCATTCGGAACAGCCCTTCGGCTCGAAAAAGACGGTCTCCTCGTGTTGGGCCGGGTCGAGACCCGACTCCACGAGTTGCAGGGAGCTGTAGTGAACGGGGACCTTGCAGCGCGGGCAGAGGACGCGGACCAGGCGCTGGGCCAGGATGCAGTTGAGGGCCGAAATGAAGCTGTAGGGATCGACCTGCATATGGAGGAAGCGCCCGATGACGTCGAAGACATTGTTGGCGTGGACGGTCGTGAAGACGAGGTGGCCGGTCAGCGCCGACTGGATAGCGATCTGGGCCGTCTCGGGGTCGCGGATCTCGCCGACCATGATCTTGTCCGGATCATGGCGGAGGATGGAGCGCAGCCCCCGGGCGAAGGTCAGGCCCTTCTTCTCGTTGACGGGGATCTGGGTGATGCCGTCGACCTGGTACTCGACGGGGTCCTCGATGGTGATGATCTTGTCTTCCGGGGACTTGATCTCCGTCAGGGCCGCGTAGAGGGTCGTCGTTTTGCCGCTGCCCGTCGGCCCCGTGACCAGGACCATGCCGTAGGGCTGGGCGATGTACTTGCGGAATTTTTTCTGGATCTCGTCGGAGAAGCCGAGGAGGTCCACGCGCAGCTCGCGGATGGCCTGGGTGATCATCTCCTTGTCGAGGATGCGGATGACCGCGTCCTCGCCGTAGATGCAG
>CAZZCH010000138.1:0-4822 GCA_964652895.1 uncultured Eubacteriales bacterium
CGTAGCCACCGGCGGCGATCATGGGCTCGATGGCCAGGGTCATCCCCGGCCGGAGCTTCGGCCCCCTTCCCGGGGCCCCGAAATTCGGCACCTGGGGCTCTTCGTGGAGGGCCCGGCCGATACCGTGGCCGATGAACTGGCGGATGACGGAAAAGCCCTCGCTCTCGACCGACCGCTGGACGGCGGCCGAGATGTCGGATAGGCGGTTCCCATCTTTCATTTGCTCGAGGCCTTTGAAGAACGATCGTTCGGCCGCGGCGATGAGCTTCCGGGCCTCCGGACTCGCCGGACCGACGGAGGCGGTCAGGGCCGAGTCGCTGAAGAAACCCTCGTAGAGCACACCGAAGTCGAGGCTGACGATGTCGCCCTCCTGGAGGATCCGGCCGGAAGGGATGCCGTGGATGATCTCCTCGTTGACCGAGATGCAGACCGATGCCGGGTAGCCCCGATAGCCCTTGAACGCCGGGACAGCCCCGAGTTCGCGGGTCCTCTTCTCGGCGTAGAGGTCGAGGTCGCGCGTCCGGATCCCGGGCCGGACGAGCGGCTCGAGCTCCCCGAGGACCGCGGCCAGGATGCGGCTGCTCTGGCGCATGGCCTCGAGTTCGGCTGCGGACTTGTAGATGATCATCGTCAATCCCGCGATCTCACGGCCTTGCCGCAGATGGTGTCCAGAACCTTTAGGACCTCGGCGATCGTCGCCTCGGCCGCTTGGCCGGAGTCGATCCGGTGGAGGGTCCCCTTGGCCGCATATCGGGCGATCAGCGGCTCGGTTTTCGCGTGATGGGTCTTGAGCCGCTCCGCGATGACCTCGGGCTTGTCATCGGCCCTTTGGACGAGCGCGATGCCGCAGACGTCGCAGATTCCCTCCTTCTTCGGCGGCTTATTGATGAGGTGGTAGATCGCCTCGCATGCGGGGCAGGTCCGCCGGTTGGTCAGCCGGCGAAATATGACATCTTCACCGACCTGGAGGTCGAAGACGACCTCCGGCCCGGACGCGCCGAAAGCCTCCAGGCTCTCGGCCTGGGCGACGTTGCGCGGGAACCCGTCGAGGGTGTACCCGTCGCGGCAATCCTCCCGGGCAAGGCGCTCGCGGAGGAGGGCCAGGACGGTCGCATCATCGACGAGGCCGCCCTTGCCCATCTGGGATTCGGCTATCAGGCCGATGGGGGTCCGTTCCCGGACGGCCGCGCGAAGCAGGTCTCCCGTAGAGATCTTGGGGAAGCCGTAGGCCGAACGAATACCCTCGGCCACGGTCCCCTTCCCGCTTCCGGGCGCGCCCAGGAGGATGACCCTCATCCCCGTCTCCCCCGGATCCGGCTACGGCGCATGAAGCCGTCGTAATGGCGCATGACGAGTTGGGCTTCGATCTGCTGCATGGTATCCATGGCCACGCCCACGACGATGAGGATCGACGTGCCGCCGAACATGAATTCGACGCCGAGGCCCTGAGTGATGAACTTGGGCAGGTTGGCCTCGAGGAAGGGGCCGATCCAGGGCAAGGCCTGGACCTTGAAGCCCGTGATCAGGAACTCGGGCAGGATGGCCACGGCGGCGAGGTAGATCGCACCGGCGAGGGTGATCCGGCTGAGGACGTCGTCGATGTAGTCCGAGGTGGTCTTGCCCGGCCGGATGCCCGGGATGAAGCCGCCGTACTTGCGGAGGTTGTCGGCGACATCGACAGGGTTGAAAATGATCGAGATGTAAAAATAGGTGAAGAAGATGATGGCCACGATGTAGACCAGGTTGTAGAGAGGCATCCCCAGCCCGAACTGGCCGGCGACCGCCTGGATGATGGGGACCTTGATGAGGTTGGCCGCCGTGGCCGGGATGGTGATGACCGAGGCGGCGAAGATGATCGGAATGACGCCGCCGGTGTTGACGCGGAGCGGCAGGTGGGTGCTCTGGCCGCCGTAGACCTTGCGGCCGACGACCCGTTTCGCGTAGGACACGGGGATGCGGCGCTGGCCTCGTTCGACGAAGACGATGAAGGCGATGACCGCGACCATGATGGCGCCCAGGAGAATCATCTTGAGGGGGTCCATGGCGCCGGTCCGCAGGCCGGAGACCATTTGATTCAACCCGGCCGGGAAATTGACGACGATGCCGGCGAAGATGATGAGGGAGATGCCGTTGCCGATGCCGCGCTCCGAGATCTGCTCGCCGAGCCACATGACGAAAACGGTCCCCGTCGTCATGGTCAGGACGGTCAGCAGCTTGAAACCCCAGCCCGGATTGAGGACGATGCTCGCCCCGGCGGGGGTCCTCAGCGCCTGGAGGAAGATGGAGATGCCGATGGCCTGAATGAGGCAGATGCCGATCGTGCCGTAGCGCGTGTACTGGGTGATCTTCTTCCGGCCGAGCTCCCCTTCCTTGGACAGGCGCTCGAGGTAGGGCCAGACGACCGTCAGCAGCTGCAGGATGATGGACGCGCTGATGTAGGGCATGATGCCCAGGGCGAAGATCGTCATGCGGGACATGTTCCGGCCTGAGAACAGGTCGATGAATCCGAGCAAGGACCCCTTCTGCGACTGCCAGAACTCCTGGAGGGCGGTCGCACTGAGGCCCGGGCTCGGGATCTGCCCGCCGATCCGATAGACCGCGAGGAGGAGGAGGGTGAAGATGACCCTCTTCCGCAGCTCGGGGATGCTGAAGATATTGCGAATGCTGTCTAACATGGCTCTTTCCCGATGACGACGGCCCGGCCGCCCTTGGCCTCGATCTTCTTCACGGCCGACTCGGAGAATTCATGGGCGTGGATGGTCTTGGCCGAAGCGAGGTCGCCGCGGCCGAGGATCTTGACCCGCTCCGTCTCCTTCTTGATCAGGCCATGGTCGGCCATGTCCTTGGGCCGGATCTCTTCTTTCCGGAGCTTGGCCAGCCGGTCCAGGTTGACGATCGTCAACTCGATCCGGTGGATGTTGGTGAAGCCACGCTTGGGGATGCGCCGGGCGAGCGACATCTGGCCGCCCTCGAATCCGCGTTTGCGGGAATAGCCGGCGCCGGATTTCTGGCCCTTGCTGCCGCGCCCGGCGGTCTTTCCCCAGCCGGAACCGGGGCCCCGTCCCACCCTCTTTCGGTCCTTCCTCGATCCTTGGGCCGGTTTCAGGTTGCTGAGGTTCATGGCTTCTCCACTGTTTCCACTTTGAGAACGTGGATGATTTTTTGGACCATCCCGCGCGTCTCGGGAGTCTCCTTGAGCACCGCGTGGGATTGGAGCCTGCGCAGGCCGAGGCCCCTGGCCGTCTCCCGCTGGACGCGGGGATAGCCGATAAGGCTCCGGACGAGCGTGACCTTGACGTACCTCGTGGCGGCCGCCGCCTTTTCCGCGCGCTTCGGCGTCTTTTTTGTTTTGATTTCGTTGTCCGTCATAGCGCACCTTTCGCCTTGCCGCGCATCTTGGCCACATCCTCGGGGTCCCGGATCCGCCGTAAAGCGTCCAAGGTCGCGTTGGCGACGCTGATGGGATTGTTGCTGCGGATGGATTTGGTCAGGATGTCCTTGATCCCGGCGAGCTGCATGATGACGCGGACCGCGCCGCCGGCGATGACGCCCGTGCCCTTCGAGGCCGGACGCAGGACGACCAACCCGGCCCCGTCTATCCCCTTGACGAGATGAGGGATGGTCGTTTCGGCCAAGGGCACCCGGATCATGCTTTTCCGCGCCGCTTCGACGCCCTTGGCGATGGCCTGGGGGACTTCGCGGGCCTTGCCCTTGCCGATACCGACCCGGCCCCGTTCGTCGCCGACGGCGACGAGGGCCGAAAAACTCATGTTCTTGCCGCCCTTGACGACCTTCGTGACCCGGCGGATGGAAATGACCTGGTCCTTGAGCTCCATGCCGTCTTCATCGAGAACTCCGACTTTCCTGTGTTTACGATCATCCACGCTTGTCTCTCCTTATTCGGCCGTCCGCTCAGAACTGGATGCCTTCTTTCCGAATGGCGTCCGCCAGGGTCTTGATGCGTCCGTGGTAGGGGTGGACCCCCCGGTCGAAAACGACCCGCTCGATCTTGGCCGCCTTGAGCCGCTTCCCCAAGAGTTCGCCGAGAAGGCCGCAGGCATCCTTGTTCTTGGTGCTCTTGGCTTTCTCGCGGAACTCCTTCTCCAGGGTCGAAGCCGTCAGGAGGACCGAGCCCTCCCGGTCGTCGATCACCTGGGTATAGATATAGGCGTTGCTCTTGAACACGTGGACCCGGGGCCGCTCGGGCGTCCCTTTGACCTTATCACGGATCCGCTTCCGGAGACGGTCGTCCCGCACTTTTTTCTCGGTTGTCTTGTCTTTAAGCACCGGTCACCCCCGCCTTTCGTTCTTTCTTGATGAGCTTCTCGCCAAGGTAACGGACACCCTTCTGCTTATAGGGGTCCGGGATGCGGAGTCTCTTGATGTTGTCGGCGACCTGGCCCACCTTCTGCCGGTCGATGCCCCGGATGGTGAGCAGGGTGGGCTTCTCGGCGATGACCTCTACGCCCTCGGGAATGACGTAGACGATCGGCCGGGAATAGCCCAGGCTGATCTCGAGCTTGCCCTTGTCGATCTTGGCCTTGTAGCCGACACCGAAGATCTCCAGCTTCTTGAAGAATCCTTCGGACACTCCGGCTACGGCGTTCCGGGCCAGGGCCCGGCCGAGGCCGTGATTGGCCCGGGTCTGCTGGTTTTCGTCGGACCGGCTCAGGACGAGGGTCGAACCCTCCAGGACGGCGCTGATGCCCGGCTGGAGCGGCGAGGAGAGCTTTCCCAGCTTCCCCTCGAAATCGATCCTGTCCGGATGGGGCGTGACGGTCACGCCCGCCGGTATCGTGATGGGCTTTTTCCCGACTCTTGA
>CAZZCH010000139.1:0-4723 GCA_964652895.1 uncultured Eubacteriales bacterium
GCGAAGGCGATCTCCTTCGTGCCCTCGAGCGCCGCCGCCACCAGGCCCTTCCCGCTCTCGCGATGACGGAAGATGTTCTCCATGACCATGATGGCGTCGTCGACGACGATGCCAACGGCCAACGCCAGGCCGAGCAGCGTGAACGTGTTGAAGGTGAACCCGAGGAAGTAGATGATGGCCACCGTCCCGAGGAGGGACATGGGAATGGCCAGGATGACGTTGAGCGTGCTCGACAGGGACCCGAGGAACAGCCAGCAGACGAAGGCCGTGAGGACGACCGAAAGCAAGAGCTCGAACTGGATCTCGTTGACCGAATCCCGGATGAACGTCGTGCTGTCGTTGGTGACGCCGATGGTCATGTCCTCGGGCAGGGTCTTGCGGTACCTATCGATGACCTCGCGGACGCGCTTGGCCACGGCCACGGCGTTGGCACCGCGCTGCTTGCGGATGCCGATGCCCTGGGCCGGACCACCGTCGACCCGGGCGATGCGCCGGACGTCCTCGAAGCCGTCCTCGACCAGGGCCACGTCGCTGAGATAGAGGGGGCTTCCGCCGACCTCGCGGATGACGATCTTGCGCAGGGTGTCGAGGTCGATGGCCTCGCCGAGGACGCGGACGTTGACCTCGCGGCCGGGTGTTTCGAGCCGGCCGGCGGGCAGCTCGATGTGCTCGCGCTGTAGGGCCGAAATGACGTCGCGGACCGTCAGGCCCTTTTCGTCGAGCCGGTCGGCGTCGAGCCAGATGCGGACATTGCGCTCGAGCGTCCCCATGAGCGAGATCTCGCCGATGCCCGGGATCGTCTGGAGCTTCTCCTTTAGGCCGTAGCGGACGTAGTCGCTGAGAACGCGCTGGGGGTAAGGCCCGCCGAGCCGGACCATCATGATCGGCTGGTCCTCGGGATTGGATTTGGAGATGATGGGCGGGTCCATGTCGCGAGGCAGGCGCCGCGCGGCCTGGGAGACCTTGGCCTGGACGTCCTGGAGCGCCAGGTCGACGTCCCGGGAAAGTTCGATCTCGACGGTGATGTTGGCCGAGCCCTGGCGCGAGCTCGAGGTGATCGTCCGGATACCCTCGACCTGGATGAGGGACTCCTCGAGGGTTTCGACGACCTCGTTCTCCATGACCTCCGGGGCCGCGCCTTCCCAGGTCGCGGAGACGTTGATCGTAGGGAAGTCGACGTCCGGAAACTGGCTGATGCCGATCCGCCCCCCCGCCACGACGCCAAACACGACGGTGGCGGCCATGAGCATCCAGGCCAGGACGGGCTTTCTGACGCAGGCTTCTGTCAGGTTCATCGGGCCTATCCTTTTTTAGCCGGCGTGTCGGCGGACTTTTCGGCCGGGGCCTGCCCCGCGCCCCGACTGTTGACCCGGACCGTCACCCCGTCCTGAAGGGCCTCGGATCCCCGGACGACCAGGGCCTCGCCAACCTTGAGGCCGGAAAGGACCTCGACCTGTCCGTCGGCCGACCTCATGCCCAATGTCAAGATGCGTTCGACGGCCTTGTCCCCTTCGACGACGTAGGCGATGAAACCGCGTTCACTCGGCCGGACGGCCGAAACCGGGATGACGGCCGCTTCGCGGGTGGAACTCACGGGCACCGTGATCTCGGCAAAAGACCCCGGCCGCAGGGTCCGGTCGCTTGGGTCGTTGATGTTGGCCGTGATATCGACCAGGCGCGAGACGTCATCGGCGGACTCGGCCACGTGAACGACCTTGGCCGTGAACTCCCGGCTGTCCTCCCGGACGCGGAAGCGGGCTTCCTGGCCGGGCTTGATCCGCGAGGCGTCGCGTTCGGGGACCTTGAACCGCAGAAGGAGCGGGTCGCGCCGGATGAGCGTCGCCAGGACCGTCCCCGTCTGGACATATTGGCCGGTCTGGACCGTCCGCGTCTGGATGATACCCGAGATGGGGGCCCGGACGAAGGCCTCCCTGAGATTGAGCTTAGTTTGGTTCAGGACCGACCGAGTCTGAGAGACTTCAGAGGCGGCGGTGAGGACCTTGGTCCGCCAAGCCTCGACCTCCTCGCCGGGGATGAGGCCGGGGTTCTGGGTGATGACGGTCTCGCGCCGCTTGAGTCCGGCCTCGGCCTCGGCCTTCGAGGCCTCGGCCTTTTCGTATGAGGCCTGGGCGGACTCGACGGCAAGGCGATAACGCTCGGTCTCGATCTCGACCAGGACCTGGTTCGCGGCGGCGAACTCTCCCTCGGAAAACAAGACGCGGTCGACCGCGCCGGCGACGCGAGCCGTGACTTGGACCTTTTCGAAGGCCTCAACGGAGCCGACGGCGGTGACGGAGTAAACGAGCGAACGGACTTGGACCGTGACCGTGTCCACGGGGAACTGGACGCGCGCCCGTCCGCCTCCGGCGGCGGGCGACGCGGCCCCTTCTTTCTTACAGGTGGCAGCGAAAGCGATGACCGCCGCCGCGGCGGCGATGACGGCGAATTTTCGGATCTTTAGGCTTTTCAAGTACGTGGCTCCTTCCCGAAGGGATCAAGTCCCAGGGCCGCTTCCAGGTTCAGGAAGGCAACTCCCAGGCCGTAACGTTCCTGGACAAGCGCGACCTCGGCTTCGAAGAGACTGACGTTGGCGTCGGCGACTTCGAGGGCGGAGGCCAGGCCTTGTCTGTAAAGTTCGGCCGTTTCGGCCGCGTTCTTCTTGGCGACATCATGGGCGACGGAGGCTTGCTTGAGGGAAGCACGCTGATTTTCCAGGGAGACAAGGGCTTCCCGGACTTCAACATCCACGCGGCGAGTCGCCGCCTGGACATCGAGGTCGGCCAGTTTGGCCTGGGCCTGTCGTTCTCGTCGATCCGCGAAACGGGCTAGGCCGTCAAAAAGGGTCCAGCTCAGGGTCGCGCCGACGTTCCAGTTCCAGGTCCGGTTATTGAAGCTGGCCTCGTTCGTTATCCTGTACTGGCCGCTGGCGCTGAGTGAGGGGAGCCAGCCGAGCATGGGCACCTTGGCCAAGACCCTCTGGGAGGAGGCCGTCCATCGGAGCGACCCGACGTCGAGCCGGCGGGCGAGCGCTTCGTCCACGAGGGCTTCAGAATTCGCCGCCTCCGCGGAAGCCGCTTCGATCAGAAATTCGGGCACGACGAGCGGGCCGCGCACGGAGTCCGGGGCGTCCAGGAGATAACCGAGATGAAGGACGCTCGTCTCCACCTGGCCCTTGACCTGGGTGACGCCCACCTCGGCGGTCGCGTATTCGAGCTCGGCGCGCGTTACGTCGTTGATCGAGGCCAGCCCGGCCGCGTAGCGGGCCTTGGCGGCCTCGAGGCTCTGCCCGGCGAAGGCCAGGCGCCGGGTGGAGGCCTCCTGGACCTGGGCCGCGCCCAAAGTGGCCAGAAAGGCCTGGCTGACTTCGAAGGCCAGCTGCCGGCGGCTCTCGGTGGCCGCGGCGACATCGGCATTCCGCTGGGCCCGGACCGCGGAGAGGGCGGCCAAGCTCCGGGCGTCGAAGAGAGTCAGGTTGAGGCCGAGCGTGTTAGAAAGGCCGTTATAACGTTGGATGACGACCTCGGTGTCGCCTACGAGTCTTTTGACTTCATAAGCCCGGCGCTGGTAAATGCCCGTCGTGGTGATCGTCGGCAAGAAGAACGAGCGCGCCCGGGCGACGCGGGCGTCTGCGGCCTTGACGTCTTCCCGGGTGGCCAGGGCCCGTTCGTTCCGCTCGAGGGCCAGGCTGACCGCCTGGTCGAGGGTTAAGGGCTTGTCCTGAGAGGCCAGGAAGGGGACCAGGAATAACATCAGGCCGAAGGACGCCGCCGCGAGGCGCTTCACCCGGCCCGGTTTTAAATATGCAGCCATCGTCTCATCTCCTCAAGGGGCCCCGTCCTGAACCGCCCCGGGATCCCGGTTTAAGCGCGGAATTATACCACAAGGTATTTTGACGCCTAGAACCCCCTCTTTCTTCCTGAATTCGCTATTCCCGCCCGGCCCGGGGACGGAGAGGCGGGAAGAGGGACAACGCCTCCTCGTCAAAATAATAAAGAGGATAATCTCTCTCGACCAATGGAGGTGGACATGACATCAAGATCTCTCGGTACGGCAGGACTCGTCCTCATGTTGATGACGGCCGTTTCGGCGGCTGCGGTCCCGGCAGGACAAGCCGGCGAGGCCCTTGACCGCAAGGTCCAGGCGTTTCTCGACAAACACGCCGGGCAGTGGCGGGACATGAACGTTCCCGAAACCGATGGGAAGATCCTCTACGACCTCGTCCTCAAGAACAAGTACACCCGGGCCCTGGAGATCGGGACGTCCACCGGGCATTCGGGGATCTGGATCGCCTGGGCCCTGAGCAAGACGGGCGGCAGGCTCATCACCGTGGACATCGACGAAGGCCGGTACCGCGAAGCGCTGGCCAACTTCCGGGAAGCCGGACTCGAAGCCATCATCGACGCACGCCTGGCCGACGCCCACGAGCTCGTCCCGGCCCTGCCGGGGCCGTTCGATTTCGTCTTCTGCGACGCCGACAAAGACTGGTACAAGAACTATTTCGTCGCCGTTCTGCCCAAGCTCACGGTCGGCGGCTGTTTCACCGCCCACAATGTTTCCGCGCGACAGCGCGGCTGGGGAAGCGGCGATTTTGTCGAGCACGTCCTCGGTCTGCCGTTCGTGGAAACGACGTTCGCGGAAGGCAGCCGGGCCGGGTTGTCTGTCAGCTATAAGCGCGCGGAGAAGTGACCCCGAGGGCACGCCCGGAGCCGGAGCGCCCGGCGAC
>CAZZCH010000140.1:0-4669 GCA_964652895.1 uncultured Eubacteriales bacterium
GCACCGGACTCGGCACCAAAACAACTCGCTCGGCGTGCGCTACGTCGAGCTCAAACACGTTTTGGCGGTTTCCCCTGAAACTCCCCTCGTCCGGCTTCTGCCCGGCTAAATCACCGCTTATGCTCACTCGGATGGTCCCCTCGGCCTTGGGTTAAGAGCAAAACTTTGAATAGTAAGAGCGGGCTGTGCTATGTTTATGGTAAAGGAGAATGCGGATGGCCAATGTTGCGACATTCGGCGAGATCATGCTCCGGCTTTCCTCCCCCGGGGAGGAGCTCCTGTTCCAGTCCCCCCGGCTCGAGGCCGTTTTCGGCGGGGGAGAGGCCAACGTGGCCGTGTCCCTGGCCATCCTCGGCCACCGCTCGCGCTGGGTCTCCGTCGTGCCGCCGAATCCGATCGGCGAGGCGGCCGTCCGCGAGCTCCGGCGCTTCGGCGTCGACACGGGCTTCGTCGTCCGCGGCGGCCGGCGGCTGGGGATCTATTTCGCCGAGACGGGCGCGGACGTCCGGGCGTCCGAGGTCATCTACGACCGCGAGGGCTCGGGTGTCGCCGAGGCCAAGTCGGGCGATATCGACTGGGAAGCGGCTTTCGCCGGGATGGACTGGTTCCACGTCAGCGGCATTACACCGGCGCTCTCCGCCTCGGCCGCCGGGCTCACGCTCGAGGCGGTCAAGGCTGCCCGGGCGAAGAAGATGACCGTGTCCGTGGACCTCAACTACAGGGCCAAGCTCTGGAAATACGGGCGGCCCGCGCCCGACGTCATGCGGGAGGTCGTCAAGCACGCCGACCTGCTCGCCGGCAACGAAGAGGATTGCCAGAAGGCGCTCGGGATAGCCGCCGCGGTCGAGGTCACCTCCGGCCGGCTCGACCCGAAGGTCTTCGAAGATCTGACGGCCAAGGTCATGACCGAGTTCCCCAACCTGTCCCGGGTCGCCGTCACTCTCCGCGAAAGCGAGGGCGCCGACGGAAACCGCTGGTCGGCCGTTTTGCGGAACCGGAAGGGATTCCTCTCCGGCCCGTCGTACGACATCCGAGCGATCGTCGATCGCATCGGCACGGGCGACGCCTTCGCCGCAGGCCTCATCCACGGCCTGACGAGTTACGAGGCCGACGCCGAAGCGCTCGACTTCGCCGTCGCCGCGGCCGCGCTCAAGCATTCGATCCCGGGCGATTTCAACTTGGCATCGGAAAAAGATATCCGGGCGGTCGCGCGGGGCGACCGTTCGGGCCGGATCCGCCGGTAAGCGGGGGAGTCGACCATGACGAAAGACAAGGTCCTCAAGGGGCTTCTCGCTTCGAAGGTCGTCGCCGTCATCCGGATGACCGACGCGGCCAAGCTGGCCAAGGCCGCCGCTGCGCTCCGCGAGGGCGGTGTCACGGCCCTCGAGGTGACCATGACCGTGCCCGGCGCCGTCGAGATCATTCGCGCCATGGCCGGCGACAAGCAACCGGGCGTCCTCGTCGGGGCGGGGACCGTGCTCGACGTCGGGACGGCTTTGGAGGTCATCGCCGCCGGGGCCGATTTCGTCGTCTCTCCGGTCACGGACGGAGACATGATCCTGGCCTGCCGTGAGGCCGAAGTCCTCGTTGTGCCGGGCGCATTCACGCCGACCGAGATCGTGGCCGCCTGGCGGGCCGGGGCCGATATCGTCAAGGTCTTCCCTGCGACGTCGCTCGGACCTCAGTTTTTCCGCGACCTCCGTGCCCCCTTGCCGCATATCCGGCTCATGCCCACGGGCGGCGTCACCCTCGAAAACGCGCGGGAATTCCTGGCGGCCGGCGCCTGCTGTGTCGGGATCGGAACGGCCCTCCTCAACAAGAAAATGATCGATGCTGACGATTGGGAGGGCCTTGCGTTGAGTGCTAAGCGGCTCGTCGAATCGCTCCGCGGGCTCTGATACTTGATATATTTGTTGTTTCTGCTATACTAATATCAACGCTTTGCTTCGCTGGCTGTGTAAAGCAACAAGTTACCCTCCTTCATATCCCCCTTAAGCTTGTAATTCCCCCAAATTACAGCCAGCTTTCCTCTCTCCTTGGGTTGCCCATTCGCTGGCGCAAGACTCATGGCTACCCCAGAAAAGGCCCCTGCCATGTAAGGCGGGGAGTCGCGGGGTTGACTTCCAGCCTTCGCGTCCTTTATATATCCGAGTCCGGATACAGTCCATGAGCAGCTTCGAGATTGGCGCCGTCGCGCGAGCGGAAAGACAATCCTTCTGGAACCGGGATTTCCTTCTGGCTTTCGTCGGGTACTTCTTTCTGTACATGGCCGTTTCGCTTTTTTTCCTCCTGCCCGTCTTCCTCAAGCAGTTCGGCCCTCGCCAGTCCCGGATCGGGATGATCATGGGCATCCATAGCGTCGTGGCCATCGCCATCCGGCCGCTCTTCGGGAGGATGATCGACGTCCGGGGCGGGCGGCGCATCGCTATTTTCGGCCTGCTCCTCATGATCTTCACGACGCCGTTATTCCATTTCGTCAGCGATGCGGGCTGGCTGCCGTTCCTTCTCCGGGCCCTGACCGGCCTCGGCTGGGGCATCAGCATGACGGCCGCGATCTCCTTGTGCTCGGACCTGGCGCCGGTCGATAAGATGGCCTTGTCCATGGGCGTCATCGGCATCGCCGGCCTGGTCGCCAACGCCCTCGGACCTCTTTTCGCCGAGGAGATCATCGCCCGCTTCGGCTTCGGCTGGCTCTTCAACGCCAGCCTCGTCTTCGTCGTCGCGGCCCTTCTCTGCCTCGCGGCGGCGCGGGAGGTCGTCAAGCCGTGCGTCGGCGGTCCGGGAGGCAGCGGGAAGGTTCTCAAGGCCGTGCCGTGGGCGCTCGCCGCCGTCATCTCGGCCATGCCCGTCTTCCACGGGGCCATCCGGGGGGCCATGATCTACTTCATCGCCGTCTTCGGGAAATCGATCGGCATCGGTCGGGTCGGCTCCTTCTTCCTCCTCCTGTCGCTGGCCGCGATCCTGACCCGGTTCGGCATGGGCGACATCTCGGACCGCTTCGGCCGAAAAAAGGTCATCCTCCCGGCGGCGATCATCATCGTCGGCAACCTCTTCCTCATCGCCCAGGTCCGGAGCCTGCCTATGCTCCTCGTGACCGGGTTCATCGGCGGGCTTGGCCAAGGCCTGATCTTTCCGGCCCTCAGCACCTACATCATCGATTTTCTGGGCCGGGAGAACAAGGGTTTGGCCATCAGCCTGTATCTGTCGCTTTTCGACGTCGGGATGGGCCTCGGCGCGCCCTTTTTCGGCTGGATGTCCGACCTCGCCGGATACCGGTGGATGTACCGCATCGCCGGACTATTCCTACTGGCCTCGACCGCCGTCTTCATGCTCAAGGCGCCGGCGACCGAAGGCCGAAAAATTCCAGGAGGTGCATGATGTGTCAGGACGACAAGAGCTTCTATGACGTGATCGCCGGACGGCGGACGATCCGTCGGTTCAAGCCGGAACCCGTGGCCAGAGAATTTCTCGAGCAGCTGGTCGAAGTCGGGCGGCTGGCCCCGTCGGCGGCGAACATGCAGCCGCTCGAGTTCATCGTCGTCGACGAGGCGGGGCTTAAGGCGGAGATCTTTTCCTGCCTGAAGTGGGCCGCCTATATCGCCCCCGAGGGCGATCCCAAACCGGGGGAGGAGCCGGCCGCTTATATCGTCACCTTGGCCAACACCAAGGTCCGGGAGAAAATGTTCGAGTACGACATCGGCGCGGCCATGGAGAACATGAGCCTCGCCGCGCTGGCCGAGGGCGTCGGGAGCTGCTGGATGCTGTCGATCGACCGGGACAAGTTGCGGGCGGCGCTGGGCGTGCCCGAGGACTACAGGATCGACAGTGTCCTGGCCCTCGGCTACCCGGCGGAGGATCCGGCGGCCGAGGTCATGGGGGAGTCCTGCCGTTACTGGAAGGACGCGGAGGGACGCCTCCACGTCCCCAAGCGCGCCCTTGCGTCCGTCATCCACTTCAACCGGTTTTAGCCGGGGATTTATCGAGCCGCTCTTGACAACGCGCACATCGTGTAGTATATGTAATACAAAGGTGACATCATGAGCGTTTTGTCTCTGCGCCTGCCCGATGGGGTTCACGATCGGTTGAATAGGCTCGTTGAGAAAACAAAGCGGACCAAATCGTCTTTTATCAAAGAGATGATCGAAACATCCCTCGACGAATACGAAGATGCCTACTTGGCTCTCGAACGCTTGAACGAGAAAAACGCCCGCTACCTCACGACCGAGGAACTGGAGGAGGAGCTTGGCTTATGAGGTCATTTGGCACGAGAAGGTGCTGAAAGATCTCAAAACCCTCTCTCGCCAAGACTCTGCCGGGATCATCGCCAAGGTCAAGGCGCGTCTGGCCGAGGACCCGGCGGGTTTGGGCAAGCCCCTTTCGGGCGTATTCAAAGGGCTGATGAGGTATCGGGTCGGCAGCCACCGTGTCATTTATTCCGTGGACCACGAAAATCGCCGTATCAGTATCCTTTATGTCAAGCCGAGGGATATGGCCTATCGCAGAAAGACTAGGGCAGCTTGACTTTCCGGGCCTCTCGCGATATAAAAAAAGCACACGGGATTCCGTTATTTCACTTCAATCTTTAAGGAGGAAATCATGAAAGACAAGAGGATTCTTAGCACGCTGGCCGTTGCGGCGATCGTCTTTTTCGTCTTCGCGACAGTCCAAG
>CAZZCH010000141.1:0-4625 GCA_964652895.1 uncultured Eubacteriales bacterium
ACACCTGGCCGGCTTCCCTCGGAACAGCTGGCCGGGATCATCGGAATACGCATTTCTCTCAGTTTCCACGAACATCAAAATCCATTGCTCGAGTAACTTGAAATGTTGGCGCGTCACTTCCCATTGAGCTGTGCTGCTCCGTTATATATATTCGGCGCGGTGTTCGTCAAAACTATCCGCCAAGACTTTGACAAGAGCCAATATCTCCCCTTTTCTCTTGCTCGATTGACTCCATATATCCCCTCTTGAAAGAAGGACCGGATTGGCGAGGTCCTCCAACTCCGATTTCAGGATCGAGGCTTGCCCAGGATCGACATTGTCGAGGTATTCGACAGCGCGTTTGGCCGCGCGGGCCGGATATTGCATGTCAAAACCGTAGAACTTGACTTTCCTGAGGTGGTTGACGTCCTCATTGTATTTTCGCATCCAGCGGATCATCTCGAGGACTTCTTCCGTGTCCCAAACCCAAAGGTTCAGGCCGGCAAGAGCCTTTTCCGGATCGCCGTCACCCGTGAGCACGTATTCGTTGACATCGAACCCCTCCGGCATTGAAGCCTCGATTCCGAAGACCGTGAATCCCATCTCGGTCACAAGAAACTCGAGCATGCGGTGCTTGAGCCAGAAAAATTCTCGCGTCCCGTGGGTTGCCTCTCCCAGGGCAACAACGCGCGCGCCACCAATGATCTTCTTCAGCGGCCGCATATCCTCGAACCCGCTGCCCGCCTCGACGGTCTTCAGGGGGATGGCATGGCTGCGAACCCAGCCCTTTGTCGCTTCCAATTCGGCCCGATTCTCCGCGAGGCGCGCTTTGTTCTCCTCGGGACTAAGCAACATATCGATTTTGGCTACGTAGCGACCTGGTTTGGCCTCTTGTTCACCGGGCCTGATCGACAGGCGATAGGCGCCGGATGAACGGGCCTCGATTTCAACTGGGACCGACCCCTGTGGACCGATTGAACCGTCATTGTCAGCAAGCTTCTTGCCGGTGGGCTCAAATGCGGTTACGGCGATGTCGATACCGTGCTGTTCGACGATGACGCGCACGAATTGGCCGGCGATTAGCGTGATCTCATACGAATGAATTTCCCCAAGTTTGAGCTCGCGCTCGATGGGCTTCCCGAGTTCGAGTTTGAAAATAGGGTCGTCGTCTGAGGATCCGACTTGAGCCCTATCCCCCCCACAGCCGATGAGTCCGACAACAGCTGCGAGTGCCAAAAGATTATTCCTTAATTTAGCTTTTATCGAATCCTCAATTGATTTCTAAATCCGGATGAGTGTGCATCGTCAAGCACTTTCGGATTTTCAGATTTTTTTCTTAATCTGCAGTTTCCGCTTCTCATCATAGTCTAGCTGACAGTTTGGACACCTCATGATCGAATCCCCTGTCTTACGCTTGAGTTAAGGATAGTTTCTATAAGAGGGAATTGTCAACCTGTCTGGGTTGACAAGTTTGACAGGAAGTCCCCGGTGTTCATCAGCTTGTTCGGCTTGAGCGACCGGATCATCAGGGCCATGGGCTCGATAAAATGTTCAAAGGTCCGTGAGGTCCCTGGGAGTTTCTAGTGCGGGGCCCTCCTTTGCGATGCCCCGGCCTTCCCGGGATTAAAGGATTCCGAAGCTGACCGATTTCTCCCAGGGTGATAGGCTTCTATGGGGAAAAGCAGAGGAGGTTATTATTTTCCGCGGTACCTAAGCCTCTGGAAAGCCTCCGCAATCTCCTTCTCATCTTCCTCTGGACTTCCGTCTTTGGGATGCTGCTTTTTGCCGGGTTCTTTTTCCGGGCATATCGGGCCTTCACTCTGGAGAAGCCGGTGGCTGAGATTATCATCACACACCCGGAAGAAGGCGTGGTGAGTTCGATCACCATCATCCAGGACGAGCGGGGGGGAAAATCCAAGGTGAGGAGATTCGATGTCGCGGGAGACCAATGGGTCCTCGAAGGCGACATCCTGAAATGGCACAGCTGGCTGAATTTCCTGGGCTTACATACCCGGTACCGCTTGACCCGGCTGAGAAGCCGTTATCTCCGGACCTCAGAAGAAATGACGAAGCCGAGCACGATCCACTCCCTGGTCGAGAACGAGGATAACCCGCTCTGGAAGTATCTCTACAAATATGGCTCGGGGCTCCCCATGGTCAGCACCGTCTATGGGAACGCTGTTTTCCAGTCATCGGGCGAAGATGTCACTTTTCGCGTTTATGTCGGGACCTCCGGATTCATCGTCAGAAAAACCGAAACAAAAAAATAGAAAGACTGTGCGCCCGGAGGGATTCGAACCTCCGACCTGCTGATTACGAAGGGACTGCCCTAGCGCTTCAACTTACTGATAATAAAGATAATTAGACGATCTGCAAAATCGATTGTGCTCAGATTGCGCCTTGCCCGATTCATGTGGCGCGTCGAGCCGGATCGCGCGCTTTCCGCAATACGTGGACTCCGGGGTACTTTCGGACGATACGTAAAAGATTGAACAAAACCCCTTATTTTTATACACAAAAGCGCTAAAAGACCATATATAATAATACAAAATATTTAATGAACAGACTTGACTATTTAACAAATAATGGGCTATGATCTAGCCTCTTAAGAAGGAGTAACATGTTCAAGAGGGAGATTCTGCGGCGACTTGGCGACTGGAAGAACAGGCCGGACCGCAAGCCCCTCATTCTCCGCGGCGCACGCCAGGTCGGGAAAACCACGGCCGTAAGGCTTTTCTCGGCAGCCTACGACCAGTTCATTCCCCTCAACCTCGAGAAGCCCGAGGAGGCGAAGCTCTTTGCACGGTCACTGCCGGCCGCGGACCTCCTGCAGGCCATACGGTTCTCCAAAGGGCTCCCGAGCATCGAGGGCCCGACGCTTCTGTTCCTCGATGAGGTCCAGAACTCTCCCGAAGCTGTCTCTTCATTGCGATATTTCTATGAAGACCTCCCCGAGCTCCACGTGATCGCGGCCGGCTCGCTCCTCGAGATCGCCCTGACTCAGAAACAGATCGGCGTTCCCGTGGGAAGAGTTGAGCATGCCCTGATGTACCCGCTCTCCTTTCAGGAGTTCCTCGAAGCCACGGGCGAAAAACAGGCCCTCGAGACCCTAGATATCATACCCGCCCCTGCCTTCGCCATTCCTCGGCTGATGGATCTGTTTCACCGATATGCCCTTGTCGGCGGCATGCCCGAGATCGTAGCGCAATATGCCGGGAATCGCGACGCCGTGGCTCTCGCGCCGCTCTACCGCTCTTTATGGACGTCCTTCCTTGACGACATCCCCAAGTACGCCAGGAACGAGACGATGAAGCGGGTGATCAGGCATTGTCTCGAAGCGGCCCCGCTGGAGGCCGGCGAGCGGATAAAGTTTGCCGGCTTCGGCAAATCGAATTACCGTTCGCGGGAGGCCGGCGAATCCCTGAAGACTCTCGAGCAGGCCATGCTCCTTCACCTCCTTGCCCCCACGACCTCGACGGAAATCCCCCTCATCCCCGACCGCCGGAAGTCCCCCAAACTCCTTTTCCTGGATATCGGCCTGATCAACTTCACGGCCGGCATCCAGGGCCACTATTTCGAGTATCCCGATCTTTATTCCTTCTATCGCGGCCGGATCGCGGAAATGATCGTCGGGCAGGAGCTGATCGCCGCTGACCCTGAGCTTCACAAGCCCGTCTTCTGGGTCAGGGAAAAAAGCCAAGCCCCCGCGGAAGTGGATTTTGTGCTCCAGCATGGAAGCCTCGCCGTCCCCGTCGAGGTTAAGGCCGGCGCGAAGGGCACACTGAAATCGCTCCACCAGTTTATCAACAGGTGCCCCCACGGATTCGCCGTCCGGCTTTACGCGGGCCCCCTCGAGATCGTCCGGACGAAAACGCCGGAAGGCAAGGCTTTTTCCCTCCTCAATCTTCCCTATTGCCTCGCGGGAAGGCTTCGGGCTTACGTCCGCTGGATAATCGAGAGCTCCTGAAGCGCCCAGCCAGGTCTCGAATTTGTGAATCGATGAAGCCAGCGAGAGGAATCGAACCTCCGACCCGCTGATTACGAACCAACTGGCCTAGCATTTCAAATTGCTGATAATAAGGACATCCCGCCTCCTTCCAGACCTCTTCGACGACCGTGAGGACCTCCCGGCCATAAAACCGCTTCCGCTTCCGATGGACTATCGTTTTCAAAGGTCGACATGTCTCGATCAGATTGATCCGTCCGATCGCATACTTCCGGTGAAACCCGGTGGCCGCGCAGACCTCGTCCAAGACCCGGGTCTTCGACCTTTTGGCGGCTCGACGGTAGCGTTCAGACATGGAATCCATGAGAGCCCTCCGGCTGTGAAGATCCATACTCTGACCTCCTCAATGAAAGAAGGTAGAGTACGTAGCCCCCCGTATCCCTGTCCACCCATGGTAAGATTTTTAAATGGCAAGACATATAGGCCTTCGGTAAGATTTTAGACGGCGCGATTCGAGGTCTTGACATCCCGGCGCCCGGCGGTGTATCCTTTTTTCGGCAGGTATTGTGTTTTCAGCCAAGATCAAGCCCTTTCACCGTCGGCGCCGGAAAAACCCCATAATCCCAGGCCCGTAGGCCTCATCCCACAAAGGAGAAAGACATGCACTTCGACCTCTTGTCGCCCAAAGACCTGAAGGCCA
>CAZZCH010000142.1:0-4558 GCA_964652895.1 uncultured Eubacteriales bacterium
CAAGGCCGTCCACGAGAAGAAGCTCTGGGACTACATCGGCGAGGCCGGCGGCCAAAGCACCCTCGTCAGCGTGCCGCCGAGCTACCCGCCCTATCCCGTAGCCGTGAACCTCATCTCCTGTTTCATCACGCCGCCGGGGGCGGGGAAGGAAACGACTTTTCCGCCGGGTCTCAAGGCGGAGATCGAGGAGCGCTTCGGGCCCTACATCTTCGACGTCGTCTTCCGGACCGAGGACCGCGAGCAGATCCTCCGGGAGATCTACGCCATGACCGAGAAGCGGTTCGAGGTCATGGACTGGCTTATCACGGCCAAGCCCTGGAACCTGTTCATGTTCGTCGAGATCGGCGTCGACAGGGTCCACCACGCTTTCTGGAAGTACATGGACCCGGCCCACCATCTCTACGAACCGGGGAACCGCTTCGAGAACGCCATCATCGACTACTACAAGTACCTCGACGGGAAGATCGGCCGGCTCATCGCCAGGGCCGGCGACGACACGGTGGTCCTGGTCGTATCGGACCACGGGGCGAAGCGGATGAAGGGGGCCTTCTGCGTCAACGAGTGGCTCATCGAGAAGGGCTGGCTGGCCGTCAAGGAACGGCCGTCCAAGCCGACCAGCCTCGACGACCTCCCGATCGACTGGTCGAAGACCCGGGCCTGGGCCTGGGGCGGCTATTACGCCCGCGTCTTCCTCAACATCGAGGGCCGTGAGCCCAAGGGCATCATCCCCGCCGAGGATTACGAGAAGGTCCGGGACGAGCTCTTGGCCGAACTCCTGGCCATCCGCGGGCCGGAGGGGGAGGCCTGGGCGACCAAGGTCATCAAGCCCCAGGAGTACTACGAGGAGCTCGAGGGCGAATACCCGGACCTCATGGTCTATTTCGACGACCTCTACTGGCGGTCGGCGGGCACTCTCGGCTACGGGACGAAGTACCTCCCGGAGAACGACACTGGGCCGGATGACGCCGTCCACGCCCAGTACGGGATATACATCCTCCACGACCCCAAAGCCGGCCGGGCGGGGAAGCGCGATGCCGACATCCTCGACATCGCTCCGACCGTTCTCGACATCATGGGACTCGCCGTCCCGCCGCGGCTGAAGGGGAAGGCCCTAAAACCCTGAACGAAAGGAAGTCAAGAATATGTGCGAAGAACATGACGGCTTCACATTATGGTTCACAGGCCTGCCGTGCTCCGGGAAATCCGCCGTCGGCGACCGCGTCGCCGCGATCCTCAAGGAACGGGGCCATCATGTCGAGCGGCTCGACGGCGACGTCGTCCGCCAGGACCTGACCCGGGACCTGGGATTTTCCAAAAAGGACCGTGACGAGAACATCCGCCGGGTCACCTTCGTGGCCAAGCTCCTGTCGCGCAACGGCGTCGCCGTGCTGACCTCGTTCATCTCCCCCTACCGGGAGATGAGGGACCGGGCTCGGAAAGAGACGACGAATTTCGTCGAGGTCTACGCCAAGTGCCCCCTCGACGTCTGCATCCAGCGCGACGTCAGGGGCATGTACCAGAAGGCCATCCGCGGCGAGATCAAGGAGTTCACCGGCATCTCCGATCCTTACGAGGAGCCGCAGAGCGCCGAGATCGTCCTCGAGACGGACAAGGAGTCGGTCGACGAGAGCGTCGCTAAGGTCCTCCGCCGTCTTACGGAGCTCGGCCTGCTCTAAAATGGCGCCATTTTAGGAATCACATCCATGGGAAAATACTTGGTCACGGGCGGGGCGGGTTTTATCGGCTCGCACATCGTCGAAACGCTCGTCGAGCGGGGGGACGTCGTCCGTGTCCTCGACAACCTCACGACCGGGAAAAGAGAGAACCTGGAAGCGGTCGCCGGTGGGATCGAGTTCATCGAAGGGGACATCCGCGATCCCGAAACCTGTGCCCGGGCCGCTGAAGGCATGGACCACGTCCTGCACGAAGCGGCCCTCGCTTCGGTCGTTCGCTCCGTCGAGGACCCCCTCCTGACCAACGCCATCAACGTCACCGGAACGCTCAACATGCTCCTCGCGGCCAGGGACGCCGGCGTTAAAAGCTTCGTCATAGCTTCCTCGTCCGCCGTCTATGGCGACGACCCGGCCATGCCCAAGGTCGAGGGCCGGGAAGGCCGGCCGCTGTCGCCCTATGCGGCGAGCAAGCTCGCCAACGAGAAGTACGCCCAGGCCTTTCATGCCCTTTCCGGGATGAGCACCGTCGCCCTCCGCTATTTTAACGTGTTCGGGCCGCGCCAGGACCCCTTCTCCCATTACGCCGCCGTCATCCCGCTGTTCATCACCAAGATCCTCAGGGGAGAGCGCCCCGTCATCTACGGGGACGGAGAACAATCCCGGGATTTCATATACGTGGAGAATGTCGTCAAGGCCAATATCGACGCCGCCGCATCGGCCGCCGCGGCGGGAGAGGTCCTCAACGTCGCCTGCGGGGACGGGCTGACGGTCAACGGCCTTCTCGCGGCCGTGAACGAGGTTCTCGGCACGAAGGTCGAGGCCGTCCATGCCGACGCGAGGCCGGGCGACATCGTGCATTCGACGGCGGATGTCCGGAAGGCCCGGCGCCTCATGGACTTCACGCCGGGCGTATCTTTCATGGACGGCCTTAAAGAGACGGCCGCCTGGTATAAAAAAAGGACCTGAGATCATGAATACAGAAGCTTCGAAACTGCTCAAGAGGATCGAGTCGAAGGAAGCCCGCGTCGGGGTCATCGGCCTGGGCTACGTCGGCCTGCCCCTGGTCAAGACCTTTCTTCAAAAGGGCTTCCGCGTCACCGGGTTCGACATCGACCAGAGAAAGGTCGACATGCTCAACCGCGGCAAGAGCTACATCCGTCACATCTCCGCGGCCGAGCTCAAGGACTTCCTGGGCCGGAAGAAATTCAAGGCCTCCGCGGATTTCCGGGGCCTCAGGGACGTCGATGCCATCCTCATCTGCGTTCCGACGCCGCTCGACGGCCACGGGAGTCCCGACCTGTCCTATGTCCTCAACTCGACGATCACCGTCGCCGAGCACATCCGCAAAGGCCAGCTCGTCATCCTCGAGAGCACGACCTACCCGGGGACGACAGACGAGGAGATGCTGCCCATCCTCGAGGCCGGCGGCCTCCGGGGCGGCCGTGATTTTTTCCTGGCCTTCTCTCCCGAACGGGAGGACCCGGGCAATAAGAATTTCTCGACGGCCACGACCCCCAAGGTCGTCGGCGGGCTGACGCCCGACTGTCTGCGGGTGGCCAAGGCCCTCTACGACCAGATCATCGTCCGGACGGTCCCCGTGTCGTCGACCAAGGCGGCCGAGTCGACCAAGCTTCTTGAGAATATCTTCCGCTCCGTCAACATCGCCCTGGTCAACGAGCTGAAGATGATCTTCGACCGCATGGGCATCGACGTCTGGGAGGTCATCCGGGCCGCTTCCTCCAAGCCCTTCGGCTTCATGCCGTTCTATCCCGGGCCCGGCCTCGGCGGGCACTGCATCCCGATCGACCCCTTCTACCTGACCTGGAAGGCCAAGGAGGTCGATTACCAGACGAAGTTCATCGAGCTCGCCGGCGAGATCAACACCTTCATGCCCTACTACGTCCGGGAGAAGACCGTCGCCGCCTTGAACGAGCGGGGAAAATCGATCAAGGGGGCCAAGGTGCTCGTCCTCGGGCTGGCCTACAAGAAGGACATCGACGACTCGCGCGAATCGCCGTCCCTGAAGATCATCAGCCTTTTCCAGGGGAAGGGGGCGAAAGTCTCCTACAACGACCCGTTCATCCCGAAGCTGGCCGGCCACCGCGAATACCCGGGGATGGAGCTCATGTCCGTCCCGTTGACCCCGGCCGTGCTCCGGAGATCCGATGCCGTCGTCATTTCGACGGACCACACGGCCTACGACTACGACTGGATCGTCAAGCACGCCCCGCTCGTCGTCGACACCCGCAACGCCATCAAAAGACGGCGGAAAAACGTCGTCAAGGCCTGATCGGTCGGCAAGCGTTTCTTCGGACGTGATTCTTGCTTCTAAGCTCGGGGCGTACACGTCTGGCGGCCGCTGAGGGTCCTCGGGGATCGTCTTCGATCGCTGCGGTGATTTTTCATGCCGGTCGAAGCGCCGGCCTCGGGAGCAGATCTCGCTTTAAGGACTTCTAGGCTCGGGGCGTGCCGCTCCGTCGGGTCGCGGGTTTGGCCCGGCGCGCCAAACCCGCTCGGATCCGGGCCTCGCTCTGCCCTAAAGAGGGCGTAAGAACGGGGACATGTACTTCCGGTACGTGTCCCCATTCTTTATTTTTCGCCCCCTTTAGGACATCCGTGCCCGCTTCGGCCCTCCTACGCCCTCCTCCGGGCATCGCCCCTGCGCCACTGTCCTTATCAGCTCGATCTGACTCCCTCGTCCGCCGTTCCGCCCAACTAAATCTCCGCTTATGCTTACTCCGACGGTCACTTCGGCCCCTTAATTCAGCGGCATTCTCCGCTACAAGGGTCTATGTACAGCCCCCAACGTGGCCCAGAGCGGCGTCTGAAGAAGGGGGACATGCACCGGAGGTATACAAGAAATTGGGACATATGCCTCCGGTGCG
>CAZZCH010000143.1:0-4467 GCA_964652895.1 uncultured Eubacteriales bacterium
ATAAATCAACATGTTGAGGAGGAAACAGCTTTTTTTATGCATAATTCAGGCTAACAGGCGCTGAATATAAAAAACTTATGGAAACATGGTTCGGACATCCTCCCGCGAGCGGTCAATTCGAGTTCATTGTCCCCAGACAGTACCCGCCCTTCCATACGTTCATGATCGATAGCGAAGGGCGGATATTCGTCAGGCGATTCGAGGCGGCCGACAAAGGGGACAGACTTTTTTGTGAGGTCTTTGATTCCCAAGGGCGATACATTACAAATGTTGTCTTTCCGGAAAAAACTATCCCCGCGTTGTTTCATGACGGCAAGCTCTACACGAGAGAGGAGGATGAGGAGGGAAGCCCCTCGGTCAAACGCTACAAGCTGAAGTTCTTGCCCAGCGGCAAATAGACGCCGTATCCTGTTCTCGTTTACCTGCCTCAGTGTCTTCAACCAGCTCATTGAGTTGGGAGAGCCGTATTGATACAATCAGGAAAATTATCGAGCGATATTCAGGAGGACAACGTGGCAGATTATGGCGAAAAGGAATTGCGGTCCGTCCTTTCTATCCGCGAGAGAGGAGCTCTGAATATGTGGGCCCTTCTTCCCTTGCTGGGCGCGCTGCTATTCGCAAGGGCATGGCCTGCGGTATCGGCCGTTGATCCCAAGGAGATCCAGCAAATCCTCAAGGAGGCCATAGATAACAGGCGGACCGTGGGGATCGTCGTGGGGATCGTCGACGCGGATGGGAACAAAATCTTCAGCAACGGCAAGACCGCCCGCGACGGTCGGAACGTCGACGGTGACAGCGTGTTCGAGATAGGTTCAGCAACCAAGACTTTCACGGCGACCCTGCTGGCCGATATGGTCAAGCGGGGGCTGGTCGGCCTGGACGATCCCGCATCCAAGTATCTGCCCGACACGGTCAAGGTGCCGTCACGCGGCGGAAGGGAGATCACCTTGCTCGACCTGGCGACTCAAAGGTCCGGCCTTCCTCGCATGCCGACAAACTTCAAACCGGCGGATCCCGAGAATCCGTACGCCGATTATACCGTCGAAAAGATGTACGAGTTCCTTTCGAGCTACCAGCTTCTGAGAGATATCGGAGCGAAGTATGAGTATTCCAATTTGGGCGTGGGCTTGTTGGGCCATATCCTGGCGCGGAAAGCAGGCCAGAGCTACGAGGCCCTGCTGGCCGAGAGGATCTTCCGGCCGCTCGAGATGAACAGCACGGCAATCGTTCTCACCCCTGACATGTCTTCCCGTCTGGCCGCGGGGCATTCGGCAGGCCTGACTCCGGAAAAGAACTGGGACCTTAACGCCCTTGCCGGCGCGGGCGCGATCCGATCGACCGTCAACGATATGATGAAATATGTGGCATCGTACATGGAGATGAAGCCCTCTCCGCTTTCGGCCGCGATGGAAATGGCCCGGCAGGACCGCAATGACACGACCGCGCCTGACATGCGCATCGGTCTTGCCTGGCACCTGCTGAAGCGTCCGGATTCCGTGATCGTGTGGCACAACGGCGGAACGGGAGGATATCACAGCTTTGTCGGTTTTGATCGAAAGAGGGGAGTGGGAGTCGTCGTCCTGTCGAACAGCACAAACGACATCGACGATATCGGCTTCCACCTGGTGGATCCGCAGATCCCGCTGGCCAAGTTCGAGGCCAAGAAAGAGAGGAAGGAAATCGCCGTAGATCCCGGTGTGCTCGACGCCTATGTCGGCGAGTACCGGCTTGCTCCGAACTTCGTCCTGTCCATCACGAAAGAAGGACAGAAGCTGTTCCTCCAGGCGACCGGGCAGACCCGTCTGCGCCTGCATCCGGAAGCCGAAACGGAATTCTTCATCTTGGAGGCCGACGCGCAGGTGTCGTTTGTCAAGGACTCGGCCGGGATGGTAGGCCACCTCATCCTTCATCAGGGAGGACGGGACCAGAAGGCCGAAAGGATAAAATGATCATTTTAGCATGAAAGTCGACCGGCGGGCGGTCAGGCCGATCCCGAAGCCCGCTCAACGATCGTTCGGGCGGCCAGGGCCGCGGTCGAGAACGCGGCCTGAAGATTGTATCCGCCGGTATCGCCGTCGATGTCCAGGACCTCGCCGACGAAGTAGAGCCGGGGAACGAGCCGGGACTCCATCGTCTTGGGATCGATCTCGGCCAGCGATACGCCGCCGCGGGTCACCATGGCCTCGTGAATTCCGCCTAACCTGCCGACCACGAACGGGCATCCGGTCAGGAGCTCGATAAGAGCGGAGCGGTCTTTCCTGGAGAGGTGAGCCCCGGTCAGATCAGGTTCGATGCCCGCCAAGGTCAGGATCCTGTTGACGAACCGTTCCGGCAGACCAAAGCCCGTCAGGACCGTCCTGACCCGCGCTTTTCCGGCGGCGGAGATGCGGTTCAATAAGGTCTCTTTCACTCTCGGATGGTCGACACTCGGGAGGAACGAGATCTTGAGAGTATCCCCCGGGCGGATAAACCTGGAAAGATCGAGGATCCCCGGCCCGGACAGCCCGGTATGGGTCAGAAGCAAATCCCCGATGTGCCGCCTGACCTTTTGCCCGGAGTGATAGAGGGAAATGAGAGCATCCGAGAAGGAAATCCCGGCCAGGTCCGAAAATCGGTAGTCCTTGACGGCCACCGCCGCGAGCGCCGGGCTCGCTTCCGTCACGCTATGCCCCAGGGCTCGGGCGAAAACATACCCGTCTCCCGTCGAGCCCGTGGCCGGATAGGTGATACCTCCGGTCGCGATGACCAACTGATCGGCGCGATACGTCGCCCGATCCGTCCGGATCGAAAACCCTTCGTCCCGGGCCGAGACCTCCGAGACCGGGTCCTCGCATCGGATCTCCGCATGGACGGCCGCACATTCCTTGACCAAAATATCCAAGACCTCGGCCGCCTTCCGGGAGCGGGGAAAAACTTTTCCGCCGGGCTCCGTCATGAGCGGCAGGCCCCGTTCGGTGAAGAACGCGATCAAGTCCCGGTTTTGGAAATTCATCAGGGCGGGTTTGAGGAACCGGCCGTTCGCGCCATAATGGGAAATAAACGAGTCGATGTCCTCATCATGGGTGATATTGCACTGCCCCAAGCCGGATAGCAGGAGCTTGCGGCCGGGGTGGGCTTTTTTTTCCAGGATCAGGATCCTTCGCCCGTTTCCCGCCGCCCTCAAGGCGCAGAAGAGCCCGGCCGGCCCGCCGCCGATCACGACCAGCGAAGGCTCTGCCACTATTTCCCGACCTTGACCCACCGGCCGGAATTGTTCGATTCGACGGCGGCGTCGATGACGCACATCATCTCATGCCCGGTCCGGAAATCGGGGAAGGTCGCCTTAAACGGCTTTCCTTCCCGCTTCGCGGATACGGCCTCGTAATAATCCCGGAACAGGTTGAACACGGCGTCGTGATAGCCCATGGGATGGCCCGTGGGCAGAGCGGCGTATTTCCGCGTCCCCTCGACCTGCTGGAGCGAGGACTCGAAGAACACCTCGTTGGCTTTTTCCCGGTGGCCGATCCAGAGGGCGTTGGGGTGGACGTGGCTCCAGGCGTAGGATTCCTTCGAGCCGAAGACCTGGAGCTCGATGTCGACCTTGCGGCCGGCCGCCGCCTGGCAGGTCGTGAAGTTCCCCCGCGCTCCATTATCAAGCCGCAGAAAGAGCGAGGCGTAATCGTCGAGCTCAATAGCGACCTCTTCCGACTCGCCCGCCTGCCCGGCGCCGAAAGACAGCGGTCCCGCCTTTGGCTTGCGGCGTTTGGGCAGACAGGTGTGGAGCTCGGCCATGACCTCGACGATCTTCTGCCCGGTGATGAACTGGACGAGGTCGCACCAGTGACTGCCCAGGTCGGCGACGACGTTGGCCTTGCCCGCGACCTTGGGGTCCAGCCGCCAGGAGTAGTCCGTCTCGAAGAATAGCCAATCCTGGAGGAAATGCCCGGAGAAGGCCCGGACATCCCCCAGGTCGCCCCGCCGCGCTCGGGCCGCCGCCTCCTGGACGACAGGATAGTAGCGGTAACAGAAGTTGATCGCGGTCAGGGTCTTATGCTTTTTGGCCAGTGCGAGAAGCTCCGCGGATTCCCGGGAATCGAGGGCCAGCGGTTTTTCGGAAAGCACCTCTTTACCGGCCCGGATGGCTTTGGCGTTGATGTCGTAGTGAACGTTGTTAGGGGCGCAGTCGTGGACGACCGCTATCCCGGGATCGGCGATCAGTTCCTCAGCGCTTCCATAGACCCGAGAGATGCCGAATTTTTCCGCGGCAGTCTTGGCCAGGTCCCTGTTCGTGTCGGCGATAGCCGCGACCTCGACGCCGCCGAGACGCCGGAGCATCTCCAGATGGACCATGCCGATGTAGCCCGTTCCGATGAGCCCGACCTTGATCATCTTCATGTGTCCCTCCGTTCTCGGGACAGCATAAACCATCCGGAGGCCATTTGGCAAAGACGGCGCCATGAGGCAAAAAAAACCTCACCCCGAGGGGGG
>CAZZCH010000144.1:0-4393 GCA_964652895.1 uncultured Eubacteriales bacterium
TGGTCACATCACGGAACGCGTCGGCAACGCGTTCGGGCGGGGCCGCTTTCTCCTCGGTCCCGGTCTTGTCCGAGGGCTTGGCCGCCGGCTGAGCGGCCTTTTCGGCCGCCTTCGCCGGGGCCTTTTCTCCGCCGACGACGGAGGACCCCTGCCGGCCGGATATGATCCAGAGGCCGAGCGAAGTCAACATGAACAGGATCGCCGCGACGGTCGTCACCTTCGAGAGCAGAGAGACGGACCCGCGGCCCCCGAAAGCGGTCTGACTGCCGCCTCCGCCGAAGGCTCCGGCCAGGTCCGCGGCCTTGCCCGACTGCAGGAGGACCGCTAAGATCAGGATCAGACAAACGATAATGTGCAGGATGATGATTAAAGCGCTCACTTTTCTTCCCTGTAGGCACGGAGAGCCTCCCCGGCGATGCCGATGAAATCGACGGCATCGAGGGACGCTCCTCCGACCAAGAATCCGTCGATGTTCTTTTCTTTGAACAACGGATAAGAATTGGCCGGCTTGACGGAGCCGCCGTAGAGAATTATAGCACAGGTGGCCCTGTCATTTCCATAGCTTTCCCGGAGACGTCCCCGGATGTGGGCGTGGACCTCCTCCGCCTGGGCGGGGGAGGCTGTTTTTCCCGTGCCGATGGCCCAGACGGGCTCGTAGGCGAGGACGATCTCCCCCATTTCGTCGGGGGAGAGGCCCATGAGGCCGGCCGAAAGCTGGGCGTCGATCCGCTCGGTCGTCCGGCCGCTTTCCCGCTCCCCGAGGACTTCCCCGACGCAAACGATAGGCGAGAGGCCCGAGCGCAAGGCGGCGCGGACCTTCCGGTTGACCGATTCGTCGGTCTCCCCGAAATACTGCCGCCTCTCGGAATGGCCGACGAGGACGTGCGCGCAGCCGGCCTCCTTGAGCATGGGGGACGAGATCTCGCCGGTATAAGCCCCCTTGTTCTCCCAGAAGAGGTCCTGGGCGCCGAGCCGGACGTCCGAGCCGGCCAGGGCAGCCCCGACATCGCCGAGGGCCGTGAACGGGGGGATGAGGATGATGAGGCTTTCCCGCAGGCCGGGCATGGCCGCGGCCACTTTTTGAGCGAGCGCCCGGGCCTCCGGGCGCGTCAGGTTCATCTTCCAGTTGCCCGCGACGAAGGGACCTTTCCCGCTGCCGGCCATTTAGTTTTCCAGCGCGGTTATCCCGGGGAGGGTTTCGTAGGCGATGTATTCGAGAGCGGCGCCGCCGCCCGTCGAGATATGACTGATCCGGTGCATGACGCCGGCCTTCTTCACCGCCGCGACGGAATCGCCGCCGCCGACGATGGAGACGGCTCCCGATTCGGCGATGGCTTTGGCGATGTCGATCGTGCCGTGGGCGAACTCCTCGATCTCGAAGATGCCCATGGGGCCGTTCCAGAAGATCGTCTTGGCGCCGGCGATGATCGCGGCATATGCGGTGACCGTCTTGGGGCCGATATCGACGCCCATCATGTCGTCGGGGAAGGGCAGGGATTCCACGGTCCGGGTCACGGCTCCGGGCTCGGCGGACTTGGCCAGGACATGGTCGAGCGGAAGATGGAAACTGACGCTCTGCGTCCGGGCCTTCTCCAGGATCATGAGGGCGATCTCTCCCTGGTCGTCCTCGACCAGGGATCTTCCCACGCCGAGGCCCTGCGCCTTCAGGAAGGTGTAGGCCATGGCCCCGCCGATGAGGATGGTGTCGGCCTTGCCGAGCAGGCTTTCGATGATCTCGATCTTGTCCGAGACCTTGGCTCCCCCAAGGATGGCGACGTAGGGTTTCTCGGGCGTGTGGACGGCCTTCTTCAAGTATTCGACCTCTTTCTTCATCAGGTAGCCGGCGGCCTTGGCCGGGACGAACCCGGCGATGCCGACGACGGAGGCGTGGGCCCGGTGGCTCGAGCCGAAGGCGTCGTTGACGAAGATATCAATGCCCTCGGCGAGTTCTTTGGCGAACTCGGGGTCGTTCTTCTCTTCTCCTTTGTAGAAACGGACGTTCTCGAGCAGGAGTGCCTCGCCTTCGCCGAGGCCGCGCTTGAGGCGGGCGACTTCGTCGCCGATGACGTCGGGGGCCAGGACGACCTTGTAGGGGATGAGCTCGGCCAGCCGTTTCGCCGCCGGCTTGAGGCTCATCTTCGGATCAACCTTGCCCTTCGGCCGCCCCATGTGGGACGCCAGGACGAGCCGGGCGCCGTGGTCCAGGAGATAGAGGATGGTGGGCAGGGAGGCCTTGATCCGGGTGTCATCCCGGATGTCGCCGTTTTCGTCCAGGGGGACGTTGAAGTCGACGCGCAGGAAAACGAGCTTTCCCTTGACGTCCAGGTCGGTGATGAGATTCATGGGAGTCTCAATGAGAAATGAACTTGGCCAGGTCGACGAGCCGGCAGGAATAACCCCATTCGTTGTCGTACCAGGCGATGACCTTGGCCAGGTTGCCGTCGATGACCTTGGTCGAGAGCAGGTCGACGATCCCCGAGTGGGGGTCGCCCATGAAGTCGACGGAAACGAGGGGCTCGTCCGTAACGCCGAGGATGCCCTTGAGAGGGCCTTCGGCGGCGCTCCTGAACGCGGCGTTGATCTCCTCGGCCGCGGCCGTCCTCTTGAGGAGGGCGACGAAGTCGACCATGGACACGTCGGGGGTCGGCACGCGGACGGAGATGCCGTCGATCCGGCCCTTGAGCTCGGGCATGACCAGACCCACGGCCTTGGCCGCGCCGGTCGTCGTCGGGATCTGAGAAACAGCCGCGGCCCGGGCCCGGCGCAGGTCCTTGTGAGGCGCGTCGAGGATCTTCTGGTCGTTGGTGTAGGAGTGGATGGTCGTCATGAAGCCCTTTTCGATGCCGAACCGCTCATGGAGAACCTTGACGACGGGGGCCAGGCAGTTCGTCGTGCACGAGGCGTTGGAGATGATGTGGTGCTTCGCCCGGTCGTAGGTCTTCTCGTTGACGCCCAGGACGAGCGTAATGTCCGGGTCGGTGGCCGGCGCGGAAACGATGACCTTCGCGGCGCCGCCCTTCTCGATGTGCTGGGCGACGTCGGGGCGCTTGGTGAACCTTCCGGTCGACTCGATGACGACGGAGACGCCGAGGTCCTTCCAAGGGAGTTTCCCGACCTCTTTTTCGGCCAGCACCCGGATCCTCTTGCCGTTGACGACGATGGCGTCCTCGGTCGCCTGAACATCGGCCTTGAACGTGCCCAGGACCGAGTCGTACTTGAGCAGATGGGCCAGGGTCCTGGCGTCGGTGATGTCGTTGACGGCGACGTATTCGATGTCCGGATCGTTCCAGGACGCCCGGAGCATGTTCCGGCCTATCCGTCCGAACCCGTTGATGCCTATCTTGACGGCCATGAAAACCTCCTCATGTTTTCGGGAGAAAGTGACTCAAAAAATAACACAAATAGGACCTAATTTCAAGGCCGCGTCGAAGGGATGCGCCGCGGCCTATTTCGAGGACCCGGGCGGCTTGCCCGGCTCTCCGCCCTTCTTGCTCCTTTTCTGCTCGTACATGAGGTGGTCGGCCTGGCTTAGCATCTCCTCGATCGTCGCCGGTTGCTCCGGCTCCCGGACGAAGACGCCCGTGCTGACGGACAGGCTGAAGCCGGCCTCGGCCGAGGACCGCAAATTGAAAAGGGTCAGTTTTTCCTCGAGCCGCCGGATGAGGATCTCGACGTTCATGTCGGTCGATTCCATGGCCAGGACGGAGAACTCGTCTCCCCCGAGCCGGCCGACGATGTCGGAATCGCGGAAGCTCTGCTTCAGGATGAAGGCGACCTCGGAGAGGGCCCGGTCGCCCGTCTTGTGCCCGCTCGAGTCGTTGATCTTCTTGAGGTCATCCACGTCCATGTAGATGAGGGCGATCTTTTTTTTCATCCGGCTGGCGGTCCTGAGCTGCTGCTCGGCCAGGGTCATGAAGCCGCGGCGGTTGTAGAGCGTCGTCAGATCGTCCCGCAGGGACAGGGCCAGGATCTCTTCCTCCATGTGCTTCCGGTCGGTGATGTCCGTCAGGACGGCCATCGTCCCGCCGAACCGGGCGCCCTGAACGCGCGGGCCGCCGCTGACGAGGAGCGTGCGGCGCGTGCCGTCCTTATGCATGAAGACGAGCTCGTAGCGGTCGGAGATCCCTTTCAAACGCTTCTCGTCCGCCCGGCGGACGATCGGGTGCTGGTCCGAGGGGACGAACGAAAGGCCCTCCCGGCCCACCATCTCCGACGGCGTGATGCCCAGCATGTTCGCCGCGGCCTGGTTGGCGAACGTGAACCGGCCTTCGGAGTCGGTCAGGACGAGGCCCTCGGTCATGGTCTGGACGGTGCTGTCGCTGAACTTGCGGAGCTGTTCGTAATTACTCAATAAGTTGTGGGCGTTAATCGGCCAAGATGATTTCCTTCAGTT
>CAZZCH010000145.1:0-4269 GCA_964652895.1 uncultured Eubacteriales bacterium
TTTTCCCGACTCTTGACATGTTACCCTCTCCTCGCGCCTACCAGATGCTGCAGAGGACTTCGCCGCCCGCCCCCAGCTCCTCGCACGCCCGCCCCGTCAGCAATCCCCGGGAGGTGGAGACGATGACGAGGCCCAGGCCGTCCAGGACCTTGGGAACGGAATCCTTAGTGCAGTAGATCCGGCAGCCCGGCTTGCTGACCCGCTTGAGGCCGCTGATAACGCTCTTGTTGTCCTCGGTGTACTTGAGCGTCACGTTGAGGACCCCCTGCTTGCTGGTGGCGTCGATGACCTTGTAGTTCTTAACGTACCCTTCCTCCCGAAGGATCTTGACGACCTCGACCCCCAGCCGGAAGGAGGGCAGGTTCACTTCCCTCTTCTTGGATTTCGCGCCGTTACGAATCCGGGTGAGCAGATCTGAAATGGAATCCATGGTTTGTCCTTTCTCCGATGTCACCAGGACGACTTCGTGATGCCCGGGATCTCCCCTTTGAGGGCGAGCTCGCGGAAGCACAGGCGGCAGAGGTCGAACTTCCGGTAATAGGCCCGGGGGCGTCCGCAGAGCCGGCAGCGATGGCGGATCCGTATCTCGTATTTCGGTTTTCTGACCATTTTGGCCATGCGCGCTGAAGTTGCCATGTTGACCTCGCTTCTCAGGCTTCCCGGAAAGGCATGCCCAGCTTCTTGAGGAGAGCGTGGGCTTCCTTGTCCGTCCGGGCCGTCGTGACGATGGTGATGTTCATCCCCCGCGGCCGCTCAACCTTGGTGTAATCGATCTCGGGGAACACGAGCTGGTCGCGCATCCCCAGGGTATAGTTGCCCCGGCTATCGAAGGACGTGGCGGGGACGCCGCGGAAGTCCCGGACCCGCGGCAGGACGATGTTGACCAGCCGGTCGAAGAACTCGTACATTCTCCGGTTCCGGAGGGTGACGTAGCAGGCGATGGGCTGGCCCTTCCTCAGCTTGAAGGACGAAATCGACTTCTTGGCCCGCCCGATGCCGGGAAGCTGGCCGGTGATCAGGGCCAGTTCGGCCTTGGCCGTGTCCAGGAGCTTGATGTTCTGGATGGCGTCGCCAACGCCGACGTTGACGATGATCTTTTCCAGGCGGGGCACGGCCATGATATTCGTGATGCCGAGCTCCTTCTGGAGTTCGGGGACCACGTCTTTCCGGTACTTGTCAGATAAGCGGCTCATTGGGGCATCCTCACTTCTGCTTCTCGAGCATCGTTTCGCACCGGTGGCAGAGCCGGATCTTGCTGCCGTCCTCGAGCCTCCGGCTCCGCGGGCGCACGCCCTGCCCGCACTCCGCGCAATAGAGCATGACGTTGGCCACGGCGATCGAGGCCTCCTTCTCCATGACCCCGCCCTGGACGTTCTTGCCGCGGTCGGCCTTGACGAAGTGCTTGCTGAAATTGATCCTCTCGACGATGACCCGGTTGGTTTCGGGGAAGAGCATCAGGACCTTGCCCGTCTTCCCCTTGTCCTTGCCGCGGATGACGACGACGAGATCGTTCTTTTTGAGCTGGATCTTATGCATCACAGGACCTCGGGGGCGAGGGAGATGATCTTCATGAACTTCTTTTCCCGGAGTTCGCGTCCCACGGGACCGAACACGCGCGTCCCAACGGGCTCTCCCGCCTTGTCGATGATCACCGCGGCGTTGTCCTCGAACCGGATGTAGGACCCGTCCCTGCGGCGCAACTCCTTGCGCGTGCGGACGATGACCGCCCGGATGACCGTGCCCTTCCGGACCTTGCTCTCCGGGGCGGCTTCCTTGACGGTCGCAGAGATGACGTCCCCGATCCGGGCGATCCGGCCGACGCCGCCACCGAGCGGCGTGATGGCCATGATCCGCCGGGCGCCGGAGTTGTCGGCGACCTTGAGCATCGTGTTCATCTGGATCATTTCAACTCTCCGCTAACGATCTCGGACGCCGTCGCGGACGGCGTCTGGCCGACGATCTCGAGGACGCGCCAGCGCTTCGCCTTGCTGATCGGCCGCGTCTCGATGATCCGGACGACGTCGCCGAGATTGCACTTCTCGGTCTCATCGTGGACGAGGAACGTCTGCTTCCTCCGAATGGTCTTCTTGTAGAGGGGGTGACGGATCTGCCGCTCCACCTGGACCGTGACCGTCTTTTTCATCTTCTTGCCGACGACCTTCCCGACCTTGGTCGTCTTCCGTTTCTGACCCATGGTATCCATGCGCTACTCCGTTGCCTTCGGCGCTCGGTTCAAGAGCGTCTTGATCCGGGCGATGTCCTTCTTGATGTTCTTGATCTTCATGGGGCTCTCCAGTTGCCCCAGGGATTTCTGGAACCGGAGCTTGAAGAGCTGGTCGATGAGCTCCGCCTCCTTGTGCTTCATCTCGTCCGCCGTCATCTCTGTCAGTTCTTTGATCTTCATCTGAGTTCTCTCGCTTCCCGGGAGATGAAACGCGTCTTGATGGGCAGCTTGTGAGAGGCCAGGCGCATGGCTTCCTTGGCATCCACGAGAGCGACCCCTTCGAGCTCGAAGAGGATCTTGCCCGGACGGATGACGTCGACCCAGAACTCGGGGTCGCCCTTGCCCTTGCCCATGCGGACCTCGGTCGGCTTCTTGGTGACCGATTTCCAAGGGAAGGTCCGGATCCACAGTTTGCCCTTCCTCTTCATATGCCGGGTGATGGTGATGCGGCCGGCCTCGATCTGACGCGAAGACAGCCAGCCGGGCTCGAGGGCCTGCAGGCCGAATTCCCCGAACACCAGCGTGCCGCCCCGCAGGGCCTTGCCCCGCATGCGGCCGCGCTGCTGCTTGCGATATTTGACTTTCGCGGGCATCAACATGGCTAGATCTCCTCGACCTCGGCCATCTGGGAGGTCATCTTGGGTTTCTCGACGTCACCCCGGTAGACCCAGACCTTGATGCCGATCTGGCCGTAGGTCGTGAAGGCCTCGGTGCGGGCGAAGTCGATGTCCGCCCGCAGGGTCTGCAAGGGGAGTCGCCCCCTCAAGTACCACTCCGAGCGGGCGATCTCCACGCCGCCGAGACGGCCGGCGCACATGACCTTGATGCCCTTGGCCCCCATCTTGAGAGCGAATTCCACGGCCTTCCGCATGGCCCGGCGGTAGGCGATCCGCTTCTCGAGCTGGACGGCGATGCTCTCGCCGATGAGGAGGGCGTTGAGTTCGGGCCGGTCGACTTCGCGGATGTCGATGTAGACATCCCTCTTGGCGATCGTCTCCAATAAGGCCTTGAGGCTCTCGATCTCCTTGCCGCCGCGGCCGATGATGATCCCCGGCCGGGCCGTGTGGATGATGACGCGGATCTTCGGACCGATACGCTCGACGTCGACCTCGGCAATGCCGGCGTGGAAGTACTTATTCTTGATGGCCCTTTTCATCCGCAGGTCTTCGTGGATGAGCCGGGGATATTCCGGGCCCTTGGCGAACCAGCGGGACGTCCACTGCTTGTTGAAGCCGAGCCGAAACCCGTATGGATGCGTTTTCTGTCCCACGTCTCATCTCCCTTTTTCGTCGAGATAGATATGCACATGGCTCGTCCGCTTCTGGACGCGGTAGGCCCGACCCATGGGCGCCGGGCGGATCCGTTTGGCCACGGGGCCCCCATTGATCTGGATCCGCGAGATATAGAGGTTGTCGACGTCGACGTTCGGCGACTTCTGCTGGGCGTTGGCGATGGCCGAGCGGAGGACCTTCTGCAGGATGGCGGCGATCTTTTTCTTGTCGCTGAAGCGCAGAATCGTCAGGGCTTCCCCAGCGAGACGGTCCCGGATGAGGTCGGCCACGAGGCGGCCTTTCTGGGGGCTCATCCGGATGTACCGGGCGACGGCGTGGGACAGCGGTTTTGGCCCGTTCATGTCTTCCCTACCTTGAGCTGCTTGGCGGTCTTGGACGTATGCCCCTTGAAATACCGGGTCGGGGAGAATTCCCCGAGCTTGTGCCCGACCATGTTCTCGGTGACGAAGACCGGGATGAACTTCCGGCCGTTGTGGACGCCGATGGTCATGCTGACCATCTCGGGGATGATCGTGGACCGGCGGGACCAGGTCTTGATGACGTCAATATGATCGTGGATGCCCAGGGCGTCGCCGCGTCGGGCCATGTCCAGGATAAAGTCGCCGTGATTGGCCGTTATCCGGAAATCCCGCTCGTTAATAAACCAGGTGACGGCGCCGGCGAGTCCGCATTCGGCCAGAACGTCGGCGAGCGCCCGTAAGGCGGCTTCCCGCAGGGGCAGGTCATCCACAATCTCTCCCATGACTTCGGCGA
>CAZZCH010000146.1:0-4226 GCA_964652895.1 uncultured Eubacteriales bacterium
TCGCCGACCGTGAGCCGGGAGAACTCCATGACCCCGCTCAGGCCGCAGAAAAGGCCGGCGACGGAGTAGACCAGGATCTTGACCCGGTCCGTCCGGATGCCGCAGAGCCGGGCGGCGGATTCGTTCGAGCCGATGGCGAAGACGTGCCGGCCGAAAACCGTGTACCTGAGGACGACGGCCATGGCCACGGCTAAGAGGATGACGATCCAAACGCCCGGGGCCAGGAGGAGCCAGGACGGCCGGGGACTCCTGGCCATGAGCTCGTTCGCCCAGGTCATGGGCGCGTCGATCTTCTGGTTCCCGGCGATCCACTTGGCCGCCCCCCGGGCGATGCCCATCATGCCCAAGGTGACGATGAACGGGATGAGCCGGAGCCGCGTGACCAAAACCCCATTGGCCAGTCCGACCAGGGCGCCCGTGAGGACGCCGAGGACGATGGCGACGAGGGGAGCGGCGCCGGCGTTGATGGCGTAGGCCGTGATGACGCTCGACAGGGCGATATTGGAAGCCGCGGAAAGGTCGATGCCGCCGCTGACGATGATGAAGGTCATGCCGAGGGCGCCCAAGGCCACGATCACGGATTGGGTGGCGACGCTTGTGAAATTGGCGAACCTCAGGAAGCGGCCCCGGACCTCGGGGATCAGGGCGAAGAGGGCGATGACGAGGGCGAGCCCGATGAACGGGCCGAGGACGTTGAGGGCCTGTTGGAGTTTGGCTGGACGCTGACGGCTCATTCGGCGGTCCTTGGATTCATTGGCTGATCCGGATGGGCCCGGCCGACCGTGGCCACGGCCATCAAGCCAGGTGCGTCCCACTGCGGAGAGGGCCGCGATTCGACCAGACTTCCCCGGTGGAAGACGGCGATCCTGTCGCATATTCCGAGGAGTTCGGGGAGGTAGGAGCTGACGAACAGAACGGCCTTCCCCTCCCGGGCAAGCTCGCCGATCCACTCGTAGATCTGGGCCTTGCTGACGACGTCGATGCCGCGTGTCGGCTCGTCGAGGAGGAGGATCCCGGCCTTCTGGTGAAGTAGCCGGGCCAGGGCGACTTTCTGCTGGTTCCCACCCGACAAGTCACCGACTTTCTGGGTGGGGCCCTTGGCCTTGATCTTCATCTTCCCGATCCATTCGCCCACGGCCCGGCGCTGGCGAGCGGGCCGGAGAAAGCCGTGGCGGCGATACGGTGTGAAATCGCTCATCGTCATGTTGTCGGCCACGGACCGGCCGAGGGCCAACCCTTCCCCCTGCCTGTCCTCGCTGAGCAGGCCGAGGCCACGGTTGACGCGAGTCCAGGGTTTCGCGCCGGCCAGCTCGAAGCCCGAGACGACGACCGAGCCGCCTTCGGCCTCGTCGAGCCCAAACAGGGTCCTTAACATCTCCGTCCTTCCGGAGCCGACGAGCCCGGCGATGCCCAGGATCTCCCCCCTCGAAAGCGTCAAGCTGACGGGCATGGTCATCCTGGCCCCCTTGAGCCCTTCCAAAGACATGATGACCTCCCCGACGACATGCTCGACCTTGGGAAAAAACCGGGTGAACTTCTGCCCGACCATGAGCTGGATGAGGTCCTCGAGCCGCATGCCCTCCATCCTCCCCGAACCGACGTTGAGGCCATCCCGGAGGACCGTATAGGAGTCGGCCACGCGCTGGACCTCCTCGAGGAAGTGGCTGATGTAGATGATGCTGACGCCTTGACCTTTGAGCTTACCGATGATCTCGAAGAGCCGCTGGCTGTCCTCCTGGGAGAGAGAGCTCGTCGGCTCGTCCATGACCACAATGCGGGCCTGGTTGAGCAGGGCCCGGGCGATCTCCACGACCTGCTTGGCCCCGACGCTCAGCCTCCTCACCGGGACGTCGGGCGAGATCTCGGGATGGCGGACGAGCTCCAGCGCCTCCCGTACCTGCCGCTTCATGGCCTTCCGGTCGAGCCAGCCCGCTGCGTGGACCTCGCGGCCGAGCATGATGTTCTCTTCGACGGTGAGGTGAGGGGCCAGGGTCAGCTCCTGGTAGATCATGGAGATCCCTCCCCGGAGTCCGTCGGCGGGGCCGGCCGGGGCGTAGGGCCGGCCGGCGATCTCCATCCGGCCGGAGTCGGGCGGGATGGCGCCGCTGAGGATCTTCATCATCGTGCTCTTGCCGGCGCCGTTTTCCCCGATCAGGGCATGGACCTCGCCCCGGCCGAGTGCGAAGCTCACCTTGTCGAGGGCCCGCGTCGCACCGAAGCTCTTGCTGACCCCGTCCATGCGGAGGACCGGGGGCGCGGCGGGTTCCGGGCTCATCAGTCGATGATCTTGGAGAGGTCGGGCGAAAGGAGCGATTGGATGTCCGGGTCGTCCATGTTGTCCGCCGTGGCCAGGACCACGCCGGTGTCGATGACCTTCTCGACGGGCTCACCCCGGAGAAGAGCGACCATGGTCTTGACCCCCAGATAGCCCATCTTGCGCGGGTTCTGGATGACAAGGCCCTGGATATGACCATCCCGGAGGCCCTGGACGAGCTTGGGGGAGCTGTCGAAGCCGACGAAAACGACCTTGCCCGCGAGACGGGATTCCTGGAAGGCCCGGAGCGTGCCGAACGTGCTCGATTCGTTGGGCGCGAATACGCCCTGCACGTCGGGGAAACGGCTGATCAGGTTCTCGGCGAGCTGGTACGCGGTTTCCGTCGTCGCCCCCGCGTACTGGTCCTGGACGAGCAGGACGAGGTCCGGGAATTCTTTCTTGACGGTATCGTAGAATCCGGTCTCGCGTTGGACCGTGCTGGCCGAGCCTTCCTGGTAGCGGATGAGGAAAATCCGGCCCTTGCCGCCGAGGAGTTGACCGAGCCGGCGAGCGGCCAGGACGCCACCCTTGTAATTGTCAGTAGCGACGTAGCTCGCGTAGTCGTTTCCCTGGAGCCCGGAATCGATAATGACGACCGGGATATTCTCCCTGACGGCGTCCTGCACGGGCCGCATGAGCGCCCGGTCGTCGAGCGGGGCCAGGACGATGCCATCGACGCCGCGGCTGATGAAATCCTCGACCACGGTGATCTGCTGGGCCCGATCGTCTTCCTTCTGCGGCCCCTTCCAGATGATCTCGACGCCGAGCTCACGGGCCGCCTCGATGGCGCCGGCGTGGATGCTCTTCCAGAATTCATGGGTCGTGCCCTTGGGGATCACGGCGATCTGGAGGGTCCGGCCCTCCCGGGAGCCGGCTGCATCGGAGGACTTTTTAACGCAGGCCGTCGAAGCCAGCGCAAGGCACAAACATCCCGTCAGGGTTTTTAGGGTGAGGGATTTCATGACCCCGGGTACGCGGAAGAAAACGGAGGGGAACCACCTTCGGGGAAGGCCGCCAAGGTGGTTCCCCACCCTCGCCGGGAAATACGGCTCCCGGCGTTCTCGTCCGGAGGAAAGGGACCTTACTTCTTCTTCAGGATGGGCATCCCGGTCTTCGTCGTCTCTTGGGCGACGTAGGCCTCGGGGACCGCGTCCAGAGCGCCGGGCCGGATATCGCGGGCGAAGAAGTAGATGGTCTGATTGCGGCCGCCCTTCAGCAGGACGTCCTTGGAGTGCAGGTAGTACGTGACCCCTCTCGAATTCTTGAATTCATACGCCATGTCTATTACCTCCGAATAAAATTATTGGCTTGCGTTTGGATCTCGGAATATCGATCTGGTCCAATTAATATAAAAAAAAACTCCCCATGTCAAGGCCGGACTCGGGGAAACCGCATACGCCGGCGTCACTGGATGAAGTCGACCGTGGGCGGAAGGTCCGCCGGGATGATCGTCCCGTAGGCGTCTTCGTAGCGCTTGATGTTCGCCTGCAGGGCTTCGAGGAAGCGCTTGGCGTGGGCGGGGCTGACGATGATCCGCGCCACCAGCTTGCCAAAGGGCCCGTCGGGGAAGAGGAAGGCGAAGTCGAAAAGGAACTCCTCCCGCGAGTGCCGGATGGCGGCAAGGCTGGCGTACTGGCCAAGCGCGACCGCCTCGTCGACCTTGATCTCGACCTTTTTCGGGTCCGTTTTCTGATCCATAGTCCCTCCCGAGTCCGAATGTCACTCCCATTGTGAGGCGGAACGGCTTAAATAACAATAGGTTGAGCCGGTTAATAATAATTGGCGAAAAACGAAAAAATGACTTTACAAGGCGCCGCAGGGTGCTATAATGGTATCGGCTCTCGTGTGCGGGCTGGCGAGAGCCCCCACCTTTTTGGTTCCCATCATCAACCCCCCTTTTGCTGACAACAGC
>CAZZCH010000147.1:0-4129 GCA_964652895.1 uncultured Eubacteriales bacterium
TTCGAACTCATCGCCGAGACGGCCGTCTTCGTTTTCTTCGTCATGACGTTCGTCGTCCAGGCTTTTCAGATCCCTTCGGGGTCGATGATCCCGAAGCTCCTCATTGGGGATTTCCTCTTGGTCAACAAGATGGCGTACGTCCGACCGATGTTTCCCCTCGAGGGTGCGTTGCTTCCGCGGAAGCCGATCAAGAGAAAGGACATCGTCGTCTTCAAGTGGCCGAAAGACCTGACGAAGGACTTTGTCAAGCGCGTGATCGGGCTCGAGGGGGACAAAGTCGAGATCCGAGCCAAGCAGCTTTACGTCAATGACGAGCCTGTCGATGAGCCTTACAAGATCCACAAGGACGACCAAGCCTATTCAAAGGACGATGTGTACAATTACGACCTGGCCATCCGTGATAATTACGGGCCTATTGTCGTTCCGGGGGGGCACCTCTTTGTTATGGGAGACAACCGCGACGACAGTGCGGACAGCCGGACGTGGGGCTTCGTGCCGCTGGCCAATATCAAAGGGAGGCCGTGGGTCATCTATTTTTCTTACGAAGCGGAGCGCGACGCCTATCTGAAAACAAGCTTCCGCGACCGGCTGAAAAAAGTATTGAACCTAATCCCCAAGGCCCGCTGGGGACGCCTTTTGAAGATCATCAACTAGCTCCAACCGGCGCCGGCAAGCCCGACGACGTCACCCTCGTCCCCTTCTACAAGCTCTTCGGAGAGCGGTACGCGATCTATTGGCAGGTAGGCGATCCGCCCCGCCGCCGGGAGAGATGAGACCAATCATTCACGCCCGCTTTTTTAACCGATGATCCTTCTTAATGGGGGTGGGAGACGACCCGTATCCACGGAGGACCGGGGCGGGGCGTGGGCCTACGCCCGTAGAAGACATCGTCGAGACGGACGGCGGCTCGGCGGAAGAGCGCCGAGCGGCGGATGCCCCATCTGACCGCGTTGTGAGCGGGATTGTCCTTATGGGAATAGGGACAGACGGACATGCACCGGGCGCAGTCGGTCCCGGCGGTGCTCCAATACCGAAAACAGGCGTCGCCGTCGATACGCCAGCGCAAAACGCCCTCGATCTCGGTGCGGTCGCCGGCGGGGATGGCCCGGGCCGGACAGTTGTCGGCGCATTTCCGGCAGCGTTCGCAGAAATCGAGGATCGTTGTGTCGCGCGTCGGCCGATCGGCGACGAGCTCGAGCGAAGTCGTGACGACGCCCAGCCGGACGCGGGGCCCGAGCCGCGGCGTCATCAGGAGGCCCATCCGGCCGATCTCGCCGAGCCCGGCGTCGCGGGCGACGAGCGGAGCGACGAGCCGGTAGTTCCCGTCGATGTGGGCCCGGGCCGGGTAGCCCATCTTCCGGATGGTCGCGGCCAATTGGACGGCGATGCGCGCCGCCTCGACGTACTGCCGGCCGGATTCCATTACCGCGGGCGCGTTAGGGGCCGAGCGGACCATCCGTTCATCCATCTCGACGGTAAAGGCAATGGCAAAGCCGGGCTCGAAGGGGATCGGCTCGCCGTAGCGGCTGAAGTCACGCCCGATATGGGAATAGAGGTGATAAGGACACAGCTCGGTGACGCCGACCGTCCGGGCGCCATAATAGAGAGCCAACGACTTCAAGTATTCGGACATCCGCTGTGGGTCACAAGGCGCGCGTTCTTCAGAAACGGGGCCGTCGACGGCGCCGTGCAACGCCTCCGTCAGAAAGAAACTCCCCTCCGCCGAGGCGAAAAGCGCGGGGTCGGCGAGCGCGGCCCCGTTCGAGAGGAGCCCGGGCAGGGCCCGGATCTCGTCGTCGATCCCGAGATTTTCGGGCCGCATCGCGTAATAGGAGGCATACTCCGGGGTGCCGGGCCTGAGACGGACCCGCGAGAACGGAATATCGCGTTCGTCGAACCGGGAGAGCGGGGCGTCCGGCGACAGTACGGCGTGCTTCATCAATCGACCTTCATATTGACGGGCTTGGCGGGCCTCACCGCTGTGGCCGTGCGCGGCAGCCAGACCAGCATCTGCCCAGGGCCGCGGTTGGCCCAGGCATAGTAAGGGATGGCGACAAAGGGCCGTCCGCTTTCGACTGTTTTCCCGGCGGCATTTTTTAATGTCGAGACCGCATTCCCCGCGATGACATCGACGCCGTTGAGGAGGTCGGGTCGGAATTCCACGCTGAGGACCGCGACGTCCGGCAGGAAGAAGTCGAAGACCCGGCCGCCGTTGTCCGCAGACTCGACGGCGAATACGACCGGACCGCGCTGAAGGGCCACTCGGTCCCGGTCGGCGGCCACAGCTTCGTCGGCGACGACACGCCGCACGGGCATGGGAAGCGAGAGCTCAGCGGTGTCCCCGTTTTTCCAAGCACGGCGTACGCGGGCATAGCCATCACGGATGTCCAGGGCCGCGGCTTTGCCGTTGATCTTCAGGGCGGGTTTTTCAGGGCTGTTGCCGAGGAATTCGTAAAGCCCGGTCGGCATGGCCTCGTTCACGGCCCAACCGGGGACGCGGAGGGCCATCTCGAACTCGCTCGGCCGCGCCGGAGACACGGTCAGCTTGACCGCGCCATCCCATGGGTAGCGCGTCACCTGGGTGAGATTGACGGGCCGGCCGCCGAGGTCGATTTTCCCTTCCCCGGCGATATACAGGTTGACGAAGATGGTGTCTTCTTTCGTCGCGTAAACGTAGCCCGGAAGCGAGGGCAGAAAGCGGGTCAAGTTCGGCGGACAGCAGGCGACCTCGAACCACGGGCTGCGTTCGTAGCCACCGGCCGATTCGAGCGGATTCTGGTAGAAAAAGCGGTCGCCGCTGAGGGAAACCCCGGAGAGGAGGCCGTTATAAAGGACGCGTTCGAAGACGTCCATATACTTCGACTCGCCGTGGAGGAGGAAGAGGCGGTAATTCCAGAGGGCGTTGCCGATGGCCGCGCAGGTTTCCGTGTACGCCTCGGCGTTGGGCAGCTCGAAGTCGTTACCGAAGGCCTCGGACCCGCCGCGGGCGCCGACGCCGCCGGTCAGGTACTGTTTCTTGCCGGCGACGTTCTGCCAGAGCCGGTCGATGGCCGTGACGTATTCGGGGTAGCCGCCGAGAGCGGCGACGTCGGCCATGCCCGAATACATGTACATGGCCCGGACGGCGTGACCCACGGCCTCGTCCTGCTCGAGCACGGGTTTGTGGTTCTGCATGTATTCGTCCGAGTCGTAGACGGCGAACGGGTCGCCCGGAGCATATTTCTCGCCGCCGAAGTCGTGGCCGCGCTCGTCGAGGAAAAACTTGGCCAGATCGAGATAAGCGCGGTTGCCGGTCGCCCGGTAGAGTTTGGCCAGGCCGATCTCGATCTCCGGATGGCCGGGAAAGCCGCGGCGCAGGCCGGGGCCGGCGCCGAACGTGCGGAGGAGGAGGCCGGCGTTCTTCTCGGCGATGGCCAGGAAGGCGCGCTTGCCGGTGGCCTGGAAATGGGCCACGGCCGCTTCATACGTGTGACCGACGTTGTAGAGCTCGTGGCTGACGCGGAGGTTCGACCAGCGCTCGGGGCCGGCGCCTGGAGCGGGGTGGGCGGCGTCGTTGGTCCGCGTCGTGTAGAGATAGCCGTCCGGTTCCTGGGCCTGACCGATGATGGCGATGAGGTCGTCGAGCGATCTTTCGAGTGCGGGGTCGGGATTGAGACGAAGGGTGTAGGCGGCTGCTTCCATGGCCTTGTAGACGTCGGAGTCGTTGAATCGCCGGCCCTTATGCGGGCCCGTCATGAGGCGGGCGGCCTTGCGGAAATTGTCGACGCGGCCCGTTTCTTCATTCATCCGGAGGGCGTAGGGGACGGAGACCGTGCGGTTCGTTTCGAGGCGGGGCGCCCAGAAAGGATCGGTGAGCCGGACCTGGGTGAAGGGGACGGGACGGATGGGATAGTCGAGGGCGGACGGTGAGGGGGTTCGGGCGCGGCAGCCGGAGAGGGTGAAGGCAAAAAGGGAGATGAGCGCGGCGGCGATCGGCCGGTAAGTTCTCGTTCTCATGGGACCTCCAGTATCACAGGAAACGAAAGAGCGTGAACGGACAATATGACGACAAGACGATCTCAATATATAGGGCTGGCCGGTCAATGACAACTCTACAGCCGCGTTTTTATGGCAAAAAAGGGCTTCCTAA
>CAZZCH010000148.1:0-4089 GCA_964652895.1 uncultured Eubacteriales bacterium
GATGACGACGCAGCGCGGGGCGGTGTCGGCGACCATCCGGCAGAAGAGACGGACGTCCAGGCCCAGGATGGGCCGCCCGTCGGAGACGAGGTTCCCCACCGCCTGGAGGCGGCTGTTGATCCTCTCGACGGATTCAAAATCCGGGGCCAGCAGCATGACGTGGACTTTCCGGACCTTGCCTCCCTTCGAGTAGATGAAGCTCAATTCGGAGGAGAGGATGAACGCGACTTCCCGCGCCAGGGCGGGGAGGCCCATGAACGGCGTCGCTTCGAGAGACGTCGTCCCGTTCTTGAGCCGGAGAAAACCGTTCCCCATCGGCTCGAGCTTTTCCTTCATCAGGAAGAGCCATTCGGGATGGGTGAAATCCCCTGTCGCCAGGAGCGAGATCCCCTTGACCTTGGCCCACGGCGCGAGGGAATCGAGGACCATGTCCCGCGACGTGGCCCGGGAGAATTTCGAATGTATGTGAAGGTCGGCGACGAACTTCATGTTGAAGGACCAGTTTAGAAAAAGCGCCGGGCGATTGCAAGTCCTTTCGCGCGGCCCGGCCCTTTTATTTATTTTTGCCAGCAGTCGTCCCGGCGGGGTTCGTTCCAGCCGCAGGGACGGCCGCGCCGGAAGCCGCCTTGAAAAAGGCGGACGGAGAGGGTAAACTGAATTATCGAGGGTCGGACCTGAAAGGACTCGTTCATGAGATTCAAAGCGATCGCCCTTCTTTGCGGTGTCCTGCTGGCCGGCCTCCCGGCCGCCAGCCAGAAAGCCGCGATCAAGGACCTGCCCCAGCGCTTCCGCGTCTGGCTCGAGGAAGAAGTTGTTTACATCATTGGGCCCAAGGAAAAGGACGTTTTCCTCCAACTCTCAACCGATCGGGAAAGGGACATGTTCATCGAGGCCTTCTGGAAGGCGCGGGACCCCGACCCGGCGACTCCCCAGAACGAGTTCAGAGACGAGCATGCCCGCCGGATCGGATATGCCAACCTCTGGTTCGGGCGGGGCCGCAAGGCCGGCGGCTGGCGTTCGGACATGGGCCGGATCTATATCACTCTCGGCGAGCCGAAATCCATCGAGAAATACGAGAACCAGAGCAACGTTTATCCCCTCATCATCTGGTTCTACTCCGGCGATATCGGAGCCGGGCTCCCCAGCTCTTTCAATGTCGTTTTCTTCAAGAAGGACAACGCCGGCGACTACGTCCTCTATTCCCCCGTCGCGGACGGGCCGCAGAAGCTCATGCCGTTCTACAACGGAGACATGTCGGACTATTTCCAAGCCTACAGGAAGCTCAGCGAAATCGAACCGCTCATCGCCCAAGTTTCGATGTCCCTGATCCCCGGCGAGTACGTCATGGGAATGAACCCCTCCCAATCCTCGGATATTCTCATAAGTCAAAAGATTCCAAAATCGGCTTATGACAACGTCAAGGACGCTTACGCCCAAAAACTCCTCAAGTACAAGGACCTGATCGAGGTCGAATACACCGCCAATTACATCGAATCCGACGCCCTGGTCCAGGTCTACCGGGATAACGCCGGCCGGGCGTTTGTCCACTACCTCATCGAGCCGGCCAGGCTCAGCATCGAGCGCTTCGAAGGCATCTACCGGACGACCTTCAACGTCAACGGCATCGTCTCCGACGCCCAGGGCAGGACCGTCTATCAGTTCGACCGCGTGATCCCCGTGGAGCTCAGCTCCGACCAATTCCCCATGATCAAGGACCGCCTGGTCTCGTTCCAGGACGCCTTCCCTCTGATCGAAGGCGACTACAAGCTCAGCATCCTGTGGAAAAATACGGTCTCCAAGGAATTCACCTCCGTCGAGGCGTCCCTGAAGATCCCGCCCGCCCGCAGCCTGACCTTGAGCACGCCGATCCTGGCCAACCGGACCGTCCGGAACCCGGCGTTCACGGGTCAGGTCAAGCCATTCACGGTCGGAGAAATCCAGCTGGTCCCCTCGCCGCGGAACGATTTCGTCCTCAACGATACCCTCTCCCTCTACTGCGAACTCGGCGGACTCACCGACGAGCTCAAGCGGAACGGCAGCGTTTCGGTCACGATCACGCGGGACGACCAGGTCGTCGCATCGACCGTCAAGGCCCTCGGGAACGCTGGGGAACCTTACCGCATCCTCGAGGAATTCCCGCTGGCCGCGTTCCCCCCCGCTTACTACATGGCCAGCGTCGCGCTGGTCGACGGGGCCAAGGCCGAGGTCGTGTCTTCCAAGGCCGCGTTTTATATCAGTCTCAGCCAATCCCTGCCGCGCTCCTGGATCCTGTATTCCCCGCTCCCGGCGGCAGGCGCCCCCTATTTCTCCAATGTCCTCGGGATGCAGTATCTCCAGGCGGGGGACTTGGCCAAGGCCCGGGCCCTTTTGGAAGAGGCTTTTCGCCGGTCGCCGGATTCCGTCGCCTTCGGGCTCGATTACTGCCGTGTCCTCTTCGCGGCAAAAGAATACGAGGCCGTCCTGAACGTGGCCACGCCCTTCTTCCGGGACAAGAAAGAATTCGAGTTCGCCCAGTTCCTCGGAGAAAGCTCGCAGGCCCTCGGGCGTTACGCCGAGGCCGTCGGCTATTACAAGGAATACCTGGCCTCTTTCGGGACGAACCTCAACGTCCTCAACTCGATCGGGGAGTGTTACGTCAAGACCGGCGATCTCCAATCGGCCCTGACGGCCTGGAAGAAATCCCTCGAGCTCAACCCGGCCCAGGAGGAGTTGAAGAAGAAGGTTGCCGAGATCGAAGGCAAAATCAAGGATCGCTCATGAAACCCCTGATCAAGCTGGCGGCGTTTTCGCTCGCGGCGTCTCTCCTCCTCGTTTCCTGCGCGTCGGCGCGTCTCGAAAAACAGCTCGATCCGAAGAGCCGGGACTTCATTTCCAAGGTCCGCTACACCATCACGCTCGAAGAGAGGCGAGCCTTCCTCGCCCTCCCCGAGGGAGACCGGGAGGCGTTCGTCGTCGATTTCTGGAAGAGGAGAGATCCGACGCCGGTGACGCAGGAAAACGAGTATAAAGCGGAATATTTCAGTCGGATCGAGCAGGCAAATCACCTGTTCTCCGGAGGGGCCGCCCCCGGCTGGCTTCAGGACCGCGGGCGGATCTTTATCACCCTCGGGCCTCCGGACCACCGGGAAACCTATCCCCGCGGGGTCACTTTTTACGGCCTGCCCACGGAGATCTGGTGGTATGGGTTCTTCACCATCCTCTTCGTCGACGAACGCTGGGTCGACGACTACAGGCTCGACCCCGACAGCGCCGCCCAGATCGCCGCGATCAACCAGGCCCAACAGGAGTGGAACGAACCGAGGCAGGGTATGGCGCGAGACCCGGAAGCGGGGCGAGTGCAGGGTCTGCCGGGGCTTGACGTGAAGATCGAAAAGGCCGATGGGGAAGGCACGCGGTTCACCCTCGTCATCCCCTACAGGAACATTTGGCTGAAGTCCCGCGGCTCGAGATTCGAAGCGTCCCTCGAAGCGACGATGAAAGTCCTGGATGCCGCCGGCTCCGAGGCTTGGACGTTCACGAATGTCTTCCCCATCGATGTCCCCCAGAGCCGCCTGAAGGAGGTCCTGGCCCTGGATTTCACGGCGGAGGCCGTCGCCGCCCTCGGCCCGGGGGCCTATACCCTGAGCGTAGCGGTAACCAACACGACCGACGGGAGCAAGGCATCGCTCGAACGGAAGTTCGAGATCTGATCTATTTTTTGGCCCGGGCGGCGGTGGCCGCCGCCAACGCGGCCTGGCCCTTCCGCGCGTATTCCTCGGACTTGACGGCGTCTCCGACGCGGTTGTAGAGGTCGGCCAGAAGGAAATAGCCCAGCGGCAGCTCGGCCGGCACTGGCTTGAGTTCGATCCCCTTCTTGGCCAGCGTTATGGCTTGCTCGAAGTCCCGGCCGCGCCGCAGCTCGATCCGGGCGAGGTAGAAGTAGGCGATAGGAAACTCCGGGTTGACGGCGATCGTTTTTTGGAGGGTGTCGTACTCCTCGTCCTCCCGTCCCATGAGCCGGTAGACCCGGGACAGGTTGAAAAGGGCCTTGAAGCTTTTGGGGGAGTCCGCGATCTCTTGGAGGTAGAGGTCGGCGGCTTCGGCCAGCCG
>CAZZCH010000149.1:0-4003 GCA_964652895.1 uncultured Eubacteriales bacterium
GCGCGCCCTGGTTGAACCATTGGAGATTCGGCTTGATGATGATGATATCATCGGCTCCGAAGAGAGCATCAATACCCCCCAGCATCGACAGAACCATGTCCATGTTTTCGGAGGGACTCCCGTTGATCGCTCGAATGACCTGGACCTTTTCTTCCTTCATGGACTTTCCCTTATTTTTCATGGATTTCTTTTTAGAACAGTCGGAAAACGATGTTGCCAAGACGAGCGACACCCCCCGGTATGAAAGCTCTCCTCATAGGCATCGGATCATATCCGTGTTGCGCGATCCTATCAATACGAGATTTCCGGTATCGCCTTGACTAAGATCGGAGGCATGTGCAGATACTTCGTCGTGGAACGCTTTTTGTCGATATCCTTGTAGATGCCGAGGACCTGCTTCGGCGTCAAGCCGACGTGCCGGCTGAGTGTTTCCACATCAATGCCGTGATTTTTGCCGTACAGGCAAAGGTCCATGGCCTCGTACGGAACGGAGAAATAGAACTCGTCCTGGCCCTGGGGCAGGGAATAGGTATCGGTCGTCGGCGGCCGGCTGATGATGGCTTCGGGTAGGCCCAGATGGCGGGCCAGCTGATAAACCTGGGTCTTGTAAAGGTGGGCAATGGGTTTAATATCGGCCGCGCCGTCTCCAAGTTTGACGAAGAACCCCTGGTCGTATTCCAGGCGGTTGGGAGTTCCGGCGACCGCGTAGTTGTTCTTGTCCGCATGGTAATACTCGAGCATCTTCCTGATCCGCTGCTTGAAATTCGTGGCGGCGACGATGGCCAGATAAGATCTTAGATCCAGCCGCTTTTTGATCAGAACGCCCTGGGGCGAACCGGCGACGATCGAGTACAATGTATAAGCCCTGTCCTCGTCGATCCCTGGCAGGACGATCTTCGACTTCCATCCGGGGCCGTATTCGGGGATGATCGAGCGGACTGCTTCGTCGTACTTGGCGTAGTAACCGACGGCCTCGAGCGTAGGCGTGATGTCGCAAAGGACTTTCTGGATCCTCAGATGGTCCGCGATGAGCGAGCTGAGCGCCATGGTGTCGTCCGCCGAGTGGCGTTCGGGCATTTGGAGGCCGATGACCCTGTCCGGGCCGATCGCTTCGGCGCACAACGCGGCGGTGACGCTGCTGTCGATCCCTCCGGAGATTCCGACGACCAATCCCCTGCGGTGGAGCTTCGACGCCAGGCTTTCTCTGATCGACCTCTTTATGCTCTCGGCTTCCCGTGGGCAGTCGAGCAACAAAACGTCCGGAGAAAAGTCGGCCTTAGCGTTCATGATAGCCTCCGCGCATCTTGCCCTAAGAGATCTTCCTTTTCACGAAGGCGCCGATGTTGGCTATCGTGTCCAGGTTTTCGGGGACCATTTCGTCGTTGTCGACTTTCATGCCATAGCGTTCCTCGAGGTGGGCGACGATCTCGAGGATGCCGGTCGAATCGACGATGCCTGCTTCGAGCAGGGAGTCGTTGTGGGCCAGCTTCTTGTCGTCGCCGAAGAGGAACTTGTCGGCGATGAAGCGATGGATTTCGGCTTCGAAATTATTCATGGGAATGTTCCTTTTTCAGCTTACTGAAAAGCCGGATGCTTTCGTTTCGATCGAGCTTTCCGCTGCTATTCTTGGAAATGGATTCAACGAGTGCCAGAGATTCCGGGATCTTGTGTTTCGGCAACTTCTCGCCGCAGAATTTCAGGATGCCCATGACGGCGTCGCCCGGTTTTTGTGTCGGTACAACAAGGCCCTCCAGCCGGTGACCTAACAAGGGATCCGGGATGCCAAAGACGACGCACTCGACAGCATATCCTGATTCCACGATGACCTCTTCGATCTCCTGGGGATTGACACGGTGTCCTCCGACTTTAAGCTGGTTGTCCTTTCGTCCGGCCAAGAAAAAATAGCCGTCCTGGTCATGATACCCCAGGTCGCCCGTATGATATCCGTGCCCGTCGAGGACTTTCTTCGTCGACTCCTCGTCTTGATAATAGCCGGCCATGATGTTATCGCCTCGGGCCACCAGCTCGCCGGTCTCGCCAGCTCCCAAGACGGCTCCTTTATCGGACAGGACGCTCATCCTCACCCCTGGAATCGGGATGCCTATCGAATCGATCTTGGCCCTCAGCATGTCCGGAGGCACATAGGTGAGCCGTGCCGAAGCTTCTGTCGCGCCATACATGACAACGAGCTGCGTATGAGGAGGCAATGCTTTCAGCAAATCCAGCTTGATGGACTTCGGCATGTGTCCGCCCGCCTGGGAGCAATAACGGAGGGCGGGCAGTTTATCCCTGTATTGGGCCAGCGGCGACCTAAAGAGGAGATGTGCGTATGTTGAGGGGACACCGGAGAATCCGGTGACTTGCTCGTCGGCCATTTGCTTGAGGACCGCAGCGGTATAAGCGAATTGGTTATTGATAACGATCCGGCCTCCGGCGGCAACGTGGGTGTTGAGCAAGGATTTGCCCATGACATAGAAGAAGGGGAGGACGACCATTTGTATATCCCGGGGAGTCAACTGGAGGTATTCGACGATCGAGCGTGTGTTGGCCACGATATTCACATGTGTGAGCATGGCACCCTTGGGTCTTCCGACCGACCCCGATGTATAGACGATCATGGCGCAAGCGTGCGAATCGATCTTGAGGCCGGGATCGTGCCCGGGTTGGGACGCTAGGACCTCTAAAAGGGATGACATATGGAATTCGGCGGCCGGCCATGATCCCCGGGGCCGAATGACGTAGAGCTGACGGATCCCGTATCGGCCGGGGCCGATCGATCGAACAGAATCTTCATGTTTCGCGGAAATGATGAGGACTTTCGGTCTCAATTCGTTGAGAAGCTCTGCGATGCCGGCCGGCTTCATCTCCGTATTGAGAGAGACGACGATGCCGCCGGCCTTCAGGATACCGTAGTAGCAGAAGACGTATTCCAAGCTGTTTTCGCAAACCAGGACAACGCGATCGCCCGGGGCCAAGTCCGAGGCGATCAGGTCATGGGCTAGTTGGTTCGCCAGCCGGTTGAGATCCTCGTAGGATTTTCGGCTTTTTTGATGGACGACAGCGATGGCCTGGGGCGATACGGCAGCGCTCCTTTCGAGGAAGTGATGGATGAGGGTGCATGTTTCCTTCATGAGAACGAACTGACGGGCCTTTCTTTAGCCGACATATCTATACAACAGGCGGCCGATCAGGCGAAGGACGCTTCGGGGGGTCCGGGCGAAAAAATATTTTTGCATACGATCGTTCGCCCCGCGCTGCGGCAGGAATGTTTTTTTCCTGATATCATACCTAAAATATTTCAACGCGTCTTCCTTCCCTCCCCACGCTCTTTTATACTTTAAGAGACCGATGTTTTCAACTTCCGTCCTGGCCAGGCTAAGCATTCGCAGGCCCTGACGGCGATACCATTTGAGAGCTTCCCACATGATGAGATTGTTGGGTCTCAAGGGATGGTACCGTACATCCGAAGCCCCATACTTGAAGATAGCCTTTGTCCCGAAATTGAAAAAGACCGAGGCAGCGACTACCTTTTTATCATGGCGCGCCGAAACGATGATCCCGTAGCCTTGGGACATGACATATTCGTGAATGTTCTTGAAAAAGGCAAATGGCTGGGGCGGCACGCCATGCCGTTTTCTTGTGATCAGGTGCAGGCGGTAAAAATCCTTTAGGGATTCCAGTGAATGATCGATCTTCACAGTTACGCCTTCCCGGTCGGCCTTCTTGATATTTCTCCGGTTGCTCGGGCTGAGAGCGGCGAAGAGCCCGGCCTCGTCGCCGGCGAGGTCAATGTCATGGACATAATAGGAGTCCCACGCCAGCGTGCCTTCGGCGAAATACTGGTCGTCGCGCCACTCGATATTTCTCCAGCCGTTATTTGCTCCATAGTCGATGACGCTTCGCACTGCGGTCTGGAGATATTCGGTTTTTCTGACGAGCGGGGCGCATTGGTCCGAGAAGGGGAGGGAAACGCCTCGTTTTCCCAGCAGGGGATTACCGACCT
>CAZZCH010000150.1:0-3988 GCA_964652895.1 uncultured Eubacteriales bacterium
TCTTCAGAGCGCCGCCCTGGTTGACCTCGATCGTGACCGCGGCCTGGGAATCGGTGACTTCTTTCAGGGCGAATTCCTGGAAATAGGTCCGTTCTTGGGGGGCTTGGGGGGCCGCGCCGCGTCCGCCCATACGGCCGCCACCCCTCATCGGCATGTCGCCGGCGGGCTTGACGCCCCACATCTTGAAGAGGGATGCGGCGTACTCTGCGGCCAGGGCGAACCCGTGTGTCCCCGTCTCCCGGCCCTCCATGAGGTCGGACGCAATGAAGGTCAGCATCGCCAGGGAGTCCTTAGCGGTGATGGCCGCGAGACCCGCCTTGTACTTGTCGGGGGCGGACAGGGGCTTGTCGACCAGGCTCAATGCTTTCTGGACGTCCTCGAGCTTCATCTGCGGCGGCTGCGGGGCCTGGGCCCGCAGGCTGATGAGAGCGGCGAAGACGAGGATGACGGCCAATACGTTCTTTCTCATATAAACCTCCACCTGAAATTGACAACCAGCCTTTTGACGCAGGGCGGCCGGTTTTCTTCCCTCGGGCATCCATCGTATCACCAAGCCGGGCGGAGGGGCAAGGCGGACAAGAAGAAATGGACTCGAACGGGGCATTTGGCTATTATAAACGAGAGGCGTCGAATGCGCCGGATAACCCACTTGAGAGGTCGATTCATATGAACATCAAGAGCTCTCTCCTTCTCGCCCTTTGCTTAGGGCTCGTTGTCCTGGCCGCCGCATGCAAAAAACCGGAACCCGAGCAGGCCGCGGCCGCCCCGGAATTCGGCTGGCAGATCGACCAGTTTGCCGACCTGAGGATCCTGCGCTACCAGGTGCCCGGATTCGAGGCGCTCTCACCGTCCCAGAAAGAACTGGTTTATGACCTGAGCGAGGCGGCCCTCTGCGGCCGGGACATCATCTTCGACGAGAACTACAAATACAACCTCAAGATCCGCCACACTCTCGACGCCATCGTCGAGGGCTACAAGGGCGATCGGCAGGACCCGCGTTGGAATGAATTCATGACCTACGTCAAAAGGGTCTGGTTCTCCAACGGCATCCACCACCACTACTCCACGGACAAGATCATGCCGGGGTTCGATGCCGACTATTTCGCGGCCCTGGTCAAGGGATCGGAGGGCGTCGGCTTCCCTCTCGCCGCCGGACAGTCGATCGATGACTTCCTGGCCTTCCTGCGGCCCATCCTTTTCGACCCCGCCGTCGACGCCAAGAAGGTCTCCCAGGATTCGACGAAAGACCTGGTCGTGAACTCGGCCGTCAATTTCTATGAGGGCGTCACCCAGGCCGAAGTCGAGGCCTACACCAAGGGCCTCGTCGACGAGAAGGACACGACGCCCATCTCCTACGGTTTGAATACGCGCCTCGTGAAGAAGGACGGCAAGGTCGTCGAGGAGGTCGCCTCGATCGACGGCCTCTACGGGCCGGCCATCGCCAAGATCGTCTATTGGTTGGAGAAGGCGGCCGGAGTGGCCGAGAACGCCCAGCAGAAGAAGGTCATCGACGCCCTCGTCGCCTATTACAAAACGGGCGACCTCGAGAAATTCGACGAGTACAACATCCTCTGGGTCGAGGACCTGACATCGCTCGTCGATTTCGTCAACGGCTTCATCGAGGTCTACAACGACCCGCTGGGCCAGAAGGCCAGCTGGGAATCGCTCGTCAACTTCAAGGACCTGGCGGCGACGAAGCGGGCCGACACGATCTCGGCCAACGCCCAATGGTTCGAGGACCACTCGCCGGTCGATCCCCGTTTTAAGAAGAAGGAAGTCAAGGGTGTCTCGGCCAAGGTCATCACCGCGGCCATGCTGGGCGGCGACTGCTATCCGTCGACGCCCATCGGCATCAACCTGCCGAACGCCAATTGGATCCGCAAGGACTACGGCTCGAAGTCCGTGACCATCGAGAACATCACCTACGCCTACGACCAGTCCTCGCTCAAGTCGCCGTTCGGCCCGGAGTTCTCCTATTCCGAGGAGCTCCTTGAACGGGCCAAGAAATATGGGCCCCTGGCCGGGAACATCCACACCGACCTCCACGAGGTCCTCGGACACGGTTCGGGCCAGCTCATGCCCGGCGTCGGCCCGGAGTCGCTCAAGAACTACCATTCGCCGATCGAGGAGTCGCGGGCCGACCTCTTCGCCCTCTACTACATGATGGACGACAAGATGATCGAGCTCGGTCTCCTGCCGAACATGGATGCGGCCAAGGCGGAATACGACGGCCAGATCCGCAACGGCCTGATGACCCAGCTGACCCGCATACAACCGGGCAAGACGATCGAGCAGGCCCACATGCGCGGCCGGGCCATGGTCTCCCACTGGGTCTACGAAAAAGGCAAGGCCGAGAATGTGATCGCCAGGGTGATGAAGGACGGGAAAACCTATTTCGTGATCAATGACTATCAGAAACTGTGCCGGCTTTACGGACAACTCCTGGCCGAAGTCCAGCGCATCACGAGTGAAGGGGACTACGAAGCGGCCAAGAACTTGATCGAAAATTATGGTGTCCAAGTCGATCAGGAGCTGCACAAGGAAGTCCTGGAGCGCTACGCCAAGCTGCACCTGGCCCCTTACGCCGGCTTCGTCAATCCCGTTTACACGCCGGTCATTGAGAACGGCAGGATCGTCGACGTCAAGATCTCCTACACGGAGGGCTATGTCGAACAGATGCTGAGGTACGGCAAGACCTATGCGTTCTTGAAGACCGACTGAGGTCGGAGCGCCCGCCGGGCCGAAAACGCAAGGCCGTGGCCTGGCGCTCGCGCGCATTGACTCACCCGGCCTTCGCGCGTATCATACGAGCTGGGGCGGCGGGACGCTTTGGAGGGCGACGAGGAGGGATCATGGAAGAAGAGATCGGCCACATCACCCATTATTTCCCCAAGATCGGCGTCGCCGGGATCGAGGTCACGACTGGCACTTTGAAGGTCGGGGAGACCATCCACATCAAGGGCCACACGAGCGATTTCACCCAGGCGGTGGAGTCGCTGCAGCAGGAGCATCTGGCGGTGCCGGAGATCAAAAAGGGCGTCTCGGCCGGAATGAAGGTCAAGGAACACGTCCGGGAAGGCGACAAGGTTTATCGGGTCAAGGAAGGCGCCTAGGCCCGGGCCAGCGCGTCCAGGAGCTCCGCCGTCTGGGGGTCGAACCCTTCCCCGATGTGGCGGCGAACCTCGTCGAGGTCGACGCCGCTCGACCTCAGGCCCCCGAACTCGGCGGCCCATCCCTGGTGGATCTGCACGGACGCCAGCCCCTGGGCCAGGATCACGGACCTGGCCCGGTTGACCCTCCGCTCGCCGACGGCCTCGAGAACCCTCAGGTATTTCTGGTGGAGCAGCCACTCGTTGAGAAGGCCGGCGATCTCCCGCGGTTCGAAGCTCTCCCAGAAGGAGGCCTCGGCCCCCGGCTCGATGAAGCTGCCGACGACGAACGCACCGGCCTGATACCCCGATTGTCCTCTCTCCCGGCCGAGCGCCAGGACGTCCTTGAGGAGCCCGATCCTGCGGGCGGGGGTGAGGAGCCGGTAGGCGGCCAGGTTGATGTAATGGCTGCCGAGTGTCACCTCGAACAGCCGCCCCGCCAGTGTCCCGCGGTTGGCGTCGAACGAGCGGTTGACGAATTCCGCCTTCCGGGGGTCGTCCTGGAGCCGGCCGTACTGGATCGCGTGGCCCAGGTCTTGGAGGGTTTCGAAGCGCGTGGCGTCGACGCCCTCGAGGATAGCCCGGAACTCCCGGTAGCAGGAGGCGAGGGCTTCGAATCTCGGCCGTTCGGCCGCCGTCATCTCGACCTTTTCGCCGGCCATGAAACGCAGCAGGCGGGCCGGGGCGAAAATCGCCTTGCCGACGTAAAGGGTCCTGAGCCGGCTCGAAATCGAAACCCAGTCTCCTTCCCTGATCTCGAGCCCGGCCGGGTTGACTAGGGCTCGGGCCGTGTCGTCCAAGCGGACGCCGGCCTCCTCGAGGTTGAGGAGGACCGGGAT
>CAZZCH010000151.1:0-3815 GCA_964652895.1 uncultured Eubacteriales bacterium
AGAGAAACTCCGGCCTCAACGAGGCCTACGCCAAGTACATCACGCGCAAGATCCCTTTCGTCACCCTCAAGGCGGCCCTGACCCTGGACGGCAAGATCGCCTGCCGGACGGGCGACTCGAAATGGATCTCCTCTGCGGGGACGCGCGACTACATCCACCTCCTCCGGGGCGAACACGACGCGATCATGATCGGCGTCAACACGCTCGTCGCCGACGACCCCCGGCTCACCGTCCGCCATCCGAATTGGGCCGGGAAGAAGATCGTCCGGGTCATTCTCGACTCGCGCCTCCGCTTCCCGTTGACGGCGGAGATCCTGTCGACGCTCCCGCGCGGCCGCATCCTCGTTTTCGCCGGGGGCGGCGCCTCGGCCGCCAAGGCCCGCGCCCTCGAAGCACGCGGCGTCGAGGTCGTCCTTCCCGGTGGCCGGAAAAAAGCGTGGGATCTCCCGGACGTTCTGGCCGAACTCGGCCAGCGCGAGATCGCCTCGCTCCTCGTCGAAGGCGGCAGCCGCCTGTTCACATCGTTCGTCGAAAACGGGCAGGCCGACAAGGCCGTCCTGACCTACGCGCCGCGCCTCGTCGGCGGGACCGCCGCCCCGGGGTTCATCGGCGGCAAGGGCGCGGCCAAGGTCGGGAACGGGCAGGCCCTTAAAAGAACGCGCTCGTTCTCGATCGAGGACGACATCATCCTGGAAGGATACTTCTGATGTTCACAGGGATCATTTCTCAGCAGGCGACTTTCCGCGGCTTCCGCAAGGGCCGCGGCGAAATGCTCGTCGAGGCCCCCGGCCTAGCGGCGAAGCTGGCGGCCGGGGATAGTATCGCCGTAAACGGCGTCTGTCTGAGCCTTCTCGCCTCGGACAGGGAGGGGCTGCGCTTCAACCTCTCCCGGGAGACGCTCGAGAAAACGACCCTGGGCGCCATCAAGCCCGGCGACCGCCTCAATCTCGAGCTCCCGCTCACCCTGGCCTCGCCGCTCAGCGGGCACCTAGTCTCCGGCCACGTCGACGCCGTGGGCAAGGTCCTCAAAGTCTCGTCCCGGCCGCCGGGAAAAAGGGTCACCCTGTCGTTTCCGCCCGCCCTCCGTCCCTACTTCATCCCCAAAGGGTCGGTCGCGGTCGACGGGGTCAGCCTGACCATCGCCTCCGTCGGCCCGGCCTCGCTCGAAGTCGAGCTCATTCCGCTGACACTCGAAGGGTCGACCCTCGGGCTCCTCCGCGGCGGGGCGGCCGTCAACCTGGAGTGTGACATGATCGGCAAATACGTGTATAATTGGCTGTCTCAAGGACGCAAAACGGGCTAAAGGAAGCCCGGCCGAACGAATTCGAGCCTCGTTAGAAAGACCCATGACCGAAGAGCGCAAAACAGTCGCCGTCGAATCGGCCTTGGACGACGTCCGGGCCGGGCGGATGATCATCATCGTCGACGACGAGGACCGCGAAAACGAGGGCGACCTCATGGTCGCCGCCGAAAAAGTCACCCCCGAGCTCATCAACTTCATGGCCCGCCACGGCCGCGGCCTCATCTGCCTCCCCCTGACCAGGGAGCGGCTGGAGGAGCTCCAGCTCCCTCTCATGGTCGGCGAGAACACGGCCCGCTTCCAGACGGCCTTCACGGTGTCGATCGACGCCAAGGAAGGTGTCGCGACCGGCATTTCGGCCCACGACCGGGCCAAGACGATCCTCGCCGCCGTCGACCCCGGAACGAAACCCGAAGACCTGGCCCGGCCGGGGCACATCTTCCCGCTCCAGGCCAAGGAAGGCGGCGTCCTGTCCCGGGCCGGTCAGACCGAGGCCGCCGTGGACCTGGCCCGCATGGCGGGCCTGACGCCGGCCGGCGTCATTTGCGAGATCATGAACGAGGACGGCTCGATGGCCCGCATGCCCCAGCTCGAAGAGGTCGGCCGCCGGTACGGCATTCCCATCCTGACGATCGCCGAGCTCATCCGCTACCGCATGAAGCACGAGACGCTAGTCCGCAAGCTCGACGAGACGGACCTGCCCACGGCGCACGGCCATTTCCGTCTCCACAGCTATGAAGATACGATCCACGGCGAGCACCACGTCGCCCTAGTCAAGGGCGAGGTCGGCGGGGGCGAGCCCGTTTTGGTCAGGGCCCATTCGCAGTGCCTGACGGGCGACACGTTCGGCTCGACCCGCTGTGACTGCGGCGAACAGCTCCGGCTGTCCATGGAGCTGATCGAAAAAGAGGGCCGGGGCGTCGTCCTCTATATTTTGAACCATGAGGGCCGGGGGATTGGCCTGGCCAACAAGATCAGGGCCTACGCCATTCAGGACCAGGGCGCGGACACGGTCGAAGCCAACCGCCGGCTGGGTTTCAAGCCCGACCAGCGCGACTACGGCATCGGCGCCCAGATCCTGGTGGCCCTCGGCATCCGTAGGATCCGGCTCCTCACGAACAACCCCCGCAAGTTCGTCGGGTTGACCGGCTACGGTCTGGAGATCGTCGACCGCGTGTCTCTCGAGGTCCCGCCGAACCCCTGCAACCTCCGCTACCTGAAGACGAAAAAAGAGAAGATGGGGCACATCCTGGACCTGGTCTGAGGATGGACGACCGTCACCTTCCCGCAGAATACGGCCCTTCCCTCATCTGCCGCGCCTTCCTCGGCAAGCTCGCCCGGACACCCGACAAAGCGAAGCGGCTGTCGGTCATCGCGGCCTGCGCCAGGATTTGTTCCCCCTGGGCCGAAGAGCTGCTGTGGGAAGCACTGGCCGACCCCAATGAAGGCGTCAGGGACTTTGTGGTGAAAGAGCTCCGCCGCCGCGAGACCCTGCATCTCACGTTGGCCTTGAAACGGCTCCGGCTCCCGCCTTGGTATGCGCGGAGCGCCGCCCTGGGGATCATCGGTCACCGGCGCATCCGGGAGGCCGTCCCGGAGATAGGACGGGCCGTCGCCGACGCGAACGTCGAGGTCCGCCGGGCGGCGGCCGAAGCCCTGGGGGAAATTGGCGGCGACCAGGTCCTAAAATATCTTGTCGCGCTAAAGAAAGACGCCAACCCTTACGTTAGGGCGGCGGCAGAGAAAGCCATCCGGAAGACGAGCGAAGTTAGATTTTCTTAACTGGCGTAGCGGTTGTCTGAGCAGGCCTGGCAGCACATCGGGTTCGACGTGCAGTTGTCCTTGTGATTATAGGGGGCCACGGGCGGGGTCGTCTTGTATTTACAGTGACACAAGAGGGTTTCTTCCGGACGCCCCTTGAATAGGACCACCAGCTCAGGCGTCTGCCATTGTTTCTTCATGAGATTAAATCCTCCAAATACGCTTCCTTATCCATATATTAAGCCGATATCGCGGTCATGTCAATCCCCTTTTAGCCCCTCCGCCCGGGCGTGAGCGACGCGGCAAAAGGCCTCGACGGGCAGGTCGAGCTCCCCTGTCTCGAGGTAGGCGTGGGCCGGGCACCAAAGGCAGAGGTTGATGAGGGGGCATATTCCGCATTTTTCCAGGTATTCCCGCCTGTCCGTCTCCCTTTTCAGGACCTCGGGGACGAACCGAGTCCAAGCGTCGGCCAGGCTGCCCTTTTTCAGGTCGTAGAGAAAGTCCGGATGGTGGAGGGACAGGCAAGGCCGCAGGAACCCCTCGGGCCCGATGACGAAACTCCTCTGCCCCACGCCGCAACGGAAGATGTGCCGGCAGTCCGAAGCCGGCGCCGCCGGGGCGATGAGCTCGTCGCAGGCCGCCGTCAGGGCGCCGAAGCGCTCGGGGTCCAACCGTTCGAGACGGGCGACCTCCTCGGGACTGAGCCGCTCCTCCAGAATGACGCTGTTCCGGGCCTCGTCCCGGTCGAACCGCA
>CAZZCH010000152.1:0-3815 GCA_964652895.1 uncultured Eubacteriales bacterium
TGCGGTTCGACCGGGACGAGGCCCGGAACAGCGTCATTCTGGAGGAGCGGCTCAGCCCCGAGGAGGTCGCCCGGCTGGAACGGATGGACCCCGAGCGCTTCGGTGCCCTGACGGCGGCCTGCGATGAGCTCATCGCCCCGGCGGCGCCGGCTTCCGACTGCCGGCACATTTTCCGTTGTGGCGTGGGGCGGAGGAGTTTCGTTATCGGGCCCGAGGGATTCCTGCGGCCTTGCCTGTCCCTCCACCACCCGGACTTTCTCTACGACCTGAAAAAGGGCAGCCTGGCCGACGCTTGGACCCGGTTCGTCCCCGGGGTCCTGAAAAAGGAGACGAACAGGCGGGAATACTTTGAAAAGTGCGGCATATGCCCCCTCGTCAACCTCTGCCTCTGGTGCCCGGCCCACGCCTACCTCGAGACGGGGGAACTCGACCTGCCCGTCGAGGCCTTCTGCCGTGTCGCCCACGCCCGGGCGGAGAGGCTAAAAGGGAGTTGACATCGCCGCAAGATCGGCTTAATATATTGATAAGGAAGCGTATTTGGAGGATTTGATCTCATGAAGAAACAATGGCAGACGCCTGAGCTGGTGGTCCTATTCAAGGGGCGTCCGGAAGAAACCCTCTTGTGTCACTGTAAATACAAGACGACCCCGCCCGTGGCCCCCTATAATCACAAGGACAACTGCACGTCGAACCCGATGTGCTGCCAGGCCTGCTCAGACAACCGCTACGCCAGTTAAGAAAATCTAACTTCGCTCGTCTTCCGGATGGCTTTCTCTGCCGCCGCCCTAACGTAAGGGTTGGCGTCTTTCTTTAGCGCGACAAGATATTTTAGGACCTGGTCGCCGCCAATTTCCCCCAGGGCTTCGGCCGCCGCCCGGCGGACCTCGACGTTCGCGTCGGCGACGGCCCGTCCTATCTCCGGGACGGCCTCCCGGATGCGCCGGTGACCGATGATCCCCAGGGCGGCGCTCCGCGCATACCAAGGCGGGAGCCGGAGCCGTTTCAAGGCCAACGTGAGATGCAGGGTCTCGCGGCGGCGGAGCTCTTTCACCACAAAGTCCCTGACGCCTTCATTGGGGTCGGCCAGTGCTTCCCACAGCAGCTCTTCGGCCCAGGGGGAACAAATCCTGGCGCAGGCCGCGATGACCGACAGCCGCTTCGCTTTGTCGGGTGTCCGGGCGAGCTTGCCGAGGAAGGCGCGGCAGATGAGGGAAGGGCCGTATTCTGCGGGAAGGTGACGGTCGTCCATCCTCAGACCAGGTCCAGGATGTGCCCCATCTTCTCTTTTTTCGTCTTCAGGTAGCGGAGGTTGCAGGGGTTCGGCGGGACCTCGAGAGACACGCGGTCGACGATCTCCAGACCGTAGCCGGTCAACCCGACGAACTTGCGGGGGTTGTTCGTGAGGAGCCGGATCCTACGGATGCCGAGGGCCACCAGGATCTGGGCGCCGATGCCGTAGTCGCGCTGGTCGGGCTTGAAACCCAGCCGGCGGTTGGCTTCGACCGTGTCCGCGCCCTGGTCCTGAATGGCGTAGGCCCTGATCTTGTTGGCCAGGCCAATCCCCCGGCCCTCATGGTTCAAAATATAGAGGACGACGCCCCGGCCCTCTTTTTCGATCAGCTCCATGGACAGCCGGAGCTGTTCGCCGCAGTCACAGCGGGTCGAGCCGAACGTGTCGCCCGTCAGGCACTGCGAATGGGCCCTGACCAAAACGGGCTCGCCCCCGCCGACCTCGCCCTTGACTAGGGCGACGTGGTGCTCGCCGTGGATCGTATCTTCATAGCTGTGGAGACGGAAATGGCCGTGCGCCGTGGGCAGGTCCGTCTCGTCGAGCTTGCGGACTAGCGTCTCGTGCTTCATGCGGTAGCGGATGAGCTCGGCGATCGTCAGGATGGGAATGCCGTACCGGCGGCCGACCTCTTCGAGCTGGGGCATGCGGGCCATCGAGCCGTCCTCGTTCATGATCTCGCAAATGACGCCGGCCGGCGTCAGGCCCGCCATGCGGGCCAGGTCCACGGCGGCCTCGGTCTGACCGGCCCGGGACAGGACGCCGCCTTCCTTGGCCTGGAGCGGGAAGATGTGCCCCGGCCGGGCCAGGTCTTCGGGTTTCGTTCCGGGGTCGACGGCGGCGAGGATCGTCTTGGCCCGGTCGTGGGCCGAAATGCCGGTCGCGACACCTTCCTTGGCGTCGATCGACACCGTGAAGGCCGTCTGGAAGCGGGCCGTGTTCTCGCCGACCATGAGAGGGAGCTGGAGCTCCTCCAGCCGCTCCCTGGTCAGGGGGAGGCAGATGAGGCCGCGGCCGTGGCGGGCCATGAAGTTGATGAGCTCGGGGGTGACTTTTTCGGCGGCGACCATGAGGTCGCCCTCGTTTTCGCGGTCCTCGTCGTCGACGATGATGATCATCCGCCCGGCCCGGACGTCGTCCAAGGCCGATTCGACGGCGACTGTTTTGCGCTCTTCGGTCATGGGTCTTTCTAACGAGGCTCGAATTCGTTCGGCCGGGCTTCCTTTAGCCCGTTTTGCGTCCTTGAGACAGCCAATTATACACGTATTTGCCGATCATGTCACACTCCAGGTTGACGGCCGCCCCGCCGCGGAGGAGCCCGAGGGTCGACCCTTCGAGTGTCAGCGGAATGAGCTCGACTTCGAGCGAGGCCGGGCCGACGGAGGCGATGGTCAGGCTGACCCCGTCGACCGCGACCGACCCTTTGGGGATGAAGTAGGGACGGAGGGCGGGCGGAAACGACAGGGTGACCCTTTTTCCCGGCGGCCGGGACGAGACTTTGAGGACCTTGCCCACGGCGTCGACGTGGCCGGAGACTAGGTGCCCGCTGAGCGGCGAGGCCAGGGTGAGCGGGAGCTCGAGATTGAGGCGGTCGCCAGGCTTGAGGTCGCCCAGAGTCGTTTTCTCGAGCGTCTCCCGGGACAGGTTGAAGCGCAGCCCCTCCCTGTCCGAAGCGAGGAGGCTCAGACAGACGCCGTTCACGGCGATACTATCCCCGGTCGCCAGCTTGGCGGCGAGTCCGGGCGCCTCGACGAGCATTTCGCCGCGGCCCTTGCGGAAGCCGCGAAAAGTCGCCTGCTGAGTGATGATCCCTGTGAACATCAGAAATATCCTTCCAGGATGATGTCGTCATCGATCGAGAACGAGCGCGCTTTTTTAAGGGCCGGCCCGTCGCCGACCTTGGCCGCGCCCATGCCGCCGATGAACCCCGGGGCGGCGGTCCCGCCGATGAGGCGCGGCGCGTAGGTCAGGACGGCCTTGTCGGCCAGCCCGTTCTCGACGAACGACGTGAACAGGCGGCTGCCGCCTTCGACGATAAGTGAGGCGATCTCGCGCCGGCCGAGTTCGGCGAGAACGTCCGGGAGATCCCACGATTTTTTCCGGCCACCGGGAAGGACGACCTCGACGCCGCGCGCTTCGAGGCCGCGGGCCTTCGCGGCCGGGGCGCCGTGACCGGCGAAGACGAGGATACGTCCACGCCGGAGCGTCGACAGGATCTTCGCCGTCAACGGGAAGCGGAGGCGCGAGTCGAGGATGACCCGGACGATTTCCTTTCCGCCCCAATTCGGATGGCGGACGGTGAGCCGGGGGTCGTCCGTGACAAGCGTGTTGGCGCCGATCATGATCGCGTCGTGCTCGCCCCGGAGGAGGTGGATGTAGTCGCGCGTCCCGGCGGAGGAGATCCATTTCGAGTCGCCCGTCCGGCAGGCGATCTTGCCGTCCAAGGTCAAGGCCGCCTTGAGCGTGACGAAGGGGATCTTGCGCGTGATGTACTTGGCGTAGGCCTCGTTGAGGCCGGAGTTTCTCT
>CAZZCH010000153.1:0-3771 GCA_964652895.1 uncultured Eubacteriales bacterium
GGTGGAGGGAATCGAACCCACACCCGAGTTGCCCCGGACGGGATTTTGAGTCCCGCGCGTCTGCCAGTTCCGCCACACCGGCACGGCCAACAACTATAAGGGAAAACCCGCCTATTTTCAAGGAACGGCCGGTCTGATATAGTTCCGGCATGCCGACGCCCGAAAGGATCGAAAAGGTCACCCGTGTCCTGTCACTGCGCCAGCCCGACCTGCGCGTCGTGCTCGAGGGGGTGACCATCGCCCACAACGCCAGCGCCGTCATCCGGACCTGCGACGCGGCCGGCATCCTCCATCTCGACCTTGTTTCGCCTAACCCGGAGCTCCTCCGCTTCAACGAGGCCATCTCGACCCGGGCCGACAAGTGGCTCGAGATCGCCGTCCACGCGACACCGGCCGAATGCCTTGCGCCCCTGAAAAAGGCGGGCTTCGAGATCGTGGCCACTCATCTCCAGAAGGACTCCCTCCCCTATACGGACGTCGATTTCGCCAAGCCGATCGCGCTCGTCTTCGGCAGCGAAGCCGAAGGCATCTCGGACGGAGCCCTGACCTTCGCCGATAAGGTCGTCCGCATCCCCATGCTGGGCATGGTCCAGAGCCTCAATCTGTCGGTCTCCGTCGCCGTCATCCTCTACGAAGCCTTGCGCCAAAGATCGGCGAAAGGCTATTTCGACAAGGCCCAACTCGCGGCCGAGGAATTCGAGCGGCTGAAGAATAAATGGCTTAACCTGTCGCGAGAATAAAGAAAGGGGACACGTACCGGAAGTACGTGTCCCCGGAAGAAAGAGACAGGAGCAGGTCTCTCAGATCCTTTTCAAGAGCCCCTTTGTGTTGATCTTCTTTAAGTTCTGCCGGAGCTCGGGCATCCCCTCGGACTGCCACTTCTTGAGCTCGGTCCTGAAAGCGTCCGTATAGCCCTGCCAGGATTCGAGGAAGCCCTGGAAGTCCCCGGAGTCGAAGAGCCCGCCGCTCTCCTCTTCGGAAACCTCGACTTCGATGGTCATGGCCTTCTTGTCCCTCAGGATCTCGAGCTTGATCTTGGTCCCTTTTTCCTTGGCTTGGACGAGGTTGATGAGATCGTTGGCGAATTCCACGCGCTTGCCGTCCGCGCGGACGATGACGTCGCCGACATGGAGCTTGGCCTTCTCCGCCGGGCCGCCTTCGGTCAACTTGGAGACGATGAGGCCGGCCCCCTCCTTGACCCCGAAGTGCTCGGCCAACTCGCGGGTGAGCTCGCCGCAAAGGACCCCGATATATTTCCGCGTCTCAAAGGACCATTCGGGAGTTCTCCGCATGAGTAGCCGTGGGGAGTCCGGTCTGGGGGCTTTTTCCGGGGAAACGGACTTCGGCATGGGCACCGCGCCGGGGGGCATCGGCGCCTCCGGCCCGAAGAAACTTGGGAAGCGGACCTCCATCTCCCTCAGGGCTTCGTTCTCGGCCATCTCTCCAAGTTTGACCTTGAAGTCCATGGGCTTGCCGTCCCGTTCGATCTTCAAGGTGATGTCCTGGCCCGGCTTCTTCTTCCGGATCTCGGCGGCCAGCACGTCGGGGCTGGAGACGTCCCTGTCCCCTATCTTGAGGACGACATCGCCGGACCGGAGCTTGGCCAGCTCGGCCGGGCTGTCCGGATCGATAGAGCCGATCTGGGTCTGGCCGCTCTCGTTTTGGCCGATCGCCACTCCCAGCCAGCCGCGTTCGACCTTGCCCTTATCCTTGATCTGGGCACTGATGTCCTTGACGATTTCCACCGGAACGGCCAGGGCCATGCCCGAAGACGGGGCCGCGGCCCGGCTGCTGAAGACGACTCCGGAACCCGATTGTTCCTTGTCCCTGAACTGGAAGACGACAGGCCTCTCATCCATATATATGCCGCGGAGGAGCCCCACCATCCGGCCGTCGGCGTCGACGACGGGGCCGCCGCTCGACCCGGGCGTCACCCAGACGTTGAGCCGCAGCTTGTCTTCCGCGACGGAACTGACGATGCCCTGGGTCACCGTCGCGGTCTGTTCGGGCGAGACGCCGACAACGCAGATCCAGGAGCCCGGCGCCAGATCCCCGGCCTTTCCGAGGGCGACGGCGGGCAGGCCCGCGTCCTTGGCCCTGAGCAGGGCCAACTGTGTCTCCGTGTCGAAGCCCAGGAACTCGGCTTCGATATTCTTGCCTTCCGATGTCGTGATGGTGATCTTTTCATCGCGGGGGGAAATGAGGGCGGTGGTGACGATATAGCCGCCCTTCTCGACCACGACGCCGGTGGCGACCCGGCGCATATGGTTCTGGACCTCGACCCGGACGACCGAAGGAAAGACCTTCTTGGCGATGTCCGTGATGTTGGGTTCGATGCCCTTCGCCCCGGCCGTTTCAGTCCCGAAAGAGGGGGCCAGGACGGCGAGGGAAGCCATGATCACGAGAGCCGGTTTGATCAACTTGTTCATGGCGGAATAACCTCCTAATAAATGATTTCCGAAGATACAGAATCGGAAACCTGCTCCAATATATAAACCGTTCGCGGTTGGGATTGGGCGTTGCGAAATTCGGATGCGTAGTCCATGGTCTCGAAAACGGGGATGGAGGGAACGGTCGGGGCCTCCCGACCGGCGAAAGTCAGTACGGGTTCGTTCTGGAAAAGTGACGGGTTGAGGAGGAAAAAGCCGACGAGGACGAGGGCGGCCGAGCCAGCCAACGCGTAGCGGAAATTCGCCCGGCGGATCCGCGCCCGCTCCGCGCGGGCGGCCGCGAGTTTGGCCATGACACCCTCTTCGAAGCCCGCGGGGGCCGTGACCCTTTTCATTCTGGCGAGAAGTTCAAGCCCTTCCATGTTCGCTCACCTCTTTTTCGGCCGGACGGGACTCGCTGTCCATGGCCTTTTCCAGCTTTTTCCGGAGCTGTTCCCGGCCGCGGCTGATCCGGGCCTTGACGGTCCCGACCGGCCGCTTGATGATCCGGGCGATCTCCTCCTGGGAGAAACCCTCCATGTCCTTGAGGACGACCGGTACGCGGTAGCGGGGGTGGAGCTCGTCCAGGGCCTCGCGGAGGTTCCGGACGAGCCCGGGATCGGCCGGGTCCTCGTAGTAAGTGCCGCTCGAGAAGTTGTTGGGAATATCTTCGAGAGAAACCGTGGCCATCTTTCTCGACCGACGGCACTCCGTTTTGGCCAAATTCGAGGCGATGGTGTAGATCCAGGAGGACAGCGGAGCGATCGGCCGGTATTTGTCCGCCTTGAAATAGACCCGGATGAAGGTCTCCTGGGCCAGCTCGGCGGCCTTCTGATAGTCGCCTGAGAACTGGTAAAGATAATTCACGATCTTGTCCTTATAGAGAGCCATGATCTGGCCGAACGCCGACTCGTCTCCGTCCTGGACGCGCCGGATCAGCTCTTGTTCGTCCATTCTCGTATCCTAAAACCTCGATTTCCCCAGGAAAGTTACATTTTCGACCTCAGTTATTATAGCAGGACGGCCTCTATTCGCTACTTACGGGCAAAGAGGGACTGTCCCCTCTCTAGGGGACGGTCCCTCTTTATCAGGGCGATGTCCGTAGGCGGCCGCCTGTACTGGGGCCGAGGGGGGCAACGACTTGGAGGGGGAATCCGCTCCGCCTTCCCCCTTCCAACGGTCGCTCCGCTCCCTGCCTCCCCTCCTCGAACGCTGCGGCGTTCTGCGGCCCGGGAGAAATATCTCCCGGGACCCTCTTCCGGCTCAGGCAACTTCTGGGCAGCATCGGAGTGAGCATAAGCGGTGATTTAGTCGGGCAGCGTGCCGGACGAGGGCAGTTTCA
>CAZZCH010000154.1:0-3684 GCA_964652895.1 uncultured Eubacteriales bacterium
GGGCCCGGGCCATCGCCTCCTGGGAGGCGGTGTGGATGTTGATGCTGATCGAGCGCCGCGAGCCGTAGACCTTGTTGAAGGTCGTGATCGGGATGCGGACGTAGTTGTCCTGGCTGAAGCCGAGGATCTTGCCCTTTTTCTTGCCGACCCCGATGACTTGGAAATCCCGCCCGCCGACCTTCAGCCACCGGCCGATGGGGCCGAGGGACCCGAAGACCTTCTCGGCGATGTCGGAGCCGATGAGACAGACGGTGCGGGAGTTCGTCTCGTCCTGACTCTGGAGGTGGCGGCCGCTCTCGAGCTCGAGGACCGAGCCGATCTCGTGGTCGAGATGGGTCACGCCGCGGACCTCGGTGTCCTTCAGGGACTGGCTGCCGTACTTGACGGTCGTTCCGTAGGAAGCCGAGGCGCCGACGAGCTCGCAGGAGGGGCAGTGGGCCCGGATGAGATCCCGCTCGACGAGGGTCAGGTCCTTGCGCTTCATCTGTTCGCGGAAGTCCTTGATCGAAGTCCCGATCATCGAGAATTTCTGGACCGAGAAATCATTGGCCCCGAAGAAGGACATCTTCGTGTAGACGTAGTTGTTCAGGCCCTGGATGACCGAAACGACCGCGATGATGGTCAGGACGCCGATAATGATGCCGAGGAGGGTCAGAAAGGTGCGCAGTTTGCTCGACCGCAGGGAGACTAGGGCCATGGTGAAGGATTCTTTGATCTGCAGTTTGGCCATGGATCTATGACTCTATTGTACCCTATATATACGAATCGCCGAATCTTTGGTTCAAACGTCTCCGTTCCCGGGTGTGCTCGGGACGATCCTTGACTTGGTCAGGGTCCGGCAAGATAATAGGCCACGGAAGCCGCTTTCCCTCGAGGAGATAAAAGCCATGCCGCCAGCGAAGAAACCCGTCCCGCAGAAGGACATCATCAGCGCCTGCCTGCTCTTCGAACGGCCCGGCCCCCAGAACACCGGGCGGACGCTCGAATGGGCCGCCCGGCGGGCCAGGGAGCTCGGTGTTGAACGCGTCGTCGTGGCCACGCGGTCGGGCCGGACCGTCCGCGAGGCCCTGAAATATTTCGAGCCGTCGAGCGTCGTGGCCGTGACTCATTGCACGGGTTATGCCGGGCCGAACGAACAGGAGCTCGAGGAGGACGAGCGCCGCCGGCTCGAAAAAGCGGGCGTCCGGATCCTGACCTGCCAGCACGCGCTTGGCGGTGTCGGCCGGGGCGTCCGGAACAAGCTGGGCACCTACGAACTCGAGGAGATCATGGCCCACACGCTCCGGACCTTCGGGCAGGGGGTCAAGGTCGCCGTCGAAGTCAGCCTCATGGCCGCCGACGCCGGGCTCGTCCGGGCGGGCGAGCTTTGCATCGCCGTCGGCGGGACCGAATGGGGAGCGGACACGGCCCTCCTTCTCCGGCCCACGAACTCCCACAGGTTTTTCGACCTGAAGGTCGTCGAAATCCTGGCCAAGCCCCAATGAATGGGACTCGGGCCGGCTCCGGTGCCGCGATGATCATGCGCTTGAACAAGTTTCTGGCCCACGCCGGGGTTTGCTCGCGGCGCGAGGCGGACCGCATCATCGCGGAGGGCCGGGTCAGCGTCAACGGCAAGGTCGTCCAGGAGCTGGGCCTGAAGATCGACGCTTCGCGCGACAAGGTCGTCGCCGGCAGCCAGCTCGTCAAGAACGTAGAGGAACGGCCCGTCTTCATCCTCCTCAACAAACCGGCCGGCCGGGTCGTCAGCGTCAAGGATCCGTTAGGACGGCCGACGGTCATGGACCTCCTGCCCCATCTCCCGGTCCGGGTCTATCCCGTCGGGCGCCTCGATGTCGACACGGAGGGGGCCCTTCTCCTGTCGAACGATGGAGACATGGCCCTCAAGCTGACCCATCCCCGTTACGGCGTGGGGAAAATCTATCACGTCCGGGTCGAAGGCGAGCCCACGGAAGACGACCTCAACAAGGTCCGTCATGGGATCTTCCTCGAGGGGCGCAGGACCGCGCCCGCCCGGATCCAGGTCCTGCGGCGGGGGCACCGGCATTCAATCCTCGCGATCGAGATTCACGAAGGCCGGAAAAGGGAGATCCGGAAGCTCTTCGAGGCCGTCGGATTCCCCGTCTCCGGTCTCGTCCGCGTCGAGTTCGCCGGCCTGACCCTCGAGGGTCTCAAGCCGGGCCACTGGCGCTATCTCAAGAACACGGAGATCTCACGTCTAAAGAAGCTCGTGGAAGGGAGCGGCGCGTCGGCCCCGCCTCGCCGCGAGAACGCGGCCCGGCCTAGGGCGAGGTCCGGCCGCTGATCATAGCGGCCCGCTGGCCTGACCTTCGCCCCTGTCGCTCCCGCCCGAGAAGGACTTCCAGCCGCTGGCCAGCCGCTGGAGCTCGCGGTCGACGAGGCCGTGGACCGTCTCTTCCTCGTAGCTCCCGTCCTCCCGCGCTGGGCCGGCCTCGACGCCCGTCAGGATCTCGATGCCCTCGTCGATCCTCCTCACGGGATAGACATGGAATTTTCCCTCCCGGACGGCGGCAACGACGTCGGAGCGGAGCATGAGGTTCTGGGCGTTCTGGTGGGGGATGAGGACGCCCTGCGTCCCGGTCAGGCCCCTGGCCTTGCAGACGTCGAAGAAACCCTCGATCTTTTCGTTGACCCCGCCGATCGGCTGGATCTCGCCCTTCTGGTTCAAGGACCCCGTGACCGCGAGGTCCTGGCGGAGGGGGAGGCCCGACAGGCTCGAGAGGATGGCGTAGACCTCGGTCGACGAGGCGCTGTCGCCGTCGACGCCGCCGTAGGACTGCTCGAAGGCCAGGGAAGCCGACAAGGACAGCGGTTTCTTGGTCGCGTATTTTCCACGCAGGTATCCGCCGAGGATGAGGACGCCTTTGTTGTGGGTCGGACCGCTCAAGTCGGCCTCCCGTTCGATGTTGATGACCCCGGCCCGGCCCATGGCCGTCCGGGCGGTAATGCGGGCCGGTTTGCCGAACATGAACTGACCCATGTCGTAGACCGAGAGGCCGTTGACCTGGCCGACCACGGCTCCTTCCGTGTCGATGAGGATCGTCCCCTCCTCGATCATCTCCTGGATCTTGTCATCGATCAGGCTGACCCGCTCGAAACGCTCTCGGATGGCCTTCTCCACGTCGTCGCGACCGACGGCCGGCTTCTTGTCCTTGCCGGCCCAGTAGCTGGATTCGCGGATGACGTCGGCGATGACGTGGAAGCGCGTCGAGAGCTTCCGTTGGCGCCCGGCGATGCGTGTCGCGTATTCGATGAGCGCCGCGATGCCGTCCTTGTCGAGGGGCAGCAGGCCGTCATCGTCGCAGATCTTCTTGATGAACCGGACGTAATCGCCGACGGCCTTCTCGCCCTTTTCCATCTCCGAGTCGAACTCGGCCTTGATCTTGAAGATCTTCTTGAAGTCCTCGTCCATGAAGTAGAGCAGGTTGTAGATCGAGGCGTCGCCGATCATGACGACCTTGACGTCGGACTTGATGGACTCCGGCTTGAGCCGGGCGCTCGAGAACAGGTACATCTGGAGGTAGTTCTGGATCTCGAAGATCTGGTTCCGCAGGGTGCGCTTGAGCATGGTCCAGACCCCGGGCTCGACCAGCGCGTCCAGGGCGTTGACGACCAGGAACCCGCCGTTGGCCTTGAGGAACGACCCCGCTTTGATCTTGGTGAAGT
>CAZZCH010000155.1:0-3547 GCA_964652895.1 uncultured Eubacteriales bacterium
TAAATCAACATGTTGAGGAGGAAACAGCTTTTTTTATGCATAATTCAGGCTAATTCTGATTAAAGGTGCGTAAAGGAAAACAAAGCATTTCCCCCTGGAAATGGGGTTTTCCCCATATGTCCATGAGGGTAGAGTAGGGGACTTCGGATCCAAAGGTCGGACGTTCGAATCCTCTCAGGCACGCCATCTCTAATTCATTGAAATCAGATATATGACCAGTCGTGCCTCGTTATCGTCACTTCGTCTCTCGCCTTTTCGGTCAAGGCGTTGAATTTCTGAAACGTCTCCAGGGAAGCCGCATAATCCTTTACATCGTAGCAGGCAAGGCCGGGCGCCCTCCGTTCTACTTCCGTTCCGTGTCCTTCATCTTGAAATCGACGGCCATGACGTAGACTGCGCCTTCAGGCTTGCCCTCGACCAGCAAGGGCTTGAACAGCCATTGCTTGACCGCGGCGACCGCCGCCTTGTCTAGGTCCGGGTGAGCGCTCTTGACGATCTTGATGTCCGTTGGCCGGCCCGCGGCGTCCACAGAGACTTCTAGCCCGACCGAGCCTTCGATGCCTTTCGACCGGCAGCTCTCCGGATATTCCGGGGCGATGGTCCTGACCGTCTCCGGCTGCCCGCCCTTGGTTTCACCGGGCAGAACCCCGACAATTTCGTCCGGATGGTTTCCCTCCACGTGCAATTTGCCGCCGACCCCCTCGAGATAAATGGACAGAAAATACGGAGTTTCCTTGGAGTCGGCGAAGCCGATGATGGTCGTGTCACCTATGGGCAGGGAGAATTCGACATCCACGTAGAAGACCTGCGGGACCGAAGCCCCCACGCTTCCGGGAGAGCCTTGAGAACCCTTATCGGTCGTCCTGAATGGCGGCTCGTGGATCTGGAGCTTGAATCTGTAAGGCGCGTTATCGACGTCAAGGGGGATTATCCGCATGTCATACTTTTTCCCGTCCGAGAGAGTGACCTCGAGGAGCGGCCCCTCCACGCCGTAATAGCCTTCCCACCAGCCGATGAAGTAATCATTCGATCTTTTATCCCGTATCAGGTCCGGATCGAATTCGATGCGATGTTGGCTTTGAGCGACGGCGGCCAATTCCCTGATTTTGAAGACCTTCTTGATCTCGGCTTCTTCGGCCCGCTGGTCTGATCCTTTGACGTTGGCCGTGTAGAAATAACTGACATTCGGACCCTCGGCATCGACTTTGGCGGTCCTCCAGCGGATGAAAACGGTGGCCCCGTCGGCCGGGATGGCTTTATATAATCGAAGATCGAAATATATATGTTTTTCGATTCCGAAGAGGCCGCCGACGCAGAGCGACATGCCCAAAATGAAGGCAAGGATGGCGTTCTTTTGCATTTCTCATCTCCTTCAGTTATCGTACTTTATCCCCATCCGATCCCATCGCATGTTTTGCTCATCGCGTCAATCCTTTGATGGTTCAAGCCAGAAGAACGACATGCGCGGGTTCTTCGGTTCGACATAGATCAAGACCCTGGCTCTTTTCCCCTCGATGAAAGCCTGAAAGATGGCCGGCTTGGGGCTTGAGGCCGTCGCCAGGACTTCGGGCGCCGCAGGCCGGGGACCGGCTTGTCGTTCCGAGTTCAATACGGTTCTCAACGACCTGAGCCCGATATACGAGACTGCGACCAGGACCGCCAGAACCAATATGAGGACCGGGGCGAATGCCGGGCCCAGCTTCTTGGCCCGGGGACGCGCTCGCGTTCTGCGCGTTCCGGCCGGCCGGACGGCCGCCGGCTGTCCGAGAGAAGAAAGCCTTTCCCGCAGGGCCGGCCACAGGTCCTCGCCTCTGAGATCGTCGGCTCGGAAGAACGGGCCGTAATTGATCCCGGCCTCCATCTCCCGGCGGCAGTCCTCGCAGCTGATGAAATGCTTCCTTATCAGGAACGTCCCGAGCCAGGGAAGCCGACGATACAGGTCTCTAAATCGTTCGCAGCGCATCTTCGTTCTCCTTCCGGGATTCCCTTAGTTTCGCCCTGGCCCTGAAGAGATGGACGCGCACCGTGTTCTCCGAACAATTCATGATCCGTCCCGCTTCCGCGGCGCTGTACCCGTCGACGGCCGACAGGACGAGGGCCGTCCTCTCCTTCAGACTCAAGCGCCCCAACAGGTGGTCCATCCTCCGTCCAAAAAGGCATGCCCCGGCCGGGCCGCGGTCCGGGTCCGCTTCCCGTGAATCGTCCGCCTCCTGCGGATGCTTCCAGTCCGGGTCCTGCCTGATGGCCCTGGCCCCGTCAGGTCCGACGACCTTGCGCAGGAAATTGCGTAGCCTGCGCCTCCGGTCGATGCATTTATGGACGGCGATGGCATACAGCCAGTTCTTGAAGCTCCGGCCGCGGTCGAAATCTCCCAGTTTCAGGAAGGCCAGAAAGAAAATATCCTGAGTGACATCCCTGGCCTCTTCAAGGTCCCCGAGGATGTTGGCGCCCAGGGCAAGGAGGGGAGCCTGGTATTTCCTGACCAGGAACTCGAATGCGTCCTTTTCTCCTTCGAGGCAGCGGACGACGGCTTCGACATCTTCCATCAGGCTGGTTCCTCTTACATAGGATTATACGATTATTCGCCCCGGTTCATTTACAAAATTGAACGGATGATAACAACTCCTTCGTCTGGCCCGGCTGTGGACGGTGACGCTATCGTCTTCTCGTAATCAACGAGCGAGTCCCCGCGGGTTTTGATCTGCTCCCCGGATTCTAGTCCAAATTTGATGTTAGCTTATCGTGTTAGGATCGGCATATAGGCAGCAGCTAAGGGTGAAGAAAAGTCGCTTCAAGGAAGGCCAGGTCGCCATTGACCTGCGAAATGCAGACCTCGCCACCATGTCACAGGCATGTCACAAAAAATGCGTAAACCCGCTTAATTCTGACTAAGGTGTGTAAAAAGCGATAATTGGCAAAATTGGCATGGAGATTGTCAGGAGACAGTTGCGAGCGGAAGTTCAATGCCCACCAACCATACGCGCACGGTCGGTGGTTAGGCTATTGCCTGGCTTTGACCGGGACGAATTCGATGCTGTATTTCCTGATGTGGGGAAAGGGCTCCCAGAATTCCATGTAGACATAACCCTGGCCGTCGATGCGGGCCATCCTGCCGAACTTGTCTTTGATATGTTGGCGCGTATCAAAGCTGATAAGCCATGTACCGTGCTCGTCGAAGATGTCAAAATAAGTGATGTATGGTTTGGACCTTTTATCGAATAAGACATGGAGGATCTTGCCGTCGGGGAACGTGTCGATGCCCATTGTAGAGATAGGCGAATAGGGCAGGCCTTCATAGCTGATGCGAGGCGGTTTCCAGCCGGGGATTTTCCGGCCGAATTGGTTTACCAATTGACCTTTCGGCGTGAACTCCCGAATGTCATATGGAATGTCGAATGAATAAAGGATATTTCCGCGCGGACTAAGACAGATATCGCCCCATCCCCCAACCTGCCCTATCCATTGAGCGAGCTCAGTATTCGGACAAAAGGCCCCTAACCTGACCTATTCATAAACATTCATGACGGTGCCAAAATTGAGAGGAATC
>CAZZCH010000156.1:0-3414 GCA_964652895.1 uncultured Eubacteriales bacterium
TATAATGGTTGAGGTTGGTTGGGTATCTCAGGGAGGGGAGGTATAGACATGAAAAGGCTTATCGTTCCTGCTCTTGTCCTCGCGGGCATCCTGGCCATCCTGACTGCGGCGTCCTCTTCAACCGTCTCCAGGCCGCGCCCGGCCCCCAGCCCGGCCGTCCCCACCATGGCCCTGGCCGTTCGGGTTTACGACGGTAACGCGTTCGTGCCGGATTTGAAGCTCGAGGATTTCACCGTGCTCGAGGCCGGCTTCGCGGTCGAACCGACGGCGCTCCTCTACGTTCACAAGGATACGATCGAGCGTCAGGAAGGGGTCATGGATGTCCTGCCCAACCTGGCGCGCCAGATCACCCTGCTCTTCCGCATGTCTGACTACAACAACAAGCTCGCCGAAGGCCTCGATGCCTTCTTCAAGACGGGGCTCCTCGCCGGCGACACGCTCGAGATCCAGACGCCCATGAAGAGCTACAGGCTCTCTCCGGACAGCCTGGCGGCCAAGCCCCGCGACGTCCTGGCCAAGGAGTTGAGCGAGCTCATCCGAAAGGACATCGTCCAGGGCGGCATGGCCTACAACAGCGCCATGCGCGACCTGAAAAGGATCGTCCGGCAGATCGGCTCCACGGGCAGGACCGGCCTCGAGGACACGGAGGCGGACACCGACGACGGCTCTAGCCTGGAGATGCGGCTGATGAACTACACCGACGAACTCCAGAAGATGGAGGGACTGCGCGTCCTGAGCGAAGACGGCCTCGTCTCGTTCGCCTCCAGGCTCAAGAGCCAGCCGGGCCAGAAGTTCGTCTATTACTTCTTCCAACGGGAGTTCCGCCCGGAGATCAGCCCCAACACGATCGACCTGCTCGTCATGGGAAACCAGGACCGGCCGGACATCATGGCCGGAGTCCAAACGATCTTCCAGATGTACAGCCGTTCGATCACGCTGAACAATCAGCGGCTCAAGGAGGCCTTCGCCGACTCGGGGGCCCATTTCAATTTCCTCTTCATGAACAAACAGCCGGAAAGGATCTCCGGGGTCGTCATGCGGGAACAATCGGAGGACATCTTCAAGGCCCTGTCGACGATCGCCCAGGCGACGGGCGGGATCTCCGACACCTCGCAGAACCCCGCCGCCTCGTTCAAGACGACGCTCAAGGAATCCGAAAACTATTACATCCTCTACTTCAAGCCGGCTTCGGCCGCCCCGCCGGGGACATTCATGGACCTCGCCGTCAAGTTCAAGAGCCGGGATTACCGCGTCGTCCACCGGGCCGGCTACCTGACGGGGTCCTGACCCGGCTTTCGTCAACGGCCCGCGGAACTCTCCGCTCACTCGAGGATCTTGAAGTACTTGTACACCGGATAGACGACGCTCCGCATGTCGGCGCCGGCCGATTTGAAGTAAGGATCGAAAACCCCCCAGCCGACGAAGCCGTCCGCGGCCTGCGGCTCGAGACAATAAAAGGCCAGGTTGGCCAGGGGCTGGGCCATGTCCACGCGGAACGTGCCGGCCGGAAATTCCCGGACCGGAGACGGGGCGAAGCCGCCGTCGAGCTTGATCATGTTATAGCCGCCGCTCCGCCCCCGCCCGACCTTGTCGATCACGAACTCCTCGCCGGAGGCCTTGACCGGCTTGGCCAAAACCTCGACTTTGACGTTTTGGGCGCGGAGCTTCTCGGCGATGAAGTCCAACTCGGCCGGGATGAGATAGCCGCGGGGAACCCGCGCCTCGGCCGTCCCCACGGGTTTGCACAGGAACTCGACGCCGCGGACGAGCTCGGGGGGCTGGAGCATGTGCGGCGCGATCTTGGCCCGGACACTCGTGCCGGGAACGAGCGTCGAAGCGTTCCGTTCTTTATACGCAAGGATGTCGACCTTACCGTAAGACTCGTATTTCCCAGCGACAAAGTTGCGAAGCTCGCCCGTCTCGGCCTTGGCCCTGACGGCTTCGACGACGTCCCGGTCGGCGGCCCGGCAGACCTCCTGCATCTCCTTGCCGTGGGCGTTGGCGTACTCGAGGACCCCGGTGATCAGCGAGTAGTGGGCGTAGATGCGGCGTTCGAACGATTCGTGCCCCGGCGTCTCGGCCAGGATCGTCATGCGGTTCCGCAGGCCGTAGGCGTTGGCGACGAACTTGGCCTCATTCGTCCACATGGCCGCCTCGTGGCTCCAGACGGTCGGCGGCCACTTGCCGTCGGTCTCGCAGTGGGTGAAAACCTCGAGGCCGAAGTTCTTCCGGGTCGCTTCGCGGACGGCGGGAAAAAGCTTGTCGAAGACATAGTCGCGCGGCCCGGGATGGGAGGCGGGCACGGTGCAGGTGGCGTAGCCGATGGCATAGCCGTGCTGGACGCGGCCCATGAGATGCCCGTCGTAGATCAACGTCGGGTCCCAGCGGTTGAAGACCGTCCGGTAGAGCCCGGCGATCTCGACGGTCTCGACCCGGATGGCGTCGCGGTTGAGGTTGATGTTCTGGGCGTTCGTCGCCGAGCCGAGGATGTGGGGGGTCCCCTCGCTCAAAGTCAGGGTATCGGTCCCGTCGACGTTGAAGTTCGGGCAGACGATGATGATCAGGTTGTCCAGAAGACTCTTGCGCTTGCCGAAGAGGATGTCGCGCATGAGCATCATCAGGGCCTCTTTGGCCTCCGGTTCGTACGCATGGATGTTCCCTTGGAGGTAAACGACGGTCTTGCCGGACTTGGCCGCCTCGGCGGGCGAGGTCACGCGCGGGTTGGCCAGGACGACGGCCGGGCACGTCCGGCGCAGGGTCGTCGTGAACATGTTGATGATGGTCATTTTATCGCTCGACCAGCGGAGGGCATCGATGAATTCCAGGACGTCGGCCGAGGACGCGGTCCGCGCATAATTCGTCTTTTCGGGGACGGTCAGGTACTTGGCCGGCCATTTCCCGTTCCAACCGGCGGGCACGGAGTCGCCCCAGTAGATCTTCTGGGCGGCGCGGACATGGGGCGCGAGAAGAGCCAGCAGCGCGGCGATCGCGATGATACGCAGGAATGGTTTGTTCATAGTGCCTCCTCGACGTTCGCAGATTGGGGCCGGACCTCAGCATCTTAATGAATATGAAATATATATTCAACGTTGATGCCGGGGCGGCCGGGCTCTATAATAGGCCCGAACGACGAGAGGAGTGTCCCATGGACATCAAGGTCATCCCCATCGATAAGCCCGAAGACATGAATTTCATCCTCGGCCAGGCCCACTTCATCAAGACGGTCGAGGACCTCCACGAGGCCATCGTCACGACGGCGCCGCACATGAAGTTCGGGATCGCCTTCTGCGAATCGTCGGGCCTCGCCCTCGTCCGCCACTCCGGCAACGATGAGGCCCTGGTCGAGATCGCCAAGAGGAACGCCATGGCCGTCGGCGCCGGCCACTCCTTCCTGATCTTCATGACCGGCGGCTT
>CAZZCH010000157.1:0-3396 GCA_964652895.1 uncultured Eubacteriales bacterium
CCGGACCGGACGCCATCCGCCTCCGGCCGCGGCTTCTCCGCGGGCTGACCCGGATGGATGTCGACTTGCCCCTGCGGGGCGGCCGTCTGGAAATGACCGTCCGGAAGGCGCGCCGGGGCGAGGAGCCCGGGTACAAGGTCGGCTCGCGCAAGATCCCCTTCCGCCCCTATGGCCTGGGGCTCGAGCTGCCGGAAAAATCGGGGCGGATCTCCGTCCGCGGCACCTTGCCCTGAGAAAGGACGCGAATGGCCAGGAAAAAGATCCATCTCGTTTCGAACGCCCATCTCGATCCGGTCTGGCTCTGGGAATGGCAGGAGGGCGCCGGAGAGGCCCTGTCCACGTTCCGCCAGGCGGCCGAATTCTGCGAAAAGCACAAAGGATTCATTTTCTGTCACAACGAGGCCGTCCTTTACCAGTGGGTCGAGGAATACGAGCCGGCCCTCTTCCGCCGGATCCGCAAGCTCGTCCGGGAAAAGAAGTGGCACATCATGGGCGGCTGGTACGTCCAGCCCGATTGCAATATGCCCAGCGGCGAATCGTTCGTCCGGCAGATCCTCCTCGGCCGGCGCTATTTTTCGGAAAAATTCGGCGTCGAGCCGCGAACGGCGGTCAACCTCGACCCCTTCGGCCACACCCGCGGCCTCGTCCAGATCCTGGCCAAGAGCGGCTATACCGCCTATCTCTGCTGCCGTCCGGGCGACAAAGAATGCCCGCTTCCCCAGGACGAATTCGTCTGGGTCGGCTATGACGGCTCCGAGGTCCTGGGGAACCGCGCCTCGGCCCACTACTGCTCGGTCGGCGGGAAAGAGCGGGAGCGGCTCGAAAAGTGGCTGGCCGAGCATCCCGAGGGCGACCTGGCCATCCACCTCTGGGGCATCGGCGACCACGGCGGCGGGCCGTCGCGAAAGGACCTCCGGGACCTCGCCGCCCTGATGGCCGAGCGCCGGGACCTCGAGCTCGTCCACTCGACGCCGGACGCCTACTTCGCGGAGCTCGCAGCGAAGCGCCCGTCCCTCCCCCGCCGCGGAAAGGACCTCAACCCCTGGGCCGTCGGCTGCTACACGTCGATGTCCAGGGTCAAGCAGGGGCACCGCCGGCTCGAGAACGAGCTCTTCTCGGCCGAGAAGATGGTCACGACCGCCTGGCTTCAAGGCCTCATGCCCTACCCGCAAGACGCGTTCGAGGACGCCATGCGCGACCTGGCCTTCGTCGAATTCCACGACATCCTGCCCGGTTCGGCCATCCCGGCCGGCGAGGACGGGGCCGTCCGGATGCTCGGCCACGGCCTGGAGATCCTGTCCCGGCTCAAGGCCCGGGCCTTTTTCGCCCTGGCTTCGGGCGAACCCAAGGCGGCCGCGGGCGAGATCCCGATCTTCGTTTTCAACCCCCACCCTTACCCCGTCCGGACTCTAGTCGAGTGCGAGTTCGAGCCCTGGGAGCCGAACTTCGAGAAGACCTTCTGGAGCCCGCGGATCTATGCGCGGGGCAGGGCGTTGCCGTCGCAGGCCGAAAAAGAGGAGAGCAACCTCAGCGTCGAATGGCGCAAGCGCGTCGTTTTCGAAGCCGAGCTCGCGCCCGGCCGGTTGAACCGATTCGCCTGCCGCCTCGAACGGACGCCGGAAAAGCCCCGGCCGGCGGTCGGGGAAGAGGACGGCGCCTTCACCGTCGCGACGGCCGACCTCGTCGCCTCGGTCAACGCCCGGACCGGTCTCCTCGACGTCTACCGGGCGGCGGGCATCGACTTCCTCGAACCCGGCGGATTCACGCCCCTCGTCATCAAGGACAACGCCGACCCCTGGGGCATGAAAGTCCGGAGCTTCCGGACGCTCGAGGGGCGCTTCACCCTGGCCACGCCCGAGGAGGCGGCCCGCTTCTCCGGGATCCGCGAAGGCGGGAATAAGCCCGTCCTCGATGACGCGAACGGGTTCAAGCCCGTTCGCATCATCGAGGATGGCGACGTCCGCACGGTCGTAGAATCGATCCTCTCATACGGGGCGTCGCGGATCGCCCTCCGCTACAAGATCCCCAAGCGCGGGACGGAGGTCGAGGTCGAGGTCCGCGTCTTCTGGGCCGAGCGGGACCGGATGCTCAAGCTGGCGTTGCCGTCCAAGCTCCGGGCGGCGCGGTTCATGGGGCAGGTGGCCTACGGCGCCGACGAGCTCCCGGGGAACGGCGACGAGGCCGTCGCCCAGAAGTGGCTGGCCCTCGTCTCGGAAAAGGACGGGGCGGCCATGACCGTCGTCAACGACGGCGTCCACGGTTCGGACTGGAGCGGCGGCGAACTGCGCCTGTCCCTCCTGCGTTCGCCGGCCTATGCCGCGGACACCTGGGAGGACCGGCTCGCCGTCGCCCGGGACAGGTTCATCCCCCGTCAGGACACGGGAGAAAGGGTCTTCCGTTTCTGGCTCAACGGCGGCCCGCTCGGCGACCGCATGGGAACGATCGACCGGGAGGCCCTGGCCCGCAACGAAGCGCCTTACGTCCTGGCTTACTTTCCGCCGGGCGGAAAAAAGAGGGCGCGGCCGGGGGTCGTGGTCGAGGGCGAGGCCGTCGAGGTCACGGCGTTCAAGAGATCCGAGGACGGCAACGACATCGTCGTCCGGCTGTTCGAGCCGACGGGAAAGGCGCGGACGGCCGTCGTCAAGCTCCCGGTGTTCGGGGCGAGCGCCAAAGTCAGGCTCGGGGGCTTCGAGCTCCGGACGCTTCGCTTCAACCGGCGCACCCGGCAGTTTTCGGAAACGGACCTTCTCGAAAGGAAGCCGCGCGAGGCATGACCTCCAAGGAGAGAGTCTACGCCGCCTTGGAGGGCCGGATCCCCGACAGGGTCCCTTACGCGGAGTTCGCCGTCGACTTCGACACGGTCGAGCGCATCCTCGGACACGAAACCTACCTCCGGGCCAAGGCCGAGTCCCAGATCGCCTTCTGGGAGGGACGGGACGACGAGGTCGCCGCGAGCTGGCTCGAGGATCACATCGAGCTTCACAAAAAGCTCGGGCTCGATATCGTCACCTTCCCCATGGCGACGTGGGAGATGCCGCCTCCGGGCGACGACCCGCCGCCCCGACGGATCGACGCCAACACGTGGGAGGATCGCCGCGGCCGTATTTACAAAATGTCGGACGCGACCCGGGACATCACATGCGTCCACGACCCGGTCCGGGACGCCCGGGTCTTCACCGCGGCGGAGTTCGAAAAGGAGCCGGAGCCGCCCCGGCGCGACGAACGGTCCTGGAAGATCCTCGACGCCGTCATCCAGGAGTTCAAGGCGGAGAAGTTCATCTGCGGCCCGTCGGGAGGGTCGGTCGGCATCGTCCTCCTCGGCGGCATGGAGCGGGGCCTCTTCGAGCTCGCCGCGAACCCGGACGCCGTCCGGGCGGCGTCGGCCTATCTCGTCCG
>CAZZCH010000158.1:0-3277 GCA_964652895.1 uncultured Eubacteriales bacterium
TCGATGACCCGGACTTCCTTCGCCGGGATCATCTCGTTCGTCCGGTGGGGCTTGGCCTTGGCGACCACAGGATAATAAGAGTGTCTCTTGAAAATGTCGGTCCTCCTCTAGAAATTCATCGTCAATATTTTATTCTGATGGAATTCCTTGGCTTTTTCAAGGAAAAGGGCGATGTCCACTTCGCCCTTGTCCCCCTGGCCGTGGACGCGGAGAGAGGCGCTCCGGCGCTCGACCTCCTTGTCCCCGACGACCAGGATGAGCGGGATCTTCTGGACCTCCGCCTCGCGGATCTTCTTGCCGACCTTCTCCCGGCTGAGGTCGACCGTCGAACGCAGGCCGTTCGCCTGGAGCGTCCGGTCGAGGGACCGGGCGTAGTCTTCGTGGCGCTCGGCAATCGGCAGGACGACGGCCTGGACGGGGGCGAGCCAGAGGGGAAAGCTCCCGTTGTAGTGCTCGATGAGGACGCCGAAGAACCGCTCCAGGGAGCCGAGCAGGGCCCGGTGGACCATGTAGGGCCGGTGCTCCTTGCCGTCCTCGCCGACGAAGGTCATGTCGAAGCGCTCCGACATGTTGAAGTCGAACTGGATGGTCGTGCACTGCCAGAGCCGGCCGATGGCGTCCTTGATCTTGATGTCGATCTTGGGGCCGTAGAAGACGGCCTCGCCCTCCATCCGCTCGTAGGCGTATCCCCGGGTCTCGAGGGCCTTTACGAGCGACGCTTCGGCCCGGCACCAGAGTTCGTCCGTGCCGCAGTATTTGGGCAGGTTCTTCGGATCGCGCACCGACAGCTCGATCTTGTTGTCGGTGAAGCCGAAGTCGGCCAGGATGGAGACCGAGAAATCGAGGACCCGGAGGATCTCGTCCTCGATCTGCCCGGGGGTGCAGATGATGTGGGCGTCGTCCTGGGTGAAGCCGCGGACGCGGAGCAGGCCGTGGAGGGTGCCGCTGCGCTCGTAGCGGTAGACGGTCCCGAGCTCCGCCCAGCGGAGGGGCAGGTCCCGGTACGAGCGCTTCCGGGACCTGTAGATCTGGATGTGGAAGGGGCAGTTCATCGGTTTCAGGTAGTAGGCCTGGTCATCGATGTCCATCGGCGAATACATGCTATCCTTGTAGAAGCCGAGGTGGCCGGATGTTTGCCAGAGGGCCGCCCGCCCGATGTGAGGGGTGAACAGGATGTCGTAGCCGCCGGCCCAGTGGCGTTCCCGCCAGTGCTGCTCGATGACGGCCCGGACGCGGGCACCCTTGGGGTGCCAGAGGATGAGGCCGGTGCCGACCTCGTCGCTGGTGCTGAAGAGGTCGAGCTCCGCGCCGACCCGGCGGTGATCGCGTTTCTTGGCCTCTTCGAGCAGGCGCAGGTGGTCTTCGAGCTCCTTCTTGGAGAAAGAAACCGTTCCGTAGATCCGCTGCATCTGCGGGCCCCGCTCGTCGCCCTTCCAGTAGGCCCCCGACACCGAGAGCAGCTTGACGTGCTGGAGGGCGCCGGTGGAGGGCACGTGAGGGCCGAGGCAGAAATCGGCGAACGACCCTTGCCGGTAGACGGTCACGGTCGCGTCGCCTTTCTCCCGGATAAGCTCGACCTTGAGTTCCTGCTTTTTCTCCTCGAACATTCGGACGGCGTCTTCCTTCGTCAGGACGAGCCGCTCGACGGGGACGTTCTGCCGGGCGATCTCCTTCATTCGCTTCTCGATGGCTTCCAGGTCCTCGGGCGTGAAGGCCTTCTCACGGAGGAAGTCGTAATAGAAGCCTGTTTCGACGGCCGGCCCGATGCCGGTCTTGGTCTCGGGGTAGAGGTCCAGGACGGCGTGGGCCAGGAGGTGCGCGGTGCTGTGCCTCAGAACGTCGATCGTCATGCCTGTTTCGTCACTCATTCTCTTTGACCGCTGTGGTTCACAAAGGCGGGCGATTCAATCCCGGCCGGTCCGCCGGCCTCTTGAATTCTGACCGCTTGATTCTCGTGGTAGGCGCGGAGGGGATTGAACCCACGGCCTCTTCCGTGTCAGGGAAGCGCTCTCCCACTGAGCTACGCGCCTAACTTTCGCTTTTTAAGGCTGTTATATATTATGGAAATCGGGGGGAACTGTCAATACGCCGGCGGCCCCCGGGGACGCGAAAAGATCCGGGACATGACCCTCTTCTCCAGAAAAGGGCTTGTGTCCCACGGATCTTTCCTGGGCCTTCTTCACAACATCTTCTTTCTGTTATAATAAACCAGGAAAGTCGCCATGATCGGCATTATCTCCGACTCCCACGACAACCTGCCCCTGGTCCGGGAGTCCGTCCGCCTGTTCAACGACGCCGGCTGTGACCTGGTCATCCACGCCGGCGATTTCGTCGCCCCGTTCACGGTCTTTGAGCTCCGCAACCTCAAGGCGCCGGTCAAAGCGGTCTTCGGCAACTGCGACGGCGAGAGGGCCGGCCTGGCCAAGGCCTTCGAGGGGCTGGGCGAGATCCGGGAGGCGCCCTTGAAATTCACCCACGCCGGCCTCCGTTTCCTCGTCTGCCACCTCGACTCCCCCGTCAACCGGCATCTCGCTTCCAAGTCCTATGATGTCGTCGTCTTCGGGCACACCCACAAGCCCCTGGCCGAGCGCCGGGACGGGGTCCTTCTTGTCAACCCCGGAGAAGCGGGCGGCTGGCTCAGGGGCAAAAGCACGGTCGCCCTCCTCGACCCGGCCGCCCTGACCGCCGAAATCATCGCTCTCTAGAGGTTCGCCATGGCCCACCCCGTCAACCGCCGCCAGAAACCCGCCTGGCAGAAGGTCCGCCGGCCCCCAACCCCGTCCCGCCAGCCGGGAATGCTCAAAAGAGGCCCCGGCCGCAAAATTTCCCCTCCCTCTAGGCCCAAATAAGGGGGGTTCCCCCAAGAATCGGGCTGAGAGGCCGGCCGGCAGGAATCCACATCGAGCATGAGAGTTCCCTGAGGAGGCCGTCGGAAATAGGGGCCGAAGGGGGTCAACGACGTGGAGGGGGAATCCGCTCCGCCTTCCCCCTTCCAACGGTCGCTTCGCTCCCTGCCTCCCCTCCTCGAACGCTGCGGCGTTCTGCGGCCCGGGAGAAATATCTCCCGGGACCCTCTTCCGGCTCAGGCAGCTTCAGGGCAGTATCTGAGTGAGCATAAGCGGTGATTTAGTCGGCCGGCGTGACGGACGAGGGCAGTTTCAGGGGAAACCGCCAAAACGTGTTTGAGCTCGGCGTAGCGCACGCCGAGCGAGTTGTTTTGGCGCCGAGTCCGGCGCGCTGACCGGCGTGAAAAATCACCGCAGCGAACGAAGATGAT
>CAZZCH010000159.1:0-3224 GCA_964652895.1 uncultured Eubacteriales bacterium
CGCGATCCTCGTGCTTTTCATGGCCGGGGTCGCCTTCGCCCAGGGACCTCCGACCGCCAAGGTCGAAGGGAAGGTCCTGGACTCCACGGGCGCTCCGCTTCCCGGCGTTTCGGTCGAAGCGACGAGCCCCAAGATGGTGGGCAAGACGGCCGCGGTATCGGCCGGAGACGGCAGCTTCCGTCTGTTCTCCCTGCCCTCCGGAACCTATGAGATCGTCTTCTCCCTGCAGGGATTCAAGACCCTCATCCGGAAGGATATCATCGTCCAGCTGTCCCAGACGCTCGTCCTGAACGTCACGCTGGAACAGGCCGCCCTCGAAGAGTCGGTGACCGTCATCGGCATGAGCCCCCTCATCGACGTCAAGAGCACGGTCAAGGGCCAGACCATGACCAAGGAAGTGTTCATGAGCCTGCCTCGCAGCCGGAACTTCGACGGCCTGCTGAGCACCGTTCCCGGCGTCCAGTATGACAACAAGACCGGCGGTCTCTCGGTCGACGGCGCTACGGGCACCGAGAACATGTGGTACATGGACGGCAGCGACGTCACGAACGTCCACTTAGGCACCCGGGCCCAGAGCGCGGTCATGGAGCTCGTCGAGGAAGTCAAGGTTACGGCCTCGGGCTACAACGCCGAATTCGGCGGCTCGATGGGCGGCGTCGTCAACGTCATCACCCGCTCCGGCGGAAACGCATTCCATGGCGACGTGATGGCCTATTACGAAGACAACAGCCGGCTCATGGAGGGCAAGTCCCGGCAGTACCTCCGTTGGAATCCCCTCGACAGCAACGTGATGGAATATGTCAACGACGACGACATCTACTACAACGGCGGGTATACGCGTGACCCCGACAAGCGCTATGAGGGCATCTTCAACCTCGGCGGCTACATCGTGAAGGACCGGCTGTGGTTCTTCGCGTCGTTCGACCCGACGTTTAGGGACAGGAATTATTTGCGGTACTTCAGGACCGACCCCGCGCCCCAACAGTACTACCCTTTCTTTAGAAAGGATTTCGCCTTCAACGGCCAGATCAAGCTAACGGCCGCACCCTTGAAAGGCCTGAGACTCTCGGCCAGCTTTGTCAACAACTGGTCAAGGTACAGGGGTGCCGCCCCCTCCATCGAAGGGAATTCTTCCAAAGACTACGCCTGGCAAAATGAAGGCTTCGACTACCCGAACATGAGCGGCGCCTTTATCGCCGACTACAGCGCCAGCAACAATTTCCTGGTCAGCGCCCGCCTCGGCTACTCCATGCAGAACCAGAACAACCAGCGGATCGCCAACCGGTTCACGACCTACTATTTCCAATATGAAAACACCATGTACGAGGACGATGCATTCTTTGTCGAGAACCCCGATCTCCTGCACAATGCCGGCTGGGCGAACTACGGCGGGTCCTGGAGAGTTTTTGATCATCAAAAGTATGAGAAATACTCCGGCAACCTCGACCTGTCTTACTATCTGAGCGCCGGCGGCGAACATGCCTTCAAGTTCGGCGCCCAGATCGTCCGCGACCAGGAAGATAAGTTCGACGCCGCCCTCTACCCCCACGTCAACATCTACTGGGACGACTCCTGCAGCGCCCTTGAGGACTACGGCGTGCCCCAGTTCACGGGCGATTACGGGTATTACATGGTCCGCAGCAGCTGGACTTCTCCCTACGGCTACGCCTGGAAGATCCACCGGAACAACTATGCCCTCTATCTCCAGGATTCCTGGACGATCGGCGGCAAGCTGACCCTCAACGCCGGTATCCGAACGGAAAGCGAGTACATCCCGTCCTTCAACCCCGAATTCGACATCAAACCGATCCAGTTCGGCTTCGGAGACAAGCTCGCCCCCCGGCTCGGCCTCGTCTATGACGTCTTCGGCGATTCCAGCCTGAAGGTTTTCGGCAGCTACGGCATCTACTACGACGTCATGAAGCTCTACATGGCCGAAGGCGCCTACGGCGGCTTCAAGTGGAAAACCGATTACTACACTCTAGACAATCCGAACTTCATCGATATCGCCGCCAACGGGTTACTCGACGATCGGGCCAGCCAGGAAGCGGGCGGGACGTACATGGGCACGATCGACTTCCGGATGCCCTCCTTCGATTACACAGACCCCGACATGAAGCCCGTCGCCCAGCAGGAAATCTCCCTCGGCGCCGAGAAGAAACTGTCGGAAGACATGTCTGTTTCGGTCCGCCTCGTCCAGAAGCACCTCATCCGGACGATCGAGGACATCGGTTTCATTTCCATTGAGCCCGGCAACACGGGTGAGTTGTACATCAACTCCAACCCGGGCAGCGCTTATACCCTGGCGCAGCAGGAACGCTTTTTGGGTTCGGGTTACTGGCCGGAGCCCAAGGCGAAGAGAGAATACTACGGAGCGAACATCTCTCTCGAGAAGCGGTTCAGCCACAACTGGCAGGGCGGCATCAACTACACCCTGAGCCTGGTCAAGGGGAACTACGGCGGCCTGTCCAGCACGGACGAAAGCGGCCGGAACTCCCCGAACGTCGAGCGCTCATTCGATTTCTGGTACATGATGTACGACATTACGGGGAACGTGGTCGACGGCCCGCTGCCCCAGAACAGAACCCATTACTTCAAGGCCTACAGCTCCTACGCCTTCCCGATCGGCCTGACCGTCGGCGTCGTCGCCTACGGCCGAAGCGGGAATCCCATCAGCACGCAGCTGGGCTGCAAAAATTCCTACATGTACCCGAACGGCTACGGCGACCTCGGCAACCTGCCCTTCACCCTCTGGGCCGATATCTATGCCGAATGGGCCATCAAGATCTCCGGCAGATATACAGTGGCTCTCAACGCCCAGATCAACAACGTCACCAACACCAAGACGTGGCAGTACGCCAGTCAAGGCCCCACCAGGAACACCATGGGTATCTCCGACGCAGAACTCCTGACGGGAACCTTCGATTGGGAGGCCCGTGTGCCCAGCTACAGGCCGAACGACATGTTCGGAATGTACACATCACGTCTCGGCACCTGGTCCGCCCGTATCGGTACCCGGTTCTCCTTCTAAGCAGAAGCAGCAGTACACGCAGACGCACGAAGGCCCGCCCCCCGGCTGGGGGGCGGGCCTTTTTTTTCTTATTTCTTAAGGGAGGCTGCGAGGCTCTTCAATTCGGCCTCGGCGGCCCTGATGGACGCCTGGCTTTCTCCTTTAGGATCAGCCAGATACAGGCGCAGGGCATTAACCGCTGCCGGAAAGTCGC
>CAZZCH010000160.1:0-3183 GCA_964652895.1 uncultured Eubacteriales bacterium
AGGTGGCCGGCTTCCGTCGGAATGACTGGCCGGGATCGCTCGGAATACGCAGCATCAGCTGCGCCAACGGAACCGACGCCATCTACATCACCCTCAAGGCCCTGGGCATCGGCTTCGGCGACGAGGTCATCACCGTCGCCAACAGCTGGATCTCAACGTCCGAAACGATCACCCAAGCTGGCGCCAGGCCGGTTTTCGTGGACATCGACGAGTACTTTCACATCGATCCCTCCCAGATCGAAGCGAAGATCACCCAGAAGACCAAGGCCGTCATCCCCGTCCATCTCTTCGGACAACCGGCGGATATCAAGGCCGTCCAGGCGATCTGTGAAGAGCACAAGCTCTATCTCATCGAGGACTGCGCCCAGGCCCATTTCGCGACGGTACAGGGGAAGAAGACAGGGACCTTCGGGATCGCCGGGACGTTCAGCTTCTACCCCGGGAAGAACCTCGGCGCCTACGGCGACGCCGGAGCGATCATCACGGACGACGACGATTTCGCCCGGAACGTGAGGCTCTTCGCCAATCACGGCTCGCTCCAGAAGCACATCCACGAGATCGAGGGCATCAACAGCCGGCTGGATTCCATCCAGGCCGTCGTTCTCAAGGCCAAGCTCGCCCACATCGACGATTGGAACAAGGCCCGGAACAGCCACGCCATGAAGTACAACGCCCTCCTCGACGACGTGGAGCAGGTCAAGTGCCCGAAGCTCCGGCCCGACACCTTCCACATCTTCCATCTCTACGTCATTCGGGCCGCCCACAGGGACGATCTGGCCGCCTTCCTCAAGACGAAGGGAGTCTTCACGGGCATCCACTACCCGATCTCCCTCCCCTTGATGCCGGCCTATCGCTACCTGAGGCACAAATCCTCCGACTTCCCTGTCGCATACGAGTGCCAGGACGAGATCCTGTCTCTTCCAATGTACCCGGAACTCACGGACGAGCAGATCGCCTATGTCGCCGATTCGATCAAGGAATTCTACAAGAAATAGGCTCATTGCATGAAGAGAATCTGTTTGCTACAATACGAACCGCTGGCAGCCTTTCGCCAAGAGGTTTCAGTGGGGGATCTTATCGAGTATAGGGAGCGGGAATCATGATCAACATCGGTGTCATTGGATACGGCTACTGGGGGCCCAATGTGGCCCGGAATTTCCATTCAACGGCCGGCATCCAGCTGGCTGCGGTCAGCGACATTTCAGAAAAGCGCCTGGGTGTCGCCCAAAACCACTATCCCTCCATCAAGGGACTGAAAGATCACAATGAGCTCCTCCGGTCCGCGGATGTCGATGCCGTGGCCATCGTCACGCCGGTCTTTACCCATTACGAGATCGCTAAAAAAGCGCTCCTTGCGGGGAAGCATATCTTCGTCGAGAAGCCGTTCACCTCGACCAGCGCCCAGGCCAAAGAACTCATCGAGCTCGCGGCCAAGAAGGGCCTCAAGATCATGGTCGACCACACCTTCCTCTTCACGGGCGCCGTCAAGAAGATCAAGGAAGTCATCGATTCCGGCGAGCTGGGCAAACTTTTGTTCTACGACTCGGTCCGGGTCAACCTGGGGCTTTTCCAGCACGATATCAACGTCATCTGGGACTTGGCGCCCCACGACCTGTCCATCATGGCCCATGTCATCAACCGGAAGCCGGTGACCCTCTCGGCGCACGGCTCTATCCATTTTGAGGGCAAGTTGGAGGACATCGCCTACGTTTGCGTCGGATTCGAGGGCAACGGATTCATCGCCCATTTCCACGTCAACTGGCTCAGCCCGGTCAAGATCCGCAAGACCCTGATCAGCGGAGACAAGAAGATGCTCGTCTGGGACGACCTCGACGCGGACGAAAAGGTCAAGATCTACGACCGCGGCGTCGACGTCAAGAGCTCGAACGGCAGCAAGGACGGGACCTACGACCTTCTGGTGAGCTACAGGTCGGGCGATGTCCACATCCCCAAGCTCGACGGTGCCGAAGCCCTCAAGGCCGAGGCCCAGTATTTCGTCGAATGCATCGAAAAGAACCAAGAACCCTTCAACAACGGTCAGGCCGGGCTCCAGGTCGTCCGCTTCCTGGAGGCCGCGGACGAATCCATCAAGAACGGCGGGAAGAAAGTCGAACTGTAAAGGAACGGACATGGAATACTGCAGAGTCGCGCCCGACGTCAAGTTGGGCAAAGACGTCAAGATCTTCGCCTTCGTCAACCTCTACGGCTGTTCGATCGGTGACAACACCAAGGTCGGAACGTTCGTCGAGATCCAAAAGAACGCCTTTGTCGGTAAGAACTGCAAGATCTCCTCGCACACCTTCATCTGCGAGGGCGTGACCATAGAGGACGACGTCTTCATAGGGCATAACGTCACGTTCATTAACGACATGTACCCAAGGTCGACGGCCCCCGGCGGCGGGCTCCAGACGGAAGCCGACTGGAAGGTCGTCCCGACGTTCATCAGGAAGGGGGCGTCGGTCGGGTCGAGCTCCACGATCCTGGCCGGAGTGACGGTCGGCGAAGGCGCCATCGTCGGGGCCGGGGCCGTCGTCACCAAGGACGTTCCACCCTGGACGATAGTGGCCGGGAATCCCGCAAAAGTCTTGCGGAAGATCGAGAAAAAGTAGATAATCGGGAGAGTTTTTTTGATCACAGGGGTTTGAATCGATGCTCAAAGAGAAGGAGACCGTTCTCCGCAGGTTCCTCATCCTCGTCGACAGCCTCGTCATTTCCCTGGCTTTTCTTCTCGCCTATTTTCTAAAAGGCATCCTCCATGAGCCCGGAGAGCCCATAAAGCGATATGCCATCGCGCTCCTCCTGGCCATCCCCCTCTGGTGCCTGACGCTCTACGCGAACGGGATCTACCTCTCGATGAGGACTAGGTCGTATCTCGAGATCCTCTGGGCCCTCGTCAAGTCGGCGGCGCTGACTTTTCTGGCCATGGGCACGGCCATCTATTTCTTAAAGCATTCCCAGACGAGCCGGTTGTTCATAATCCTTTTCGCCGGACTGAGTTTCACGTTCATCCTCCTCGAGAAGACCGCCTTATTCATGAGCTCTCATTATGTCCGGCGCCAGGGACTCAATACAAGGCGGCTCCTTATCGTAGGGACGGGGAAGCGGGCCCAGGAGTTTGTTAAGAAGGTCGACGGCCACCCCGAGTGGGGCTTCGAGATCCTGGGAGCCATCGACGACGAGCCG
>CAZZCH010000161.1:0-3126 GCA_964652895.1 uncultured Eubacteriales bacterium
TCGCCCAGACCCCCGGTTCGACCAGCGCGTCCAGGGCGTTGATGACAAGGTAGCCGCCGTTGGCCTTGAGGAACGAGCCGGCCTTGATCATGGTGAAGTCCGTCTGGCCCATCCCGGCACGGGAATAGGTCGCTTCGATCGAACCGAAGAGGTTGACGTAGTTGGGGTTGGTCTCCATGATTACGGGCGGGCCGTGTTGGTCCGAGTTGTCGACGAGCAGGTTGACTCTGTACTCCTGGAAATTCTCGACCTGTTCCTTGTCTTCTTTTTTTTGATTTTTAAACAGGTCGATCATCTTGACCAAGGCCTTCTCGACCTCGTCGAGATAGGCGCCGATCTTGGGGAAAGCGAAGCGGGCCCGAACCTCGTCGATGGCTCCCTTGATCATGGGCGCGATCGACTCCTCGTCCCAACCCCGGAGGAGCGTCCGTGTCTCCTCGTCGATCTCCTTGAGCTTCTCGAAGATGTCTTCCAGCTTGGCCGTCAGCTCCTCGTATTTCGCCTTGAGCGTCTCCAGGGTTTCCTTGGAGATCTTCTTTTCCTTGACCAGCCCTTCGATCTTGGCGAAAGGAATGGGCTGGCCCTCGAGGACGGGGATGAGATCGGGCCGCGTGAACATGCCCATCTGGACCTGGATGACCGAGAAGCCCTGTTCGGCCGTTTCTTCCTCGAATCGCTTGAGGATGTCCCGCTGTTTTTTTTGCTGACTCTCGACGATGGCATCCCGCTTTTCCGTGTAATACGGGCTCTTGAGCAGGTTGGGGATGTTCGTCCGGAGCATGTCGATCAGCCTGGTCATGGCCTCGTCGAAGAGCTTCCCCTGGCCGGAGGGGAGCATGATGAGGACGGGTTCGTCGGGGTACTTGAAGTTGTTGACGTAGAGGATGTCGTCCGGGGTTTTGTCGCCCTTCTCCAGTGGCTCGAGGAGTTGTTTCACCGTCGTCGTCCGGCCCGTGCCGACCATGCCCGCGATGAAGACGTTGTAGCCGAGGCTCTTGATGTCCAGGCCGGTCTGGATGGCCCGCAGGGCGCGCTCCTGGCCGATGATCTCCTCGCAGGCCCGAGCCTCATTCGTCGAGGCGACGGGGATGGTGTCCGGACAGCAGGTCCAACGCAGTTTGTCGGGGGTGAGCTCGGTGAATCCTGTTCTCGTTTTCATAGCCGCATCTCCTGGCCTCAACCTACCACAACCGCCGGCTTTCCTCAAGGCGCGGGCAGAAGGCCAAAAATCGCCGGTAGATATCGGCGCCGGATTCCGGGACATGAGGAAAATTCATGGGACACAATCCCTTTTCAAGAAAAAAGAGTTATGTCCCGAATTTTCCGTATCGTGTCCCAGTGAATTTGGGAACAGGAATCTCCCAAGACGAATCGAGATCTATCGGCGATTTTAGGGGACGCTGTTTTTTAGTGAAAATCCCCCGGACATCTGCTAAAATAGGTCTGCTTCGGACCCGGGAAGGAGAAAGACGTCCATGAAAATCCATCAAGGCAAACTCCAGGCCAAGGGATTCAGGGTCGCGATCGTGGTCAGCCGCTTCAACAGCTTCATCTCGGAGCGGCTCCTCGAAGGCGCCCTGGAGGCCCTCCAGAAGATGGGGGCTCAGGAGGCCGACCTGACGGTCTACAAGGTGCCGGGCTCTTTCGAAGTGCCGCTCGTCGCCAAGGCCAAGGCGGCCGACGGCATCCTCTGCGTCGGCGCCCTCATCCGCGGGGACACGCCCCATTTCGATTTCCTCGGCGCCGAGGTCATCAAGGGGCTGGCCCAGATCGCCATGGAGGACGGCGTTCCCGTCTCTTTCGGGATCTTGACCGTCGACACCGTCGAACAGGGTATCGAGCGGGCCGGGACCAAGGCGGGCAACAAGGGTTACGATGCCGCCTTCTCGCTCATTGAAACGCTGAACGTGATCAAGGAAGCGGGCCTCCGCTGAGCGGGTGACCGGGTCGAGCCATGGGACAACGCCGTAAGGCGCGGGAGTGCGCCCTCCAGATCCTGTTCCAGTTCGAGTTCAACGCCGGCGACCCCAAGATCCTGATCGAAATCTACTGGGAACACCAGAAAGTATTGCCCGAGGTCCGGAAATACGGCACCTGGATCGTCGAGGAGATCATCGCCCACGGCGAGGACATCGACCGGGCCATCCAGTCGGCTTCGAAGAACTGGCGCCTCTCCCGCATGGCCGTCATCGACCGGAACATCCTGAGGATCGCCGTCTGCGAGCTCCTCTACGAAAAGACGCTCGCCCCGGCCATCATCATGAACGAGGCGATCGAGGTCGCCAAGCGCTACAGCGGCGAAGAGTCTGCCGTGTTCGTCAACGGGGTCCTCGACGCCGTGGGGCGGCTGCTCAAGAATCAAGCGGACAGGCCGGGAACGGCGGCCGGGCCGGGCAAGGCAGGTGAGCATGAGTAAAAAAGAGGATAACGCGGAACTTGACCAGGATGTCGCCCGACGCGAAAAATATCGCAAGCTCCGGGAGGCGGGCGTCGATCTGTTCCCCTACACCGCCACCAAGACCCACGCGATCAAGGACATCGTCGGGACCTTCGGCGGCCTGACCGCGGAGGAGCTCGAGGCCAATAAGACCTCCATCGTCGTCCCCGGCCGGATCATGTCCGTCCGGAAGATGGGGCGGGCGACCTTCTTCCACGTCTCGGACGGCCGGCAACGGCTCCAGGCCTACATACGGGAAGACAAAGCCGGGGCCGCGGCCTACGAGCTCTTCGGCCAGCTCGACCTTGGCGACGTCGTCTCGGTCGCAGGGACCCTGTTCAAGACGCGCACGGGAGAGCTCACCGTCATCTGCGATTCCGTCACCTTCCTGGCCAAGGCCCTCCACCCGCTGCCCGAGAAGTGGCACGGCCTCCAGGACGTCGAGCTCCGCTACCGCCAGAGGTACCTCGACCTCATCATGAACCCCGAGGTCGGCGAAGTCTTTCGCCTGCGGAGCGCCATCGTCGCCCACATCCGCAGATTTTTCGACGGCCGCGGCTACATCGAAGTCGAGACGCCGATGATGCACGCCGTCCCGGGCGGCGCCCTGGCCCGGCCCTTCAAGACCTTCCACAACGCGCTCGGCCTCGACCTCTACCTGCGCATCGCTCCCGAGCTCTTCCTGAAGC
>CAZZCH010000162.1:0-3116 GCA_964652895.1 uncultured Eubacteriales bacterium
CCTTCGGCCGGAAACGGTCCCGGCGCATGACGCCTTTCTCGTCGGTGCGCTCCGACTGGTGGGTGATGAAGCCGGGCATGATCTCGGGGGGAGCGAAGCGCTCGACCCGGTAGGTCCAGGCGGCGAAGCGCTGGCGGTCGGCCGACACGCGGTCGGTGTGGAGGTCGGGAAAGGCCTTGAAGCTCTCCGGTTGCTCGTCGGTGAGGGTCGGGTGGGGATAGGAGCCGGCCAGCCAGGTCCAGGGCCCGAAGTTCTGGTACTGCTGGCGGCCGTCGATGACCACGTCGAAGGCCTCCCGGCGCAGGCCCTCCAGGATGCGGCGGCAGCCGTACCACTGGGCGTACTTGCTCGAGGCCTTGTCGTAGGCGATCCACCAGTGGTCGAAGGAGAACCCAGCGGCCCCCGTCTTCCTCATGAAGCCCGTCAGCTTGTCCAGCCACCAGTCCTGGAACGAGCGCAAGCCCGTGTCGGCCCCGGCGTAGCCGCCGACCTCCTTCCCGGCCCAGGCGGTCCACTCCGGTTTTTGGAGGAACGGCAGGGACGGATAGGCGTAGGCCATGAGTTTGAGCTTCTTCGAAGCGGCGTAGTCGAGCATGGACTTGAGCCCGGCCGGGACTTCGTCGCGCCGGGGGTCCCACTCCCCTTTCCTGAGCTTCTGCCCCAGCCCGAACCAGAGGACGTTCTCCCAGCCCCAGGCGTCGGCGTTGTCCGCGAGCCGGGAGAGCTCGCTGTTGGCGGGCGTGTAGAGCAGATGGGTGACGCCGAGCTCGGCGGCCCGGTCCATGATGCGCTTGTATTCCTCGACGCCCTCGGGTGTCCCGACGTCGATCTGGTAGTCGTTTTCGCACCAGGGGATGTGGACGCGGACGCTGCGGCCGGGGTAATACAGGAGGAAGGCGCGGACGCAGCCAGTCAGGGCCTCGACCTCGTTGGCGTCGATCGCCGGCGATTCCTTGAGAAATTTGTCGTAGTCGGCGACGTACTTCCACTCCGGGACGGCTTTCGCCGGAAAGCGCGTGCCGGAGAGCTCGGTGAGCCCTAGGCAGAGGCGATCCGAGGCGAAAGGACCATTATCGCGGCTCCAATCCATGTCCGGGGCGTAGGAGACGGCGACATCGCGGCCCGCGCGCGTCCAGGCCATAAAGGGGTTCTGGAGCATGAAGAAGACCCCCCAGGCGGGTACCGTGGGAGGCCCGCCGGCGGCGGCGAACCGGCACAGGGCCCCGAAGGAGCCGCCGGCGAGCTTGAGCTCTTCGGCGACGGGAAGGCCGAGCGAAGCGGCCAGCGGTTTGACCTCCTGGACGCGGAAGACGCGGCTTCGGGCCGAGGTGATGACGATCTGCTTCGTCAGGAAATCCCAGGCCGGCTTGAGCTCGTAGATGACGTCGAAGGTGTAGGGGTCCCGCACGTAGCGATAGGCGATCTTGGCCGGGGTCATCTCGATCTCGGCCGGGCCGAGGCTGCCGATGTCGACAGCCGCGCCGTCGATCGTGACCGAGGACGGGTCGGCGGAGAACGTGAGCGTCCGTCCTCTTTGCGGCGCACCGAGGGAGACGAGCCCGTGGTCGTTGAAAGCGGCCCGGACCTTTCCGTTGTCGAGGACCATATCCTGGGCGGCGGCGGGTACGGCTGACGAGAGGACGGCCACGCTTACGAAAACGATGGCGGTCAGGGCGCGCTTCGCGGTCATGGGGCTCTCCTTGAGGGGCATGCCCCGATTATAGACGAAAAGTCATCCCTATGGGGAGAAGAAAGCGGTTTGTCGAGTTCTTGTCGAGTTAGTTGACCGTTCCCTCCGGCTTGGGGCTGACCGGGTGACGGCGGCGGACTGGGATCCTTGGTGTAGAGCACGAACCGAGCGCGCTACAAAATCATTTTGAGCAAGAGTTCTTAAAAACACCAGCGTTTCCCTGCTCCCGGTCGTATTATTAGATGAGGGCCGGGGTGGCCGTCTCAGAGTTGTATTATTGACGAATATGGAGCTATAATTATCAGGCAGAAGGAGAAAACTCCATGAATTCGTTACGCCTTTTCATGGCCGGGCTGATCGTCTTATTGGGCTTGCCGCAGGGCGTTTCTACTCAGGAGAAGGGCTATTCCATCAAAATCCGAGTCTTCCAAATCCCCCCTATCCAAACCGTGGTCTCCGGAGGACCTGCCGGGAAAGGGGGCATTATTGGCACTCAGACTGGCGGCGACATCTCGACATCCTTCCCACCTCACGTCGTTCTCATAAAGACGGACCTCGACTCGAGCGCTCCCGACGGCAGAATCAAACAAGCCTTGTTTGATACTGGCTACTTTAAAGAAGCCCTGACATTCCTATCCGGGAAGGTCGGCTGGTGGCCGATCGATGATTACTCCATCTATTACTCTGCCAATGAACTTGGCGAGGACTCCAGTCAGAGAACCTACCATGAACCTCCGGGGAACTCGGGGCGTAACAGGCACGCGGAATATTGGTTGACGCTCCTGCCCAAGTCCGCCGATGACATAACGGCCATACTGGCAATGAAGTTTGAAACAGGAGAGCCCAGCAAGCGCCTCCTTCTAGACCAAGACATCTCGGTTCCTCTCGGCAAGATAATCATCGTAGGATTCCCGACGGAAACCCAGAATCCCCAGGACCAGAGGAACACTCGGGGTTCCATCTACATCCTGGCTATTTATGTTCAAAAAACGGGGAATTAGCGCGATTTGGGTGACCCGAGCAGCCCATCATTGAGGAAGGACCTTTCTAATAATCTAGTTAATACAGTTCTGACGGTCATCGGCGGATTCGCCTATTTCTGGGACAAGACCGAAGACGACCTCATCGTTATCAAAAAGTGCCGGCTGGTCGGGCTCTGATCCCTCCTGCTGGCGGGAAACCGACTGCCGGGAATCCCCCCCGGCACAGATGAGTCGCCCTTTTGGGTGCTCTTGATACAGATGATACCCCCCCCCAGACAATACAATCCCTTGTAGGATCACCTTCCTTCGGCTATATTGATATTCCTGTCAACGCGGCGAGCAGGCGAGGCGGATGCCGAAAAAGGATAAGAGCGGCTTTCGAGAGTACTTCGAACTCATCGCCGAGACGGCCGTCTTCGTTTTCTTCGTCATGACGTTCGTCG
>CAZZCH010000163.1:0-2953 GCA_964652895.1 uncultured Eubacteriales bacterium
TTAGGAAAAGAAATATGAAAATTTTCATCAAGCTCATCCTCATCATGATCGTCGTCATCATCGTCATCATCGTCGTCTTCAACCTGGCCGCGGCCGCTCTCGCTTGAGGTACCCGGGTCGCTTTGGGTAACGCTGCCGCCCGGAGCGAATTCGGCGCCCAGGAGAAGAAATTCGCGACGGGAGCGCCGGGGGTCGTAAAACCGGCAGCCGGGCCGCTTGGCCGGGCTCGAGACCGTGCCAGATCGTGCACAGGTGCCCGAGCATCTTGTCCGACGGGACGGCCAGGGACTGGTCGATGAACATCTTGACGGATCACCCGCCACGAGCAAAATACAAGCGGGTTCGTTCCCGCAAGAAGGCCTGTCTCCCCTTTGTCCGAAATTCACCTGGCCCATCAGGCGGCAATCCTGTTAAAATAGCATCGGCACAAAAGGCCGGGAAAGGAGGACGGATGAAAATCCCGAGGATGGCTCTCGTCGCATTCGCTCTGGGTTTGCTGGTCGTGGGGGCCTGCGCCCCGCCCAAAGAACAGGCGGTGGCCTCGACGCACCCCGACGTCTCCGGTTGGCCGACCCTGTTCACGGCCGACCTCTCCGACGCCGAGTTCCCGGCCGGAGTCTGGACCGTCGCCGACGGCGTCCTTACCGCTTCCGAGGACCAGGCCATCTGGACGGTCCGGGATTACGAGAATTTCGCGCTCGACCTCGAGTTCCAGACGGCGCCGGGGACGAACAGCGGCGTCATCGTCTATTGTTCCGACATCGTGAATTGGATCCCGAACTCCGTCGAGATCCAGATCGCCGACGATTTCGCCGAGGAGTGGGCCAAAGAGCCGGCCACCTGGCACTGCGGAGCGATCTTCGGGCACCTGGCCCCGACGAAAAGCGCCGTCAAGAAGCCGGGCGAATGGAATCGCTTCACGATCACCTGCCTCGGCCAAAAGATTACCGTCGTCCTCAACGGCGAAAAGGTCACCGAGATGGACACGGGCCTGTGGACATCGGCCAAGGCCAACCCCGACGGGAGCGAGATCCCGACCTGGCTGAGCAGGCCGCTGGCGGAGCTGGCCACACACGGCCGCATCGGCTTCCAAGGCAAGCACGCCGGCGCCCCCATCTTCTTCCGGAACATCAAAATCAAAGAGCTGAGGTAATGCCATGAAAAAGCCTTGTCTGGTTGCCATCTTCTCGCTCTTCGGCATCATCCTGGCCGCCCCGACGGTTTCGGCCGACGGAACCGGCCTGACCATCACCATCATCTACGACAACTATCCGGCCGATCCGGCCTGCGGCACCGACTGGGGATTTTCCTGCTTTATTGAGGGCCTCGGGAAGACCATCCTGTTCGACGCAGGCACCCGGGAGGACCTCTTTCTGAAGAACGCCACGGCCCTCAAGGTCGACCTCGGCCGCGTCGACCTGGCCGTGCTTTCCCATTTCCATGGCGATCACTTCGGAGGTCTGGAGGCCGCTCTCCGGAATCGGCCCGGTCTGACCTTCTATGTGCCCGTCGACAAAACCCGGCCCGCGGTCCTCGTTTCCGAAAAACTGGAAAAAGCCGGGGGCACGGTCGTCCCGGTCGATCAAGGCCTGAAGCTTGGCCAGAACATCATGCTCACAGGCACCCTGGGAGACGATATCAAAGAGCAGTCCCTCATCCTCGACACGAGCCCGGGACTGGTCGTCATCGCCGGATGCGCCCATCCGGGCATCGTCAAGATCGTCGAAAAAGCCCAGGAACTGACGGACCGGCCCATCGCGGCCGTCCTGGGCGGTTTTCATCTGGCGCAGACGGACGACGCGGCGGTCGGCCGGATCATCGTCCGGTTCAAAGAACTGGGCGTGGCCAGGGTCGGCGCTTCCCACTGCACGGGAGACCGGGCCATCGCCCTGTTTCGGGAGGCCTATAAAGACCGGTTCATCGAACTCGGCGCCGGCCGGGTCCTGCGCTTTGAAAAATAAAATGATTTGACTTTTATATGCCATAGGCATACATTTATATGTAATTAGCATATAAGAAGTATCAAAATGTTCAAGCTCTCCAAGAACGAAGCGCTTCTGTTTAGGCTCTTTTATACGAATCCGGGCGCGGAATATTACATTCAGGAAATCGGGAGGATTCTCGGTAAAAAGCCCGGAGTGTTTCAGCGGACGCTCTACAATCTCGAGGCACAGGGCATCCTCACCAGCCAATACAAAGCTAATGCCCGGTACTTTTGCGCTAATAAGGGCCATCCCCTCTTTGAAGAGATCAAGAGCATCATCTTCAAAACAATCGGCGTGGCGGAAAGCCTCAAGGAATTCCTGCGAGAAGCCGGCTCTATCAATTCCGCTTTCATCTACGGTTCCTTTGCCAAAGGCAGCGAAAATCAACTCTCTGATATCGACCTTTTAATCGTCGGTTCGCCCGAGGAGAACGTCATCTTACAACGGCTCAGCGATCTCGAGCATTCTTTGAAGCGTGAGATAAATTACCGGATCTATTCGTCCTTAGAGATTGTCAATGATGCCAAGAATGCCGAACCTTTCCTCGTCAATATTCTCGCAGCCCCGAAGGTTTTCTTGATCGGCGATGAAAATGAGCTACGAAAGATGGCTGAAGGATCACCTGATCAAGAGAATGGCCCCGGATCTTCACCAGATTACAAAACAGTTAGGCAGGGCGAGTAAGGATCTTCGAACCGCGGAAGCCGTCAGCTCAATTGACCGGGCATGGAGCTTCACGATTGCCTACCACGCCATGATCCGTGCCGGCCGGACGTTTATGTTTTCCAAAGGGTACCTCCCCACGACACTAAATCCTCACAAGACGATCGTCGAATTCACTCGCGAGGCTCTTGGGTCCCCGTATGGGGATCTCCTTCTTCGTTTTGACCGGATGCGGCGAAAACGGCATGATTTCATCTATGACTCAGAAAATCATACGACGGAACGCGAAGCCCTCGCCGCGATCA
>CAZZCH010000164.1:0-2836 GCA_964652895.1 uncultured Eubacteriales bacterium
CCCGTGAAATCGCCGGCCGCGCACACATAGATGTACGCGCCCATTCCGCCGGGCGAGGCCACGGCGAAATTCGCCCCCTGGCGGGGCAGCGTGATCGGTCCCGAGGGCCATCCGGCGACGGACGAATTCGGCGCGTCCTTGTACGTGGTGGCGTCGAAGTTCTCGGCGAAGGTCCTCGTGTACTCCGTGCAGGCCTGGACGACGTCCGGCCAGAGCCGCTGGACGATGAAGCCCGCGGCGATGACGACGCAGAGGATGGCGAGGACGTAAAGGCTCCCTTGGCGCTTCAAGCCTTTGTGTTTCATGGCGATTCCCCTTTCCCGGGGTCTTAGGACCCCACCTGGATGACGATCTCGAGACGTTTGTAGGTGTTCCGCGGCCCCCGGCCGATGCAGACCAGGATGCAGTCGTTGTCGTCGGTCGCGATCGTCCCCGGCGGCTCGTCGTTGATAAGAAAGACCGTGAACGCGCAGGTCGGATCGGTGGACAGGGGCTCGGAGTTGTAGATGGCGTTGGTCGGGTCGGCGGCGACATCGGCGATGATCTGCTCGTCGGTCAACCCGCGGAAATAGGACGGGCTCAACGGATCATCCAGCCCCGGGGCGCCTCCGAAGTTCGACCGGTACTGGCCGGCGAACGACGAATAGACCCTGTTGAGGAAGGCGTCGTTGAGGACGATCCAGGCGGCGTTGAAGCCCGCCTCGGCGGCATCGAAGGCCATTCCCTGAAGGCGGAGGCTGTCGGAGACCTTGGGGCTCGTGCCCGTGACGGTGAGCAGCAGCATGCCGACGGCCAGCATGAAGGCGACGATCATGATGATGACGATGAGGCCGGAGCCCCGTTCCCGGCGGTTGTCTTTGACCCGTCTGTTCATGGCGCGCTCCTCATCTCTGGCCGAGGTTGTAAAGGTTGAGGCTCATGTTCCTGACGTTGGACGTCGACTCGAGCAGGAACCTCCGGTGGCGGTCGTCGGTCGGCGCGGCCGGGGTGTTAGAGACGGCCGGCCGGCGGTAGGTATGGATGGCACCCGGGACCGTTCTCCCGATCGAAGTAAAGGGCTGGGCGGTCCGGCCCAGGACCCACATCCTGACGTGCTGGATCCGGGCGATCTCGGCCACGGTCCAGGTGTTCTGCCAGGGCATCCAGCCGTCGAGCAGGAGGTCGCTGTTCATGTCGCCGTTGTACTCGACCTGGAAGTTCTCGATATTCCGGGCCAGCGGGAAATGGATGCCGTTGTGGGTGACGTAGAGGACGCCGCCCTCGCCGCCGCCGATGTAGCCGTTGACGCCCGCGGTCAGCCCGGGGTAGTTGCCGGTGACGTCGAGCCAGTATTCCTTGACGTTGATGAAGGTGATCATGCCCCCGTCGTAGTCGTTGGGGCTGGCGCAGGTCCCCGACAGGCCTCCCGGCGGGTTGACGCCCGGAGCCAGGCCGGGGGAGAAGTTAAACTTCTCGGTCAGCCCTCCGGAGCTATGCGTGACGTGGGTGATGACCCGGACTTCGGCCGCCCGGCAGCCCGATTGGGGGTTGGGCAGGACGAGGGCGACCTTATTGGCGTAATAGGCGTCCGGGTAGGAATACAGCTCGAAGCTGAAGTCCTCGATGTCGAGGGTGACCGAAGAGCCCTGGTAGTTCCGGATGGGCAGGTCGAGCGGGTCTTCCAGGTTGCCCATGAGCCGGACCCTGTCGGGGTCGACGTCGGCGCCCTGGTCTTCATTATCCTGTCCCTCGAGGAAATAGCCGGCGAATTCCTCGGGAAGTCCGGCCCCGGCCATGCGCAGGTCGCGGGTGATGAAGAAGAGCGACGCTCGGACGTCGTTCTGGATCTCGGTGACCATCTGCTGTTCGACGGCGACCTTGTTGCTGCGGGAATAGATGAACAGGGCCCCGAGAACGGCGACGAGCATGATGGAGCTGCCGACGAGGAGCTCGATCATCGTGAATCCCGCGGATCGTTGAGGAGAAGACGGCGTTCGTGCTTTCACGGGTTTCGCTCCTTCATCGGGTGATGATCGTCGTGATCAGGGCCTGCCGCCCGCGCTGGTCCGAGGACGCCAAGAGCGCGGCGGGGCTCACGATGCCGAATTTTTCGGCGGAATAGATGGAGATACGGACCAGGAACGTCTCCTGGTCGATGCGGAAGTCGGTGATCCGCCGGTAGTCGTTCGTCAAGTCCCGGTTGAGATCGATGACTTCGTCCCGCGATGCTATGGACGTTTTGGCATAGTTCGTCAGTTCGTCGAAGGTGAAGCCGCGCAGCCATTCGATCTGCTGCTGGGCCAGGAAGGTCGCGTTGGCCACGCGATCCGCTTTGAGGTTGTTGGCCACGGCGACCAGAAAGAGTTCGGCCAGCCCGAGGACGGCCACGGCGACCAGGAAAAGGCCGATCAGCACCTCGATGAGGCTAAAACCGCGACGATGCTTTTGTTTTTTCATCTCAGGAGCTCTTTCTCTGGGAGTATTGGATCGAACCGCCCATGTACAGGCTGATGATCCGTTGGTCCATCTGCCCCGGGCGGTTGAGTTTCGGATTCTGCAGCGTGATCGTGTTCTGGCCGATGGCGTAATTCGCGACGGTCCCGACGGGAGAAAAAATGATGACGGGGTCGCCGCCGGAGAGGGGCACGGTGAACGTGACGTTGAGATTGCCGGGGATGACCTTGCGGGGGGCGTTCCCGGCCTTGATCCAGGTTCCGTTCTCCTGGAGGCGTTCCATGTCGTAGGTCCAGTAGGACGAGTTGATGCGGGTGAATCGGACGCGGTGGACGATCCGCGTGCTGACCGCCTGGAACTTGGTCTGCTGGAGGTAGGTCTGGATCTGGCGGGCCGTGTTCTC
>CAZZCH010000165.1:0-2824 GCA_964652895.1 uncultured Eubacteriales bacterium
GAGCATAAGCGGTGATTTAGTCGGGCGGCGTGACGGACGAGGGCAGTTTCAGGGGAAACCGCCAAAACGTGTTTGAGCTCGGCGTAGCGCACGCCGAGCGAGTTGTTTTGGCACCGAGTCTGGCACGCAGACCGGCGTTAAAAATCACCGCAGCGAACGGAGATGATCTCCGAGGCCCCAGCGCGGCCGACAGCGGGAAGTCCCCGCATGATACAAAATAGATTCCTTCCGACTATGCCCGAGGACCTTTCCTTTTTATACGGATTTTCGTTATGATGAGGGGCGAGGAGGCCGCGTGGACAAGAACAGGTTCTTCAAGCTCGGCGTCGGGATCGTCGTCCTTTTCCTGCTGGGGGTCTTCCTGAAGCTGGCCAAGCCCATCCTGATCCCCTTCGCCCTGGCCCTTCTCTTCTCTTTCGCCGTCTCGCCGGCCCTCGATTTCTTGATCCGGCGAAAGGTCCCGAAGTTTGTCGCCCTGGTCGTCATCCTCATCCTGACGTTCGCGGTCCTCTACCTCATCGGGACCGTGTTCTATGCGAGCGGCAAGTCCTTCGCGGCCGAACTCCCGTCCTACAACGAGATGGTCAAATCCTTCCTGGAGAGTATCGACCACCTCGTCCCCGACCCGCGCCTCAAGGCCGGCCTCGCGGATTGGGTCAACGGCCAGAACGTGGGCAAGCTGGGGTCCGTTTTGCTCTCCACCCTCGGGCCTTTCTTCTCCTTCATGTCCCAGCTGCTCCTCGTCTTCGTCTTCATGATCTTCATCCTGGCCGGGCGCGGCCGGCTGGTCAAGAAGTTCGGCGAAGCGTTCCCTCCCGGACAGGCTTCGGCCCTGGGCCAGGCGGTCGGCCGGATCCATTGCGAGATCCAGAAGTACCTGGCCGTCAAGTCCCTGACGAACCTCCTCATCGGGATTCTGGTCGCGGCCGTCCTGGCCGTCTTCGGGGTCCGCTTCGCCGTCGTCTTCGGCGTGCTGGCCTTCCTCTTCAACTATGTCCCAACCTTCGGCGCTCTCGTCTCGGTCGCCCTGCCCGTCCTCCTGGCCGTTTTCATTGAAGGATCGTTCAGCCTGAAGGTCGGGCTCGTCCTGGCCGCATTAGCCGCCGTCCATGTAGCCCTGCACCGCCTCCTCGAACGTCGGCTCATGAGGAAAGAGCTCAACCTTTCCCCGCTCCTCGTCTTGTTCTCCCTCTTTTTCTGGGCCTGGCTGTGGGGCATTCCCGGTATGATCCTGGCTGTCCCCATCCTGGCGGTCATGAAGATCGTCTTCACCAACGTGCCGTCGCTCCGTTTTCTCGAGATGATGATGGACAAGTAGGGCGGCGGTTCAGGCGTCGAGGCCGTGCGCCGCCAGGAACTGTTCGAGCCGGCGTTCGATCTTGCGGGCCGTCTCCTTGAAAGCGTCGTACCCCATCCCCAGGGGGTCTTCGATGTCCCAGCCGTAGAGAACGGACTCCGGGACACCCCAGATGTCCCTGAGATGGTTGAAAATGGAAACGTCCATAGCGACGATGTGGTCGAACGCGCGGATGTCGTAGACGCCAACGGGGCGGGCGATGTGGGAGGAGATGTCCACGTCGTAGACGAGCTTCATGACCAGGACCGCTTCGTCCGCGGCCGGGCCGCCCGTCGCGGCGATCCCGGCGCTGGCGACCTCGGCTGACGGGCCGAGGCGCTTGCGGGCGATGCCCTCGGCCATGGGGCTGCGGCAGATGTTCCCGTAGCAGACGAAGAGCAGGCGGACCTTTTTCCTTTTCATGGCGCGGCGGTCAATCCCGTCCGGCCTGGGCGCTTTCGAGAGCGACTTCCTTGGCCTTTTCGAAGAGGAAGGCGGACAGGATGTACTGTTCCGCGGCCTGAGGGGCGAGCCCGTCCTTGGCCTTCTGGCGGGCGCCGTCCTCTTCCGTCACGGCCCTTTCGAAGAGCCAGGCCTGCTTGGCCGGCGCGAGAGCGGTCTCGGCTTCCTTGCGGATCGTGCCGGTGAGCTCCCGGAGAGAGGCCAGCCCCTCGCTTTCGTCGGTGACCGTGGGGCTCAGAAGATGGACCCGGGTCAGGATGCCGCAGAGGATCCTGGCCCCGGAGAAATCGTTCTTGGCGAAGGCGTCGGAGGCGTCCTTCTCCTTCTCGAGAGCGATCCAGGTCAGGAGGTTCGGCCGGTCACGGCGCGCCGAGCCGGCGATCTTCTGCTTCGTGTCCCGTAGATCCTTGAAGGCCGTTTCGGCCTGCTCCCGCTCGCTGACCTGGGCCAGGAGCTTGCGCATCTCCGATTCGCCCCGGTCGTAGCTCTTCCTTGAGGCTTCGACGTTGCCCGCCTCCTTTTGCTTTTTCCCCTGATCGATCCTCGTCTGGATATTATCGATGTAGTCGGAGAAGGCGGCCGCTTCGGCGGGGTATTTTTCTTTGACCGTGTCCAGGATCTTCTCGAGTTCCTGGGCGTCCTTCTCGCCGAGGAACTTGGACGGGTCCTTCATGAGGGGGGCGAGGAAGCTCAGGATCCCGGAGGCCGATGGCCCGCCCGTCCGCGAGGGGCGCGCCGGTTCAGCCCCCGGCGGCTCCAGGCCCGTCTTCATCTTGATATCCGGCCCCTGGCCGGCCGTCCCGCGCGGAAGGACATAAACGCCCGGCTTGGATGTGGAGCTCGTCCCGCCGTCGGTCGATTTTCTGATGAGATAGATCGACCCGGCGATGACGACGCCGGCGACGATGAGACCCGGAACGAGGGCCTTTTTGAGGCTGAACTTAACCGTGATCTCGCGGGTCGTTAGGGGCTTGCTCCTGATCGTGGCCTGCCGGGCCACCGGCAGGCCTTTTTCGACCTGGACCA
>CAZZCH010000166.1:0-2784 GCA_964652895.1 uncultured Eubacteriales bacterium
ACAGGTGGCCGGCTTCCGTCGGAATGACTGGCCGGGATCGCTCGGAATACGCAGCCAACATGGAGGCCTTCCCGACGGCCTCACCGGTCATACCGCCATAGGTCGTTTAGGTATCCGTTTTGTCCTGACATGGGAAAGCCAAATCCTCCGAAAAGCCAGAGCCTTCCGTCGAGATCGATCCATGAGACGGGCGCAAATCTGGCGCCCGGATAATTGGCCCCATCGGCCGTTCCCTTGGTCCCATATACTCCCACCTGGTCCCCCATGTCGCTTCCGGACTCCCAGGTCCATAAGAGTTTTTCCGGGTCGAACTTCCATAAGTCCATGAGCTGGTCCCGGTATCCGCCGGCATCAAGGCCGCTCCCTCCGAATAGCCAGAGCCTCCCCTGCGGATCTATCCAGGACGCGCCGGCTTCTCTGCTCCCGGGGGAGGCCCTTCCCCGCGTTCCATAATCGCCCACCTGATCGATGCTATCGCTGCCGGATACCCAGGTCCACTCGAGGGTCGTGGGATCGAAACTCCACAGATCGTTGAGGTAATCCGAATCGCCGGCAGAATCGAGGCCGAATCCCCCGAAGAGCCAGAGCTTTCCGCTCGGATCCAACCAGGAGAAAGAGTTCCATCGTCCTCCCGGGACGTTAGATGGCGCTGGAAAGCGCTTTGTCCCATAAACGCCGCTCTGGGAATGGGTTGGGCTGCCGGAGACCCATGTCCATTCTAGAGTTGAAGGGTCGAAGCTCCAGAGGTCATTAAGACAACCGGAGCCGATCGCACCGTATCCCACACCTCCGAAGAGCCAGAGTTTGCCCTGGGAGCCGACCCAGGACACAGACCCCGCTCTTGCCCCGGGAACACTCTGGCGGTCGGGAGTCCCCTTTGTCCCATAAATACCTGTTCGATACGGATCATCGCTGCCTGAAATCCACGTCCATAGGCCGGAGATTGGGTCGTATTTCCACAGGTCGTTGAGTACTCCGAGGCTGCCCCCTCCGCCGAAGAGCCAGACGTGACCGTTGGGGTCACACCAAGCGACCGCCGAAGTCTTGGCCCCCGGGACGTTCGTAGGATCGGGAATTCCCTGTGTCCCGTAAGTGCCGGGTTCGTGTCTAAATTCGCTGCCGGAGACCCAGGTCCATTGCCCGGACGCCGAGTCAAACGTCCATAGGTCGTTGAGCGGGCCCATGTAGCCGCCCGAATCCAGGCCGTCTCCGCCAAAGAGCCAGAACCGCCCATCCGAATCCTTCCAAGATACCGCGCCTCGCCTCCCGCCGGGGACATTGGAGGGCGAGGGGACTCCCTTTGTTCCATAGACTCCGGTGGGGAAAGCGGCATTGCTACCGGAGATCCAGGCCCATGCCCGAACATTTCGCTCCGTTTTTTCGCATGCGGCCAGCATCAGGAGGAGCAAAAGGACGATCAAAAACGGTTTCTTTTGACCTTTCATGTTTTCTCCAGACATCTTAACGAATTTCTGGGAGCGGAATACATCAGCCTATTCAGGGGACAGGGGAAAGGCGAGGAGAAGAGGACATCGATGACCTCCTTTGCGTGCGGTTCTCCTAATTATAACAGAACGAACCAGCTGGAGAAACTCAGGCTTAATAAGCTCGATTTGGGGCGAAACGGGCTTCTACTGTAGGACTCTATGGGGAAGGCGAATAGAAGTAGACGAGTTAGGAAAACCGCCTCCCGTGTGTGACGTCCGTGTGCCGGCGCCGTACCAATATGGGCTGAAAACGCCGTGTAGAAAATGGCGACTTTTAAGAGAAAAATCGCTATAAGACAGCATAAAAAGACATTAAGGAAGAAGTGTATGTGGTTCGACACGATTCCGTAGATTAGATATTACTCGCTGATAAATAAGGAGATGGCGGGAAGGTGTGGGAGTCGAACCTACCCGGGACGTCTATAGCCCTATACAGAATTTACCTACCTTACTGATAAAGCTGCGCGTGAAGCTAGTTTTTCCTTATACACCGGCCTCCCCTCAGGATTCAGTCCCCCGAAGTTGCTGTTGACAGGTTAGTTTATTCCCAGAATAATGAAGCGTAAGGGAAGTCGACGATGAGGATTACAAGAACAAATCGCTGCTTTCTCTTCCTGACCCTCATGAGCATCCTGCTGTTTCCAAACTGCGGGACGCTGTTTAGATCGAGGACACAGCCGATCCCCGTGACCTCCTCTCTGGCGCTCTCGACGGTCGGCGTCAACGGCAAGCCGCAGGCCGCGACCCCGGTCGAGATCAGGCTGGCCAGGCGGAAGAGGGGCCAAGTTATCCGGATCGAATCTCTGGGGTATAATCCGGTTGAGATACAAGTGGGACGCATCGTGACCGCTCCTAATTTTTTGGCGGAGGCGCTCCTCGGAGCGTTAGTCGGCGGAATGATAGCTTTCAGTGAAGCCACCTTCACCAGCTATGATGATTTCTGGACTCACCTTGCCATTTATGCCCCGGCCGGCGCCGCGGTCCGGGTCCTGTTCGACCTGATCCCCAGCAAGGGACATGCGTCGAACCCGCAAGACCTCATCGTGACGCTGACGAAAGCCGATGGCACGAATCGAGTCGACACGATAATCGTCGACGCTGAGGACTTCCAGAACATCAAGTGGATTCGCGTTCACAAAGACTGAGGGTTCGGAAACCGGCCTCCCCGATGGCCCCCGCCGAGTTTCGTGTCACCTTTCGTGTTGGTGGCTGAAAACGGCCGTGGAGTTTTGGTGGACTTTTGAGCCTGTTGCGTGATTCGCATTTGAAGCACGTCTGACAAGGATTTTCATAGATT
>CAZZCH010000167.1:0-2758 GCA_964652895.1 uncultured Eubacteriales bacterium
ATCCCCTTTCTCCAGAGGACGGGGGAGACGACCTTTTCCCCGACGTCGAAGGAGCTCGCGGCCAGGCCGCCGCCGTCGATGAGCATGGTCCGGCGCCCGGGGAATTCGACGAGCAGCGATTCGCCCTGGCCGACGTCGATCATGGTCACCCTCAGCTCGGGCGACCCCGGGCGGAAGGGCGAGACGACGAGGACCGCGAAGAACAGGAAAAAGCCGGCGCCGGCAAGTAAGCGCTGTCCCCTGAACCGCCGCCGGACGAGACAGAGACCGAGGAACAGGAAATAGCCGAAGACGACCCCGGGGCGGGGCGTCGGGACGCGGAAAGACAGAAAAGGGAAGGGGTCGAGGGCGTGAGAGATCTTGGCGAAAACGGCGACGAGAAACCCGAGGACCGCGGCCGGGGGCCCCGCCGCCGCTGGGAACGCCGCCGCGAACGGAAGGAAGGCGTAGCCCGCGCCCATGATCAGGCCGACGAGAGGGATGGCGGCGAAATTCAGAAGAAGGGACGAGAACGTGACGCGGTTGAAGTTCCCGGCGATGAGGGGCGCGACTCCGAGCGCGGCGGTGACGGAGAGGCAGGCGAGCTCGGTCGCCTTGAGCGGCAGCCGCGGCAGTTTCTTAAGGAGCGGCGGCGTGAAGAGGATGATGGACAGGGTCGCGACGTAGGTCAGCTGGAAGCCGGCATCGAACAGGCTCGAGGGGTTGAGGAGAAGGAGGAAGAGGGCGCTCGCGGAGATGGTGTTCAAGACGTGGACGTCCTTCCAGAGGAGCCGCCCGGCGAGATAGGCCAGGGTCATGAACGTCGCCCGCAGGACGGAGGGGCTGCCCTCGACGAGGATCGTATAAAAAACAAGGAAGGCGGCCAAAGACAGACGCGAGGCCCGCTGGGACATCCGGACCAGCCGGAAAAGGGAGAAGAGGAGAACGTTGAGAATGGCGATGTGCCCGCCGGAGATGGCGAACAGGTGGTAGAGGCCCGTCTGCTGGAGGTTCTCGACGGTGGCCTCGTCCAAACGGCCGTCTTCGCCGAGGAGCAGGGCCTCGAGGACGGCTCCCGCGGGAGAGATGTCGTTCCCGTCGGGCGCGGGGAACCGCCGCTCGAGCTCGGCCTGGATGCCGCACCGGATGCGGGATATCCGGGCGCGGACCGAGCCGGTCGGGGCGGTCCCGGTCCGCTTGACAAGCAGGGATGTCTTCGTCGAGGCCCGCCGGTGGATGTTCACTCCCCGGAGATATCTTTCGTACGAGAAGGCGCCGAAATTCCGGAAGGCGCCTCCCGAGCTCAGCCGGACGGAGGCCCTGATCTCGTCCCCGGCCAGGAAATCGAGCCGGCGGCGGGTCCCCCGCGCGAAGGGCACGCTCAACCGGAGATGGCCGTAAACGGGCTCGTCGGCGCCGCCCGTTCCGATCGTCCGGACGGCGATGAACAGGACGTCCCGGTCCGGTTCGCGGCCGGGTGAACGGTACAGCCGGCCCGCGATGTCGACATAGTCGCCGGCCTCGTAAGAATGGAGGGGATTGCGCTCGTATTCCCGGTCATGGACGGCCAGGCGCGCGGCGCCCGAGGCGGCGACGGCGGCAAGGAGAAAAACGACGGCCGTCCGGTCGGAACGGACGGCGAACGCGAGCCAACCGGCGGCGAGCAGAATGAACGACAGGCCGCACGCCGGGCCGGGCGGGATGGGAAAAGACGAGGCCGCGGAGATCCCCAGGCCGAGGGCGGCCGCCAGGAACAGGAAAGGGAAGGGGCTGGTTCTTAGCGGCCCGGTTCGCCGGAGGCGAGGGCGCTCTGGCCGTCCAGGGCATCGAGCAGGAGATGGCTGAGGATCCTGATCCCCAGGGGGATGCTCCTCTCGTCCGGGTTGAAGTTGGGGCTGTGGAGGGGCGCCGCCGTCGCCTGGCCCGGGCTCTTGACGCCCAGGAAGAAGAAGAAGCCGGGGACCTTCCGGGCCAGGAAGGCGAAGTCCTCGGCGATCATCTGCGGTTTCCATTCGAGCGTCTTGTCCTTGCCCAGGAGCTTGGTCAGGGTCGGGATCATGGCGGCGGCCAGCTCCGGATTATTAAAGACGGACGGGAGGGCCTCTTTATACTCAAGCTTGCCGTCGGCGCCGTACATTCCGGCGATATTCCTGACGATGCTCTCCATGAGCGGAGGGATCTTTTTGTGGTTCGCTTCGCTGAGCGTCCGGACCGTCCCCTCGAGGACGACGCGCTCGGCGATGATGTTCCGGCGGGCGCCGCCGTTGATGGTGCCGACGGTCACCACGGCCGGGTCGGTCGGGTCCGAGGCCCGGCTGACGACCGTTTGGAGCGCCGTGACGATCTCGGCGGCGATGACCACGGCGTCGATGCCCTCGTGGGGCCGCGCGGCGTGGGCGCTTTTCCCCTTGACCGTGATGGTGAACGTGTCCGACGCGGCGGTCACGTTGCCCGGGGCGACGAGCACTGTGCCGACGACGTTCTCAGGCCAGACGTGAAACCCGAAAACGGCTCCGACGGAAGGGTTATCCAGGGCTCCTTCCCTGACCATCAGGTCCGCCCCTCCCTCCTCGCCGTCCGGAGCGCCTTCCTCGGCCGGCTGGAAAATGAACGTCACCGTCCCCTTGAGCTTGTCTTTGAGGGCGTTGAGGACGAGGGCCGTCCCCAGGACGACCGAGGAGTGGACGTCGTGACCGCAGGCGTGCATGACGCCCGGGTTCAGGGACTTGAAGGGCAGGTTCGTCGTCTCCTGGACGGGGAGGGCGTCCATGTCGGCCCG
>CAZZCH010000168.1:0-2757 GCA_964652895.1 uncultured Eubacteriales bacterium
ATGGGTCGTCCGGCGGAGCTTGGTCCGGGCCATGAAGGCCCGCCGATGCCGTTTGGCCCATTTCCACGAGACGCTGGGGGCCGGGCTCGGGCTTCCGGCGGCCGTTTCGGCCCAGGTTCCCGTCCGCATCCTCTCCCGGCCTGCCGACTCCTCGCCGCTCGAAGGGCGGCTGCCGCTCGCGGCGGTCGATGTCTTCATCGCCGGCTCCGAAGGGGTCCGTTTGATCCTCGTCCGCGGCGGCGTCGCCGAAGGAAACGTTGAGGTCGTCCCCCTCGGCTCGGATTTCTCATCTTTCACGTCCCCCGGCCCCGACGATCTTGTCCGCCGGGAGCTCGCCTTGGGCCCGGACGACTTCCTAGCCGGCGTCGTCCTTCCCCTCGAGGATGAATTGGGTCACCGGAAGCTCCTCGAGGCGGCCGCGATCGTCGGCCAATCGGCCCCGAAGGTCAAGATCCTCGTCGTCGGGGAGGGAAGCCTGCGCCTCGGATCCGACGACCCCGCCGCTAGGCCCCCCATGGACAACGTCTTCTATTTCTTGGGCCGGCGGAACGACGCGCCGCGTGTCCTGGCTTCCCTGAACATGTTCGCCGTATTTTCGCACCTCGACGGGCTCGGCGGCTTCCTTATCGAGGCCATGGCCAGCGGCCTTCCCGTCGTCGCCGCGGACGTCGGGGCGGCCCGGGACATCATCACCCCCCGCGAGACCGGGCTCCTCGTCCCCGCCCGGAACGCCAAGGCCCTGGCGGACGCGATCCTCAAGATCTGCCTGGACAAGGGCCTGGCCGGCCGTTTGGCCGCCCGCGGCCGGGAGGCCGTCCTCGAAAAATATTCCGCCGAAGCCATGGCCCGCCGCATCATCGGCATTTACGAGTGGCGGGCCCACCGGAAGGGAGTCAAGCTTGGCTGAACGCGTCAGGATCAAGCCCCTGGTTTCTTTCGAGGAATTCGAGAAGCTCCTGCACATCCAGCGGGCCGTTTGGAAGCATGAGGACGTCGACCTGACGCCCGTCCACCAGTTCGCCGTTTCGCGCCGGATGGGGGCGATCCTGCTCGGGGCCTTCGTCGGTCCCGCGCTCGCCGGTTTCGTCTACTCCTTCCCCGCCGTCTTTGATGGCGAATCCTGTCAGCATTCGCACTTGCTCGCCGTTCTGCCGGACTTCCAGGGCCGCGGCCTGGGCAAAGCCCTCAAATGGGCCCAGCGGGAGGAAGCCGTTAAGCGCGGCTACCGCTTCATCACCTGGACTTACGATCCGCTCAAGACCCGCAACGCCAACCTCAACCTCCAGGCGCTGGGCGCCGTTTCCAGGACGTATGTCCCCAACTTCTACGGCCTGACGCCCAGCCTTTGCCTCGGGCCGGGCATTCCCACCGACCGGATGCTCATCGAATGGCCGATCCGCGACCGCCGGGTCCGGGCCAGGTTCGAGGGAAAGGCCCGGAGACCCGTCTTCGACGCCGCCGCTCTGCTCAAGGCCCAGGAGCGGAGTTCCGGCGGGGAAGGCCCGTTCCACCGGCCCGGGCGCCCGAATCTGCGGCTCGACGACGAGGTCGTCCTGGCCGAGGTTCCGAGGGATATCATGGCCCTGGCCGGGCGGCCGGACCTCATCGCCGAATGGCAGACGGGCCTGCGCCGGACCATGACGGCCTATTTCGCTCGCGGCTATGTCGCCGACCACTTTCTCTTCGGCGACCGCGCCTTCTACGTGCTGAAGAGAAGCTGACCATCCCACCTAATCCAGGATCAGCCGGTTTTCTCTAAAAATTTCTTGAAACGGGACCGGTAAGCGCGGTAGGCCGCTGTGCCCGCGTCGGTCAGTCGGACGAGGGTCAGAGGGATGCGCCCACGGTAGGTCTTTTCGATGGCGACGTAGCCAGCCTCCTCGAGCTTGGCCAGGTGGGACGAGAGATTGCCCTTGGTCAACCCGGTCTCGCGCTGGAGGTAGAGGAAATCGGCGCTTTCGACGACCGAGAGGATGGCCGCGAGGGCCAGCCGGGCCGGCTCGTGGATGAGACGGTTGATGTCGGGGAGGATGCGGAGGTCAGACGGCATCGGTGTTCTCCCGGTCGGCGCGGGGCGACTTCCGGAGGTAGACGATGAGGGTCGCCAGGCCGGAGAGAGTCACAGCGGCGCCGAAGAGGCCGTAATAGAGGCTGATGCCCTTGATGTCGCCGACCCCGGCCGCGGTGACGGCCAAGCCGATGACGGCCGAGGCGGCGGAGAGGATGTAGAATCGGGCGAGGCCGATCTTGCCGGCGATGAGGAGCACGGCGACGGCGAGCAGGAGTCCGTTCAGGGCGGGGAAGAGCACCTTGAACGACGGCGAGAGGCCGTAGAGCGCGGCGGTCGCCGCGCCGATAATGCCGCCGACGATCATGGTTGCGGCGCGGCGCTTCGAACTCGGCTCTTTCTTCTTGAATGCGACGTAGCCCGTCCGGGGGTAGGTGATGCGGCGCTTGAGGAAGCGGAGGATGCGGCTGGCGAGGAAGCCCGCGGAGACGATGACGAGGACGAACAGGACGCTCAGCGCCGAGCTGAGCGCGGACCTTTCGGCAGCGGTCGTCTGGGCAAAGAAATAACCGCCGAGCAGTAGGAAGATGAGACCGAGAGAGATCTCGGGCAGGCCGTCGTCATAAAAGCTCTGGACCGTCCGTTTCTCGATCTTTTCGATGTCGACCATGTCTTTTCTCCTTTAAGGTCTGTATAGCAAACTAGTTTGTATGATATCATGAATTTCCGGCTTGTCAAGCGGACTCTCA
>CAZZCH010000169.1:0-2736 GCA_964652895.1 uncultured Eubacteriales bacterium
CTCGCCGTCGCGCATCCAGCGGGCCGGCCCGAAGCGCTCGGCGGCGAATTCGCGGCCGACGAAGATGCGCTCCAAGGTCAGGGTAGGATTTGCGGCCTTGTCCTGAGCGATCGACAAGGCGGGGACAAGGACCCCGACCGCCAGAACGATCAGAACAATGGGGATCAGACGTGCTCTCATGGGAACCAGCCTCCTTATAAAATCCTTCCAATCCTCCGAAGTAGGCGGACCTCAGCGGGCCGCTAAAATATAGGTTCGCCCGGCATCTGACCTAAACTCGATGATCCCGTTCGCCGGGGACGAAGACCGGACCTTCTTTCCTTCCGAAACGACGGAGACGAGGACGCCCGCCCGGACGCGGCACATCCCGCCGAGTGTCGAGAGAATGGTCGCCCGTTTCAGCCGCCCGCCCGACCAGTCCAGGCTCACTTCGAACCCTCCCCTGGCCCGCAGGCCCCGGACCTCCCCCTCGCTCCAAGAAGCGGGAACGGCCGGCAACAGATCGAGCTCGTCTTCATGCGATTGGAGGATCATCTCGGCCACGGCCGCCGCCAGGCCGAAGGCCCCGTCCACCTGGAGGGCATTGCTGCAGATCGAGAATAGGCTGTCGGTGGTGTACTTGTTCATCGCGAAGGTGAAGTTGTCCATGGCCTTGCCGGCGTCGCCGAGCCGGGCCCAGCAGGCCGCCTTCCAGGCCGAAGACCAGCCGTTGCCGGGAAGGCCCCGCTGTTCGAGGACGACCCGGGCGCCCTCGGCCAGCTCGGGCGTCCGGCGGGGCGATACCTGACGGCCCGGGAAAAGGCCCCAAAGCCCGGAGATGTGGCGGTGGCTTTTTTCCGTCTCGTCCCAATCCTCGAGCCATTCCTGGAGGTTGCCCTTACGGCCGATCCGCATCGGGGCCAGCTTCGCGCGCGCCTCGAGGACCTTCTTCTTGAAATCCTGGTCGAAACCCAGAACGTCGGCGGCCTGGGCGACCTGGCCGAAGAGGGCGTCGAGGATCCGCATGTCGATCGTCGAACCGGCACAGATGGAGGTCGTCGTTCTGAAGGTCGTGATCTCGTCGAAGAACGGAAGCTGGCCGGGGACGGCCGGGAAATTCTCCGGGGAGGTCGACGGGTTGGTCACGAGCCAGCCGTATTTCGGGTGGGGGACGAGGAAATCCAGGAAGAACTCCGCGCTCCCCTTGATGACGGGGTAATTCTCTCGCAGGAACTCCCTGTCGCCGGTGTAGAGATAGTGCTCCCAGAGGTGAGTCGCCAGCCAGGCGCCGCCCGTCGTGAACGTCCCCCAGCTCGGGCCGTCCATGGGCGCGGCCACGCGCCAGAGATCGGTATTCTGGTGGAAGACCCAGCCGCCGGCGCCGTAGTTCTCGCGGGCCACCTGGCCTCCCTGGTCGGTCAGCTCGCGGATCATCCGGACGAGCGGCTCAACGCACTCACTGAGGTTCCCGGCCTCGGCCGGCCAGTAGTTCATCTCGGTATTGATGTTGGTCGTGTACTTGGAATCCCAGGACGGGTTCATCTTGTCGTTCCAGATCCCCTGGAGGTTGGCCGGCTGGGTTCCCGGGCGCGACGAAGAGATCAACAAGTAGCGGCCGAATTGGAAGACCAACCCGGCCAGCGACGGGTCGTTCATACCATCGAATTTCTTGATCCGCTCGGCAGTCGGCAGGTCGGCGTTCGGGGTGCGCGGGAACTTCATCGCGACCCGCCGGAAGAGCCTCTGGTGCTCACGGACATGGGCCTCCCGAAGCGCGCGGAAGGTTTTTCCGGACGCCGCTTTCAGGGCCGTATCGACGCGGGCGGCGGGGTCGCCGGTCACGTCCTTGTAGCTCGTGAAGTTGGTCGCCGCGGCGACGAGCAAGGTCACGGCGTCGGCGCCGCTGACGATGAGCTCATCCCAATCGACACTTAAAGCGCCGCCTTCGACAACGGCTTTAAGCCGCGCCTCGTAGCGGAGCTTGCCCTCGACCCCCATATAGTCGGCCGATTTGCCCCGGACGACGAGGCCGTCCGGACCGAAGCCGTCCATCCGCATGTAGTCGGTCGCGTAGTTCGAGTGGGCCTCGTTCCTCTCGCCCCGCAGCTGAACCCGGAAGGATATCCGGCCGGGCTGGTCGGCCGTCAGACGGACGACGATGACCTGGTCGACGGGGCTGGCAAAGACCTGACGCGCGTAGCGGATGCCGCCGAGTGTGTAGGAGGTCGTGTCGATGGCCATGTCTAGGTCGAGCTCGTGGCGGTAGTCCGTCGCCGCATCCTTGGACGGGAATTGGATGACCAGGTTGCCAAGCGCCTGATATTTCTGCTGTTCGACCGGGTAGCCCATCAGGTTCCGGCCGAACAGGATGTGGGCGAGCTTGTACTGCCCATCGAACACGAGCTTCCGGATCTCGGGCAGGGCCTGGAAGCCGCCTTTGACGACCGTGGAATAAGGCCCGCCCGACCAGTAGGTTTCCTCGTTGAGCTGGATCCGCTCTTCGTCGGTCTTGCCGAAGACCATGGCTCCCAGCCGGCCGTTCCCGACGGGAAAGGCGTTTTCCCATTTCTCGGCCGGACGAACGGACCAGACGGCCAGCGTCGGGTCCGGGACCTTTCCGGCCTCTTCGCCGGCGGCGCCGAGAAGGGCGCCGCAGAGGACCAGCCCCATGGCGGCGACAATGGTGACCGGGGCTCGCCCGAGGGGAATCCGGCTCATTCGGGACAACATGGTGATACCTCCTGGGCGCGGCGGTTC
>CAZZCH010000170.1:0-2727 GCA_964652895.1 uncultured Eubacteriales bacterium
GCCGAGATCCGGATGCCCATGGCCATCGCCGTCATCGGCGGGCTGGTCCTGTCCACGGCCTTGAGCTTGATCGTCGTCCCTGCGTTCTACGTCGTGGCCGACAAGCTCGCCGGGAAAAAGAGGGTAAAGGAAACTGCCGAAGCCTGATGCGCCTTGGCTGTCCTAACATATACAGGATAAATGAATTAAAAAGAAAACCGGGCCGGGTTTCGGCCCTAAAACGGGTTTTTTCTGGCTAAAAACAAAAGAACCAGACCGAGGCTAGCCCTAGCCCTTCTTGTCGGAAGCCCCGGGCTTGGTGAGCGGCAGGCCCTTGGCGCAGAACGGGCAGGCGTCGGGTTCGAAAGCTTCGACCTTGAGGGCGAGGAGACTGCCGACGGCCTTCCCTTCGACCGGCACGGCGCCGCCGCTCCGGTCGACGAGGACGTAGATTCCGCCGACTGCGACCTGCCGCTCGCGCAGGCAGGCGACGACCTCCTGGATCGATCCCCCCGTCGTCAGGATGTCCTCGACGATGACGGCGCGCGAGCCGTCGAGCCCCGAGAAGCCGGAGCGGATGGTCATCTTTTCGTCGGTGCGCTGGGTGAAGGCGAACTTCTTGCCGAGCTTGAGGGCGGCCAGAAAGCCGATGGCGATGGCGCCGTAGGCGGGGGAGACGACGTACTCGAAATCCTGGACTTCGCGCTGGATCTTGACGGCCAGGAGGTCGACGATCTTTTCGAGGGCGGCCGGCTTCTCGATGAGCCGGATCTTCTCGAAATACCACTCGGAGTGTTTCCCCGAGGTCAGCTTGAAATGGCCCTGGAGCAGGGCGTCGCATTCCTTGAAGAGATTGAGGACGATATCGTTTTCTGCGGCCGGGGTCATGACGGCTCTCCTCGTCGGACCGGATAAACTCGAGTCGCTATTATAAAAGGAACCCCCGACGGTGACAAGCCATGAGAAAGAACCTGGTTAGAGTGTCGTGATTTTGAACCGGACGCCGTCGGGGTCCGGGCAGACGAGGACCTCGGTTTCAGCGATCCAGTCGTCGGCCGGCAGCTCGTCTTCCCGCTGCTTGGCCGTCAAAAAAGGAAACAGGCTGTTGAGGGCGTAGAGGCAAACCTTCTTGCCCTTGGGCACCTCGAGCATGCCGGAGCCGCGGATAAAGAAATGATCACCGGTCTTGTGCTTGGCCCCGCAACGCTTCTTGACGCCGACGACCTCGACTCTTAGATCTTTCATCCCTCCTCCTTTCCTTCTTAACATAGCCCGGGCGCGTGAAAATAGCAACAGGCCCGCCCTTGCCGGCGAGGCGAAAGTGTGCTAAACGACGTCGAGAGGAAGGTGTCCATGGCGAACGACTTCCGTGACGACCGCGTGTGTTTCGTCTGCGGCGAGAAGAATCCGGCCGGGCTGAAGCTCCGTATCCGGACGGACCCGGAGCGCGGGGAATCGATGGCAGATGTGACCTTCCCGGAGCATCTCCAAGGTTGGGCGAAGATCGTCCACGGTGGGCTCTTGGCCACGGTCCTCGATGAAGCGATGATCTACGCCGCAGGTGCGAAGGGCTTCAGATGCGTCACGGGCGAAATGACGGTGCGCTTCGTCAAGCCGGCCTCGACGGGGGTCGTCCATAAGCTCAAAGGTCGTTTTGTCGAGGACAAGGGGCGGATTGTTCTGGCGGAGAGCGAACTTCGCGATCGCGATGGTCTGGAGGTGGCCCGGGCGACCGGCAAGCTTTTCAAAGTCCAGGCCCAAAGCCTATCGTCGATCGCGAAAACCACCCCGAAAAACCCTGTTTAAGGCCTTTTTCCGGCCCTGAACATCACGCAATTATTTTATTATCATATAGATGCCACAGCCAAGCTACAAAAAGAACAAGCTACAAAAAGAAATGGGCGGTGACGACGACGAGGAAGAGGCCGTAGAGGAGCTTGACCGTCCTCGAGGGTAGGCTGATGGTGATGCGGGCGCCGAAGACGGTGCCAAGGAATAGGCCCAGGGCGATCCAGGCCGCGGCCGTCAGGTCGAGCGTTCCGGCGTGGTAATAGTAGAGAACACCGGGCAGGCCGAAGGGGAAGAGGATGGCCCCGAGAGACGTGGCGATGGCCCGCTTGGCCGGATAGTGAAGGACTAGGGTCAGCATCGGGACGATGATGTTGCCGCCGCCGATGCCGAACATGCCGGCCATCACGCCGGCCAGTAGGCCGATGCCGATGAGCGCATAAGGGGAGGGATGCGGGTTGGCCTCGGGCTCGGGTCTGGCCGCGACCTCGCTTCCCCGCAAGCGTTTTATCCGCCGCACCGGGTCGATGAAGTTCCAGCTGACATAGAGGCAAAATACGGCGAAAAACCTGCGCATGAGGTCGACCGGGAGAGTGTTGGCCAGCCAGGCCCCGACGACGACCGACGAAAGAACCCCGGCCGCTATGAACGCCGACGCCCGCAGGTCGATGATGCGCGCCTTATAGTAGGCGATGACACCGAGGATGCCGACGGGAAGGAGGATCGCCGCGAGGGATGTCCCTGTCGCCTTGACGAGGGGGAACCCGGCCAACAGAATGAGCGCCGGGACGATAATGATGCCGCCGCCTATTCCGAACAGCCCGGCGAATACGCCTGCCGCGGCGCCAACAAGGAGTAGCCACGGCCCACTCATGCCCGCATTATACGTTGCTTGGCTGCAATAATGTATTGATAAATAACAAATAAGGTAAAAAAAGAAGCCTTTTTCCGGGCTTAGGA
>CAZZCH010000171.1:0-1248 GCA_964652895.1 uncultured Eubacteriales bacterium
TCGGGGACATGTACTCTTTGTACGTGTCCCCCTTCTTTGCCCTGCCTAAGACGACGACACCCAGCATAGCCAGCGCCGTGAAATAAACCGCGTTGGCCGGGATCTGCAGGTTGAAGTCCGTGAAGCCGTGGATGAGGATGGCCGTGACGCCCAGCATGGCCCCGAGCCCGATGCCCTTGGCGAACGAGCTTCGGCGCCGCCGCCACATCGCCGCCAGCCAGACGACCAGCCCGATCCCCGCCACTGCCAGCGCCCCTCCTGCGGCGACCCCGTTCTCGGCCGCGAACTGAAGATAATCGTTGTGCGCGTACGAGAGCTTCACGCCGTCGTCGACCTTCTCATACATGGCGTAGGCATCGACGTAAGTGCCCTTGCCCGTCCCGGCCAGAGGGAAATCGCCGATCATCTCGACCGTATTCTCGTAAAAAAGCCGCCGCGCCTCGTAGGAAATGTCCATCTCGGAAAACCGGTCAATGACCGGACCGATGCCGAGCCAGACCGCCGCGGCCAGGACGACCATGACGACGACGCGGACGATCCGCCCGAAACGGCGCCTCGCGCCCTTCCCCTCCCCGTGCTCCTCCCCTTCCTCGTCCGAGAACTCGCGCCACGAAGCGGTCGCCGCCGCGGCCAGAACGGCCGTGACGCCGAGGACCATGATGCCGGACCTCGACTTGGAAAAGACGAGGCCGACACCGATAAACGCCGGCACTAGCCCGAGGAGGAGCGTCCACTGGAGGCTCTCCTGGCCGAACCATAGGACCTTCTGCCTGATCGACAGCCCCTTCTCCATGGCGAAATAGCGGGCTTTGACCAGGAGATAGCCCAGGCTCAACGGAAAGATCATCTCCAGAAAGCCGGCGAAGTGATTGCGGTTGACGTATGTCCCGGTGACCGAGCCGGCCCCGTAGCGCTTGACGCGGCCGAAGATCATCTCGTGGCCGCTGAACATCTCGGTCATGCCGTAGACGGCTTGAAAGAGGGCCGAAGCGACGATGACCACGACAAAGATCTCGATCTGGCGCCGAGACCTGACCGTGCGCAGGACGAGAAAGCCGAATATCCCATAGCACAAGATCAGGACAAGCTCGGACAGGGTGGCGCTCGGCGCAAGCGAAAGGGTCAACCACGCCGACGGCGCCGCGATCCCGTCTCGGACCAGGCTCAAGAAAATGTCATACGCCCGGGGCGACAATACCTTGACGATCCCGGCCGGGAGCGGCACGACCTGGAGGAAAGAGACCGCCA
>CAZZCH010000171.1:1348-2724 GCA_964652895.1 uncultured Eubacteriales bacterium
CCGATCGTCGCCGCCTCGAAGACGAATATCGCCCACTCCTCGACCGAGCCGATGGGCAGGGGGACGAAGACGAGGACCGCGCAGATCCCCCAGAAAACGATGTGCTTGGTCAATTTATGCCCCTGCCCGTATCATATGAAAAATCCGGACGAATTGCCATAACTCCGCCCCTGGCACGATGTTGGGGTTTTTGGGGGTGAAAACAAGAGGGGGTCAAACCTACCTTTTACCCATTTTTGGGTAAAAGGTAGGTTTGACCCCCTCTTGACTTCGAGCTTTCGGGCTTACCGGATAGGCGAGGCTTCTCCTTCATGAGAAACGACAAGGTAGAATACCGCCCCGGCCACGGCGACCATGGCCAAGAATCCGGCCGTCGAATTGAAGAAGTTCTTCTTGCCCGACTTGTCTGCATTCGCCGCTACGGTGCCCGGCGCTAAGCCGACCGACAACTTGGCTATCTCGCCGCCCTTGAGGATCATGACGTAGTCGAAGTTGAAATCGCCCGTTGGCGCCGTGACACCCAGGATGTACCGGCCTTCGTCGATGCCGTCGATCTTGTACATCCCGTTGGCGTCGGTCGAGCCGCTCGCGTATTCCTTCTGGTTGGCCATGTTCCGGACCTTGACGATGGCCCCGGCCACGGGCGTCTTCAAGTCCTGCGCATAGACGAACCCGACGAGCGACCCGCTCTGGGACTTCGCCCAAGCCACTTCGCCAAACGGAACGACAAAGAGCGCAAACGCCGCCAGCGCCCCCCAGACCATCCACCTGGACCTCGAAACCGATTTGTTCATCTAAAACCTCCCTATTGAGATTTCCGGGCTCCCTAATTCGAGCCTCACTTTGCGATTATATAAACTCTCTCTTATAAGCTTATAAGCAAAAACAGTGCCAACCGATAATCTCAATACCTAAATTACGTAACACGCTGATAATATATATATTATAACCCGGTCCGACCAGAAATTCGAGATATTTTCAGCTTGCTCAGTCAGAAAAGGGACAGAAATGAGACAAGAAGGGGGACACATTTGTCTATTTGGAAATTTCGGGTCATCTCCTCAACACAAGACGGAAAACCGGCCGCTTACCTGATCGGCGAGGCCTCGCCCTCGGCGAAGATAGCATACAATATCACCCCGGCCACGACGACCATCGTGACGATCCCCACCGGCGACTTGAAGAAGCTCTTCTTCGGCGCGTCCCCACTCGTGGCTTGCCCACCGGGCACCAGCGCGACCGACAGCTTGGCTATCTCCCCGCCCTTGAGGAGCATGACGTAGTCGAAGTTGAAATCGCCCTGCGTCGCCGTGACGCCCAGGATATACCGGCCTTCGTCGACGCCGTCGACCTTATACATGCCGTTGGCGTCGGTC
>CAZZCH010000172.1:0-2696 GCA_964652895.1 uncultured Eubacteriales bacterium
CTGCCGGAGGTCGGCGATGGCCAAATATGGGGCTTTATAACTATTGAACCATAATCCTTGATACTCGCCTGGGCCCTGCCCAAATTTATTCGAACAAGAAATATTGCCAATAAGGCTAGGACGGCTGTTTTTCTGGTAGAATTGTATCCTGTCATCCGGCGAGTATCTTGGCCACCATAAATTGGAATATTCTCTTGCATAGCCCCCCCTATTTGTTTTTCACCTCAGCCAGAGACTCTACTTCCAATCCGAAATGATGGCTAGGACGAGATCCGTCAGGGCCTCGAGGTCGCGGCGGTCGATCTTCTCGATAAGGGAATGGGCGTAGGAGCCGGGCCAGGAAAGAGGGATATCGACGGCGCCGCCGGCGAGGAAGACCGAGCCGTCGTTCCCGCCGCGAGAGTTGCCGACCTGGATCGGGATGCCCCGCTTTTTGGCGATGGTCATGACCTTGCGAATCTCCGTCTTTGGCGTGACGTTGCTCGAGTCGACGGCTCGCAGGACCGCGCCCTTGCCGACCGGGAGATAGCCGAACCGCTTGGATTCGAGAGGGGAGTCCGTCGAGACGAACGTGTCGATGGCGAAGACGAAGTCCGGCTTCAGGGTCTTGGCCAGCTCGGCCGCCCCGAAGAGCCCCGTCTCCTCCTGGACGTCCCAGGCGAACGTGACCGTCTTGCCGCGGTACGAGTCGGCCTTCAAGCGCAGGGCGGCGTCGATCAGCGCGGCGCAGCCGGCCCGGTCGTCGATGGCGCGGCTGGCCATCAGGCCAGGGGCGAAATCAACGAGGACCTTCTTGGGCGTCACGGAATCGCCCTCGGCGATACCGAGCGCTCTGGCCTCGGCCTCGGTCGAGACGCCAAGGAAGATGTCGAAGTTCTCCGGGCCGAAAGGCGTTTCCGACGCTTTCGTCGGCGGACGCCGTTCGTCGTAGCCCGGGCGCGGGGCAACGATCCCGGCGACGGCGCCGCGGGCCGTGTGGATAAGGACGGGCCGCGCTTCCGCCGCCTCGGCGAGCATGCCACCGCCCCGCTTGACCCGCACCCGGCCATCGGGCGTGATCTTATCGACGACCCAGCCGAGCTCGTCGGAGTGGGCGACGAAGAGGATATGCAGCTTTCCGGAGCCGACCGTGAACCAGACGTTGTGCATCCCGTCGCGCTGGACTTTGTACCCGGAGGGCAGTTTGCCCTGGATAAAATCGGCGACGGGCCCTTCATGCCCCGAAACGCCGGGAACGAGGAGGATCTCCCTGAGGATGTCCCAGGCTTTGGGCTGGCCCGCGGCGAAAGTCCCAGAGAAAAGGACGGCCAGGATGAGGGCCGATAAACGCTTGGTCATTGTCCGCCTCCCGTCTTGAGGAATCTTTCGAGGAGGTCCCGCAAGGCCTGAAGGTCCTTGAGGTCGATGATCTCGGAGGGTGTGTTGAGGAACTGGACCGGCAGGGCGACCGTCAGGACTTCGGACTTCGGCTCGGCGAAGAGGATGGCGAGCGGGGAGTTCGCCGCCTCCAGAAACTGGAAGGAAATGCCCGCCCCGGCGGCCGCCCGTTCGAAGGCCTGCCGAAGGGCCGAAGTCTCGTCCTTGGGCCGGACGAGGACCGGGCCTTTCCCGGGGACGGGCACCTTACCGTCTTTTCCTGCGGCGATGACGTCGACGACGACCGTCCGCGAGGGAGCCCACTTCGCTTTCGCCCGCACGGCGCCCAGGGCCGGACGGGCACCGCGTCCGCGGGCGGCGAACTTCGTCTGGGCGGCCCAGGCGATGACGGTCTCTCCGCCGGGCGGCTCCTTGGCCAGGGATTCGGCTACGGCGACGAGGACGGCCGCAACCGCCTTCAGACCGAGGGAGGGACCGGACCATTGGTTCCCGGCAAGCTCCGTCAGGGCCGGCCAAAAAGTGACGGAATCCAGGATCTCGATGCCCTTATCCCGAGCTTCCTTTTCCGACCTGACGCCGATGTCGATAAAGGCGTTTTCGAGGGAGAAATTCTCGACGAGCGTCTTCCGCCGTTCCTGGGTGAGGAGGTGCATCGCGGGTTGGGAAACGACGCCCTGGACCGGGCCGCGCGCGGTCGAGACAATGACCGGCTGGCCGAGGAGGTAGGTGTCGAACCGGGCGTGGGGCGGGGCGGCGGGCCGGTCGACGGTCAAGTATCCGTCGGGCGTGATACCGCTGACCATGTGGCCGTAACCGTCTAGGGCGGCGAGGAGAAACGTCGATGCCGCGGGGCCACGGAAGCGTACGGCGATGGTGCCCAGGCCGTCCTCCTCGACGGGCAGGCCGCGCGGCAGGAGCCCGCGGATCTTCCCGGCCAGGAGGTCTTCATTCCCCGTCGTCGACGGGACCACGAATAGTTCCCTTGTCAGGCTCTTGACGTCCGCCGCCCAGCTTGTTCCCGCCGCGACGCAGGCGAGAGCCAACAGCACTCCGATCTTTTTTGCCGTTCGGTCGTTCATCGTCCTCTCCTTCGGTCCCCTTGTCCCCGCGCGAACCCAACCGGCTTATACCATACGCCGAAAGACACCGTCAAACCCATCCAACAAAAAAAAGGTCTGAGGGCATAACCGGATGGAATCCACATTTAGAAAGGGGAATTCCCGGAGAAAGCCGCGCGTATAGGGGCTGAGGGAGTTATCGGAGTGAGCATAAGCGGTGATTTAGTCGGGCGGCGTGACGGACGAGGGCAGTTTCAGGGG
>CAZZCH010000173.1:0-2469 GCA_964652895.1 uncultured Eubacteriales bacterium
GGCTTGATCCGCAGGGCCGCGCCGTCCATCACTCCTTCCCTTCCCCCTTCCCCGCGGCCCGGGTCAGGGACCGACGTGAAAGAGGTCCTGGCCGATGTGGAAGTCCTCGACGTCGTAGTAATCGGGGAACTTGCGGATGAGCTCGAGCTCGGACTTGATCATGGCCTGATGGCTCCGCTCGACGCGCCCGAGGTACGACAACACCCGGCGGCTTCCCTCGTCCTCGACCCCGCCGGCGGCTTCCATATAAAAGGCCTCGGCGGTCTCCTCGGCTTTGAGGGCCGCCTCGAACAAGGCGGGGACCGACGGGTCGACGCCGATGGAAACCGCGATCGGAGGCATCAGCGAGGATTCGGGGACATCTCGCGCCTTGTCCGGGTATCTCTGTCCGAGAAGCCGCTCCAGGATCTTCCGATGATGTTCTTCCTCCATGGCCAGAAACTTGAGCTTCTGGACGAGGAGGATGTTTTTCACCCGCTCCTGGAGCCGCGTGTAGAAAGCCGCGGCGTCGACCTCGGACCGAACGGCCACTCCGAGGACCTGCCAGGCGGTCAGTTTCTTGTCGATGGCCATGGCAACCTCCTGAAGAACCGGATTCAGAACGTGAGGAACTCGCCTTTCGGAGTGCCGCAGAGGGGGCACTTGTCCGGCGCGTCACCTTCCATGGTGAAGCCGCAGAACGAACAGACATGGATGGGCTTGTAGGCGATGTCCCGGCCCGACTCCACGGCCGAGCGCGCGCCCCGGTAGGCGTCGGCATGGACTTTTTCGGCGGCCATCGCCCAGTTGAAGAACTTCTCGGCCGTCTTCTCGCCCTGGGCTTGGGCCACGACGACGTAGGCCGGGTACATCTCTTCGACCTCGAAGTTCTCTCCCCCGACGGCCGCGTCGAGGTTGTCCTTGGTTGTGCCGATCCCGCCGAGCGTCTTGAGATGATTCGTGGCGTGGACCTGCTCGGCGTAGGCGTTGGCATTGAAGGCGCGGGCGACGTTGGGCAGTTTCTCGGCGGCGGCCTTATCGGCGAAGGCCAGGTACTTGATATGGGCCTGGCTCTCTCCGGCGAGGGCGGCCTTGACGTTTTCTTCGGTCATTTTCTTCATATCCAACTCTCCTTTATGAAATTCTCAGCATGGCTTGGATGGCCCCCCGAGCCCGGTCGGCGACCGCCGGGGGAACGACGATACGGGTGGTGTCCGTTTCGAGCGCCCGCAGGATTTTGGCGAGCGTCGTCATTTTCATATGGACGCAGATCGCCGCGTCCCGGCCGGGATAGAATCTCACCGCCGGGTTCTCCCGGCCAAGCCGGTAGAGGATGCCTTTCTCGGTGCCGACGATGACTTCCCGCCGGGACGTCGCCCGCGCCTCGAGGACCATTTTTCCGGTTGACAGGACCTTGTCGGCGAGGTCGATGACGGCCAAAGGGCACTCGGGGTGGACCCAGACCTCGGCGTCCGGATGGAGGGCCTTCGCCGCGAGGATGTCCCCGGGGGTGAACTTGTGGTGGACATGGCAATAGCCGTCCCAGGCGATGAGCTTTTTGCCCGTCTCCCGGGCGGCCCAGGCGGCCAGGTTCTTGTCGGGGACGAAGAGGGCCTCGTCGACGCCCAGGGAGTTGACGACATTGACCGCGTTCGAGGACGTGCAGCAGATATCGCTTTCGGCCTTGACCTCGGCGCTCGTATTGACGTAACAGACGACCTTGAGCCCGGGATAACGCTCTTTCCAGGAACGGAGCTCGCGGGCGTTGATCATGTCGGCCATCGGACAGCCGGCGGCCGCCTCCGGAAGGAGCACCGTCTTCGACGGCGAGAGCACGGCAGCCGTCTCGGCCATGAACTGGACGCCGCAGAAAACGATGACTTCGGCGTCAAGAACGGCGGCCTTCCGGCTGAGTTCGAGGGAGTCTCCGACGAAGTCGGCGGCGTCCTGGACCTCGGGGATCTGGTAGTTGTGGGCCAGGATGACGGCGTTCCTCCGCCGTTTGAGCTCGACGATCCTGTCAAGCATGTTCACTACGTTCACGGGCGTTCCCTTTTCCCGGCGGCCGGCCTGGGACCTAGCCCTTCATCGGCTTTCCGCAATGAAGGCACTTTTCGTCGCCTTTCTTCGTGATCCCGCCACAGGAGGGGCATTCCTCGAACTCGACCCGACAGGCCCGGCAGAATATCTTTTCCTCCTCCTGGAGGGCGTTGTCGCAATACGGGCAGACGGAGCCTTCGTGTTCATGAAGCTCCATGGGCGCGGCTTCACGGGGAGCGCGGCCATCCCGCTTATCCTGGAAATTCTTGATGGCCTCGTGAAGGGCGTCGGCGCCGAGGTTCGAGCAGTGCATCTTGTTCTTGGGCAGCCCGCCGAGTTCCTCGGCCACGAGGTCGTTGGTGATGGCCATCGCCTCGCCGAGCGTCTTGCCCTTGGCCATCTCGCTGACCATGCTGGAAACGGCGATGGCGGCGCCGCAGCCGAAGGTCT
>CAZZCH010000174.1:0-2465 GCA_964652895.1 uncultured Eubacteriales bacterium
CGATTCCTCTCAATTTTGGCACCGTCATGAATGTTTATGAATAGGTCAGGCTAGAAGATATTAACCTCCGACCTGCAAATAGCACCAAGATCAAATAGCACCAAGATATTAATAATATTCAGGAAAACTAGGTGACGACCGGAAATGGGAGCAATCAGGCCCTATCCGTGCGTGGCAGCCATGACGTTCGTCTTCGAAGATAATGATCTTGGGCATCTCGGCGGCATGGAGCGACCTGTCAGGAATCTTGGTATATAATACCGCCATGAGCGATCTTGTTAATCACAAGGACTACTTCGTCCACTCCCCGTCTCAAGACGCGGTGGATATAACTATTAAGCACTCGATGATCGGACTCCTGCTGGCGATCCTCATCATTCTCCTCGCTCCGGATGCCGCGCTAGCTCGGCAGACTGGCCAGAGGCCGAAGATCGCCAATTCCCATAGGAAGTGGCTCGACGAGGATGCCGTCTACATCATTGGCACGGTGGAGCGGGAGGTCTTCCTGAAGCTCCAGACGGACCGGGAAAGGGACCTCTTCATCGAGGCTTTCTGGAAGCAGCGAGACCCAACGCCCGGCACCGACGAGAACGAGTTCAGGACCGAGCACTTCCGCCGCGTCGCCTACGCCAACCACTATTTGGGCCGCGACGCCCCGCGACCGGGCTGGCGGACCGACCGCGGCCGCTTCTACATCATCCTGGGTGAGCCGAGGGACATACAGAGGTTCGAGGGAAAATCCCAGACCTACGACGCCGAAATCTGGTTCTATCAGGGAAAGACCGACCTTGGACTTCCACCGGCCTTCAACCTCGTCTTCTTCCGGGAAGGCGGGCACGGAGAATATAAGCTCTACAGCCCAGTCAACCACGGGCCCCAGGCCCTGATAAGCGGGTATTTCGGAGGGCCGGACTACGAAAGGGCCTATGCGAAGCTTCGCGAAATCGAACCGGGGCTGGCCGACGTTTCGCTGTCCCTCATCCCGGGCGAAGCCGGGACGACTTCTGGCAGGCCCTCGATGACATCCGACATGCTCATCCAACGGATCGAATCGGCTTCGGCCCGCGGTGTCGAATTTAAGTACGCTCAGAAGTTCCTCGAGTACAAGGACAGGGTCGATGTCGAATACACCGCGAACTACCTCGATAGCGATAGTTTGATTAAGGTCTTCCGCGATCCGTCGGGCTTCTACTTCGTCCACTATGCCGTCGAGCCCCGCCGCTTGTCCGTGAACCAGTACGAGGGCAAGTACTACACGACCCTGAAGATCAACGGACGGATCACGACCGCCGACAGCCGCCTCGTCCACCAGTTCGACAAGACCGTCACTCTTAACATGACGGCCGACGAAATGAGCAGCGCCGGCCGCGCCCCGTTCGATTTCCAGGACCTGTTCCCCCTCGTCGGAGGGGATTACAGTCTATCGCTGCTCATAAAGAACGAGGCCTCGAAGGAATTCACCTCGGTCGAACAGTCCCTTCGCATCCCCCAGGCGGGGACTGTTGTCCAGATGACCCAGCCTCTCCTCGGCTATAAGGTCGAACGGCTCGAACCGTCCCAGCGCAGGATGAAAGCCTTCCGCATCGGGCCTTACCAGATCTATTGCCAACCAGGACGGATCTTCGCCCAGAAGGACACACTCATCATCGCCTTCCAGTTCAACAATCTGGCCGACGACGTCCGCACGAACGGCGAGGTCCGGATCGAATTCCTCAGGGACGGACAGCTGTTCCGCGATATCCGCCACAAGCCCGCGGATTACGCCGACTTGCCCGACATCCTCGAGGAGGTCCTGCTCGCCGACTTTCCCCCGGCCCATTATACCCTCCGGGCCTCGCTCACGAACGCAGGCGCCGAGATTGTGAGCGCCTCCGAAGAGTTCGATCTGACCTTCGCCGAAGCCGTTCCCCGGCCCTGGTTCTGCTCGCGGATCCTCCCCAACCCCGCGGACCCAGTCTATGCGGAGATAATTGGCGATCAGCTCTTCAACCTAGGACGCTACGAGGAAGCACGCGTCTTCCTGGAGGGGGCGTTTCAAAGGAAGCCGGATTCTGAGGAAACGGCGGGGAGCCTGGCCCGAGCCCTTCTCGGCCTCGCCGATCCGGCCGCTGCTATCAAAGTCCTTGCCCCGTTTATCGTTGCAGAGAGAACGGCGAAATATGAGACCTATGTCCTCGCCGCCGAGGCGCTGGAGAAAACTGGCGAGCTCGGGCGGGCGGTCGAGCTCGTCGACCGGGCCATCTCCCAATACGGTGTCAACGCAGTCCTCCTCAATTCGGTCGGGCAGTGCTTCCAGGGCCTGGGGAGAATCAAGGAGGCACTGGCGGCCTTCGAGAAGTCGCTCGAGCTAAACCCGAACCAACCCGAGGTCATGAAGAGGGTCGAGGAGTTGAAGACAAAGAGACACAGCTAGCCCGAGTTTACCGAGTTAGCTTTGAAAAGTCGAGATATTTCCAATAGAAAGA
>CAZZCH010000175.1:0-2449 GCA_964652895.1 uncultured Eubacteriales bacterium
GCTCCTTCGACGTCGGGGAAAAGGTCGTCTCCCCCGTCCTCTGGAGAAAGGGGATAAAAAAAATCGATTACCTCGTCCTCACCCATCCCCATCCCGACCATCTCGACGGGCTCGTCGCCGTGGCCCGAAATTTCCGGATCGGGGAATTCTGGGAGGGTTGGCCGGTCCGGGTCGAGGGGCTTTATGCGGCTCTTCTCAGGGCCCTGCCGTCGGGGGTCATCCGGCGGCGCTGCGGCCGGGGCTTCAGCCGTCGGGAAGGCGAGGTGTCGATCACAGTCCTCCATCCCCAGATACCGGCGGCGGCCGATCCGGTCCCGGAGGCGGCCGTGAATGACAGCTCGCTCGTGATCAAGATCGCCCTGGGGCGGACGGCTTTTCTCTTGACCGGCGACGCCGGCGCCGCGGCGGAACGGGAGCTTCTCGAGGCCGACCTCGACCTCGGCAGTGCGGTCCTCAAAGCCGGACACCACGGCAGCGCCTCGTCGACGTCGGCGGCCTTCCTCGCGGCCGTCCGGCCGAAGGCCGTCCTCGTCTCCGCCGGCGAAGGAAACACCTATGGTTTCCCCAACCCCCAAGTCCTCGAAAGATGCCGGGCCGCGGGAGCCGAGGTCTTTCGGGCCGACATTGACGGCGCCGTCGAGATCAGCGCCGACGGACGGAGGCTCCTCGTCCGGAAGGCGGTCCGACCCGCGGCCGAGAGGGATCCGGACTTCCGTTTGACACGCGCGACTAAATCCATGATAATCGTCGTAGACTAGAGGAGTATCACGCCCATGGGAAAGAAAAAAATCCTCATTTCTTTTTTTCTGCCCTTGCTTTTGGTCTCCTTTCTCCAATCCCAGAGCCTGGCCGAACTGGCCAAGAAGGAGAAGGAGCGCCGGGCGGCCCTGAAGGGCAAGAGCGCGACGGTGATCACGAGCGCGGACCTGGCCAAGGCGAATAGAAGGCCGGCCGTCGAGGCGTCGGGGCAGGAACAGATTGCCAGGGAAACCGCGGCCCAGGCCGGGCAGGCCAATGTCAATGCCCAAAAGGGAGAGGCGCCTCCGGCCGCCGGCCAACCCGCGGCGGCAGCCGCCGAAAAGCCGGCCGAAGAAACCCCGCCGGGAGAGACGCCGGCCATGTCCGAAAAAGAATTCCAAGCCAAACAGGCGGAATTCGTCGAGGTCTGCAAGCAGAAACAAGAGATGTTCGACCTGCTGACCCTCAAGCTCAACTCCCTCTATCAGGAATTCTACGGTCTCGACAACTTGAAATCGCGCGAGATCATCCAGATCCAGATCAGCGACACCTACGACAAGCTCCTCAAGGCCGAAACCGACGCCAAAAAGGCCAACAAGGACCTCGAGGATTTCGTCGCCAATACGAAAAGGGAAGGCGTCCCCGACATCTGGATCCGTTGATCAAGCGCCGTCGGGCGCCCGTCTCAGCCGAAAACACGACGACCTGGGGGAAGATCATGACAGCCCGAACGAAAACCGAAACGCCGCCCAGGGACGGTCTCCGCGCGGATAAGCGCCGGCCGACCGAGCTCCGGCCGCACAAGATCAGCGTCGACTACATCGACTTCTCCGACGGCTCGGCCCTGATCGAAGTCGGGCGGACGCGCGTCCTGGCCGCGGCCACGATCGAAGAGCGGGTCCCGCCGTTCCTCAGGGGGACGGGGAGGGGCTGGATCACCGCCGAATACGCCATGCTCCCCCGCGCCACCACAGAGCGGACGCAACGCGAGCGGACCGCCGGCCGCGTCTCCGGACGGACGCAGGAGATCCAGCGCCTCGTCGGCCGCGCCTTGCGGGCCGTGACCGACCTGCGGGCCATCGGCGAAAGGCAGATCATCATCGACTGCGACGTCATCCAGGCCGACGGCGGGACGCGGTCGGCATCGATCACGGCCGGGTGCGTCGCCCTCGGCCTGGCCCTCAAGAAGATGCTCGACCAGGGCCTCATCGATCACATGCCCCTCCGCCACCTCGTCGCCGGCGTCAGCGTCGGCATCGTCGGGGGCCGCCCCCTGCTCGACCTCGACTACTCCGAGGACTCCCGGGCGGAGCTCGACATGAACGTCATCGAGACCGACCGGGGCGAGCTCGTCGAGGTCCAGGCCGGGGCGGAGAAAAACCCCTTCTCCCGCAAAGACCTCCTGGGCCTCCTCAAGCTGGCCGACCGGGGCATCGCCAAGATCATCCAGATCCAGAAAGAGACCCTCAAGAAGAACAGCATCCTCTTCATGGCCTACGGCTACAAGGACAAGCCGAATTCGGGGACATGACCCATTTCTCTTGAAATGGGATCGTGTCCCGGATTCTTCTCTGGGCCGAACACCTTGACAATCCTGCCCTCAAATCAATAGAATCAAACGCTCAAGAGGTCTTTTTTTCGTTTTTTCCCCTATAGATCGGGGAGTTATTCTTAAGGAGGTCGTCATGAACCTGCCATCCTGGCTCATTTA
>CAZZCH010000176.1:0-2436 GCA_964652895.1 uncultured Eubacteriales bacterium
GGTATGCCGGATGAGGGCCCGGGCCGCGGCCAGGGCGTAGGGTCCGCCGGAGCCGATGGCGATGATGCCGTCGTCGGGTTCGACGACGTCCCCTGTCCCGGAGATGAGCAGCAAGCTCTCCGCGTTGGCCACGACGAGAAGCGCGTCGAGCTGACGGAGCGACTTTTCCATACGCCAGTCCTTGGCCAACTCGATGGCCGCCCGAGGGAGGTTACCGCGGTATTCCTCGAGCTTCACCTCGAACCGGGCGAACAGGGCGAACGCGTCCGACGTCGCGCCCGCGAACCCGGCCAGGACGTCACCCTTGGCCAGGCGGCGGATCTTCTGGGCGGTCTGCTTGAGGACGGTCTGGCCCATGGTCACCTGGCCGTCGGCGGCCATGGCCGTTTTACCCTTGTGCCGGATGCAGATGACGGTCGTCGAACGGATCATGCGCGCACCTTCTTTATATTTAATAATAATATAGGATAGGCGGGGACATGTAAAGCCGGCTACCCCCTGTTCACGGGGGCGTTTGACCTCGTCCGGCCGATTCATTAAGATACGGGAAAACGACCCACGAGAGGAGGCCCCATGTCATCTTTGACCTTGGTGGTCATGGCGGCCGGCGTCGGAAGCCGGTACGGCGGGCTGAAGCAGATCGATCCCGTCGGCCCGAGCGGCGAGGTCGTACTCGATTACTCGGTGTTCGACGCCCTCCGGGCGGGATTCGGCCGGGTCGTCTTCATCATCCGCAAGGACCTCGAAGACGCCTTCCGGGAGAAGATCGGCCGCCGCATCGAGCAGGCCGCGGACACGGCCTACGTCTTCCAGTCCCCGGACCAGCTCCCCCCGGGGTTCGCCGTTCCCGATGGGCGGAAGAAGCCCTGGGGCACGGCCCAGGCCATCCTGTCTTGCAAGGATTCCGTCCGGACCCCTTTCCTGGCCATCAACGCCGACGACTACTACGGCCGGACGGCCTTCGAGGCCATGGCCGGGTATCTCGGACGAAAGGGGGGCGGGGCCGACCGGCACGAGTTCGCCATGGTCGGCTACCGGCTGGCCAACACCCTCTCCGAGCACGGCACGGTCGCCCGGGGCGTCTGCACGGCCACGGCCGAGGGCGATCTCGTCGGCATCCGCGAGCTCCTGAAGATCCGAAAGTCCGGGGCCGCCGTCGAGCACACGGAGAACGACGTCGATTGGATGCCCCTGGACCCCGCCAGCTGGACGTCCATGAATTTCTGGGGCTTCACTCCCGGCCTCTTTGGCGAACTCGAGGCCCTCTTCCCCGAATTCCTCAGGGCGAACGCCTCTTCCATCCTGAAGGCGGAATTCCTCATCCCCGAGGTCGTGGGCACGCTGCTCGGCGCCGGCCGGGCCAGGGTCCGGATCCTGCCGACGCAGGAACGCTGGTTCGGCATGACGTATCCCGAAGACCGGCCCGCCTTCCGGACGGCCATCCTCGGGCTCGTCGACTCGGGCGTCTATCCCCGGAACCTCTGGGCCGGAGCGTAATCGGCGAGCGCTGAGGCCGGGAAACCAAACCCGGCCTTCGAGCGTATCTTCTTATGAGTTTGAATTTATGAGCTCGAATTGATATTCTTTAAATAAACGATCGGAAAATCGCATGAAATGCCCCCGCTGCCAGAACGAAAATCCCGAGGGGACCCGATTCTGCGGCCGCTGCGGTCACGAGCTCCCGGGATCGGGCGAGACCGTCGCGTCGGCGACGGCGACTTTCCAGACTCCCGGCAAGGGCCTCGAGAGGGGCACGACGTTCGCCCGCCGTTTCGAGATCATCGAGGAGATCGGCAAGGGCGGCATGGGCACCGTCTACAAGGCCTACGACAGCAAGATCCGTGAGGTCGTCGCCCTCAAGCTCCTGAAGCCGGAGATCGCCTCGGACCTCGAGGTCATTGAGCGCTTCCGGAACGAGATCAAGCTGGCCCGCCAGGTTTCCCACCGGCATGTCTGCCGGATGTACGACCTCGGAGAGGAGTGGCTCTCGATCTACATCTCCATGGAGTACGTCGCCGGCGAGGACCTCAAGAAGTTCATCCACAGGGCCGGCCATCTCAATGAAGCCAAGGCCCTCGACCTGGCCAAGCAGATCCTCGAGGGCCTCGTCGAGGCCCACCGCCTCGGGGTCGTCCACCGCGACCTCAAGCCGCAGAACATCATGATCGACCGCGACGGAAACGCCAAGATCATGGACTTCGGCATCGCCCGCTCGCTCCATACCAAGGGCGTGACCGGGACGGGCGTCATCATCGGGACCCCGGAATACATGGCCCCTGAGCAGGCCGAGGGCCGCGACGTCGACCACCGGGCCGACATCTACGCCCTGGGTGCCATCCTGTTCGAGATGGTCACGGGCCGTGTCCCCTTCGAGGGCGAAACCCCGCTCAGCATCGTCCTCAAGCACCGCAGCGAGCCCCCCGTCGATCCTCAAAC
>CAZZCH010000177.1:0-2372 GCA_964652895.1 uncultured Eubacteriales bacterium
CCGGAAATGGACAGAAAAATCGTCAAAAATACCCATGAAAATCGCGGGGCAGAACCCTGTAGGATATCAGCCTACAGGGAGGAGACATGCTCCGAATGAACCAAATCGACTTGATCAAGGAACTTCAGAGACAGGGACTGGGGCCGCAGGAGATCGCCGGGAGGCTCAACCTCAACCGGAAGACCGTGGCCAAGTACATGAACGTCGAAGACTTCAACGGCGCCCTCTCGGGGAAAAAGGCTTCGGTATCGAAGCTGGACCCTTGGAAGCCGAAGATCGACGAATGGCTGGCCGAGGACCGGCGGATGAGGTTCAAGCAGCGGCACACGGCCAAGCGCGTCCACGAGCGGCTTCTGGCCGAGTACCCAGGGGCGTACCGATGTTCCTATCCGCTGGTCCAGCGGTACCTGAAGGAGAAGAAGCGGGAGCGGGGAGCGGAGCGGGGCTATCTGGAACTCGTCTGGCCGCCAGGTGAGGCCCAAGCGGACTTCGGGGAGGCCGATGTCGTCGAAAGCGGCCTCAGGCGGACGATCAAGTACCTCTGTCTGAGCTTCCCGCACAGCAATGGCGGCTTCGTCCAGACGTTCGGCGGGGAGACGGCCGAGTGCGTCTGCCAGGGGCTCGGAGCGATCTTCCATCACATCGGAGGGGTGCCGCGGCGGATCGTCTTCGACAACGCCAGCGGCGTGGGGCGGCGGGTCCGGGACAAGACGAGCCTCAACAACTTGTTCCTGCGGTTCAAGTGTCACTACGGCTTCTCGGTGAGCTTCTGCAATCCGGAGTCGGGCCACGAGAAGGGGCACGTCGAGAACAAGGTTGGCTACATCCGGCGGAACTTCTTCGTGCCGATCCCGGAGGTCGAGGATCTGGAGAGTTGGAATCGGGAGCTTCTGGGGCGGGCGGAAGAGGATTTTGACCGGCCGCATTACAGGAAGGGCCTGACGATCCGGGAGCTCTGGGCCGAGGAGCGGCGGCACCTCAGCCCTCTTCCGGAGCGGCCGTTCGAGGTGGAGAGCCAGGACAAGGTCCGGACCAACGGCTACGGCAAGTTCTGCCTAGACGGCCGGCACTGGTACTCGAGCGCTCCCGAGCACGCCGAGGAGACTCTGACGGTCGGCCTCCGGGCCCATACGGTCGTCGTCTACGGGCCGGATGGAAGCGTCGTGGCGGTTCATCGCCGCTCGTTCGGTGACCGCCGGACCGATACGGCCGATCATGCGACCAGCCTTGAGACGCTGCTGCGGCGCTTGCGGGCCTGGCCGAACAGCCCGTTCCGGGCCGGGTTGAGCCCAACACTCCGCGAATCGCTGGACAGCTTGGACCGGCTGGATCTGCGCCGGGTCCTCTCGGCTCTCTCTGAGAGCATCGCCGTCTTCGGGCAGGAGGTCGCCCTGGAATCACTTGAAGAAGCGGTCCGGCGGCAGACGGTGGACGCCTTCAGCCTCCAGGCCCTCTCGAACCGGATCGCCTACGACGGCCTGATCGCGGCGCCGGAGCGGGGCCCGGACCTCGAGACCTATGACCGCACGCTCCTGGAGCGATCATGAGAAAGCCCCGGGTGAATCGTTCCGAGCGGCGGGAGGAGATCTCCGTGCTTCTGCGGCGCTTGGCCTTCAGCCAGACGGCCCTTCGTCTCTGCGCCGAGGAGGGCACGGCCGTTCAAGAGGAGTTCCTGCTGAAAGTCCTCGAGAGCGAGGCGGCCAACCGCGAAGAGGTTCGCAAGGCCCGCTATCTCCGAGAAGCGGGCTTCCCGGTCTACAAGACCCTCGAAGGCTACGAATACCAGAACCTCAGACTGCCGCCGGCGCTCGCCCGGGCCGACCTGGCCTCAGGCGCGTTCATCAAGGACAGAAAGAACCTGGTCCTTTACGGGCCGGTCGGGACCGGCAAGACCCATCTGGCGACGGCTCTCGGTGTCGCGGCTTGCGAGCGGAGCATCCGGACCCGCTTCTTCACCGTCGCCCAGTTGGTCGTTCGCTTGTCGGAAGCCTATACCGGCGGGACCCTGGAGAAAACGCTGGCCTCGATCCTGAAGGCCGAGCTCCTGATCCTGGACGAATGGGGCTACGTGCCGATCGACAAGCACGGCGCTCAGCTGCTGTTCCGGATCATCTCCGACAGCTACGAAAGGAGGAGCCTCATCATCACGACGAACACGGAGTTTTCGAAATGGGGGTCGATCTTCACCGACGACCAGATGGCCGCGGCGATGATCGACCGGCTGGCCCACCATGGGCACATCCTGCTGTTCGAGGGCGAGAGCTACCGGATGAAACACGCCCTCATGCGGCAAAGGCACTAGGAAAAAGTACCCGCGGACTCATGGGTAATTTTAGACGATTTTTCCGGGTATTTTCCCTTGACGAAACACA
>CAZZCH010000178.1:0-2308 GCA_964652895.1 uncultured Eubacteriales bacterium
CCAGCACTTCGCCGCGGAGCTTGTCAACGGGATGCAACACAAGGGCAGGCCGCCCATTCCCGCCGTGGCCCTGACGACGGACACGTCCTCGCTGACGGCCGTCGGCAACGACCGGGGGTTCGCCCTGGTCTTCGGCCGCCAGGTCGAGGCCCTGGGCCGTCCCGGGGACGTGGCCGTTGCCCTGACCACGAGCGGGACCTCCCCGAACGTCGTCGAAGCCCTGAAAACGGCGCGGGCGAAAGGCCTCTTGACGGTCGGCCTGACGGGGGAAGGGGGGAGCGCGGTCGCTCCTCTTTCGGATTATCTCCTCGACGTGCCCTCCCGCTCGACGCCGCGCATCCAAGAAGCGCACCTCTTCATCCTGCATCTTCTGGCGGAGGAGCTGGAGGATCGGGTTTAGCGGTCGACGGCCCCGGGTTCTTTCTTCCCAAGGCCCCGTTTGTCCATCTCGGCCTGGATTCGGACCTGCTGGGCCTGGGCCTTGACGAGGCGCTGGTAGGTTTCGTCGATCTGTTGCTGGATGACGTAGCCCGGCACCATGGCGTCCTGGAATTCGAACTGCTGGCGAAGGGCGTTCATCTTGGTCGTCAGGAGATCGACGAGGTCGTTGGCCGACTGGAGCTGGGCTTCGAGCGTCTGCACGGACGTGGACTGGTCGATGGACGCGCCGTCGCTCATGATCTCCGGCCCGTCGGCTGAGACGCGGGGAACGATCCGCCGGCCCTGGGAGGCCCCGGAACCCGACGGTGAAACCGCCGGTTCGCCGCCTTGAGTTTCGCGGCCGCCGGCCTCGCCGGCGTTGACGACCTCGACGGCCGGGAGTTTCTTGACCAGGAGCAGGTCCGCGTTCGTGACAACGACGGTATGCCGGCCCTTGAGGCTCTCGCGGCGCTCTTTTTCGCGTTTGGCCAGATCGACGACGCTCTGGGCCCCCAGGGAGGCGGAGAGGCCAACGACGGCCAGGACTATCAGCACTTTTTTCATGGGCGGCTCTTCTCTATTATCGGTCGCCATCCGCCGCTTGTCAAACCCCGCTGTATCCGGGACGTTCCATGCCCCCGTCTGGTCAGCCGCGGAGCTCCTCCCAGCGGCGAACCGAATGCCGCGGAAATCGTCCGTCCGCCGTTTCCTCCGCGTAGCGCGGGACCTTACCAGATGATCCTGTAGATCTCCCTCCAGGACTTGATCCGCATCAGCGACCCGATGGGCTGTGCGAGCCTTTCCAGGGTGGAGTCGTATTCCTGGACATAGATCTCCCGCTTGTTGACCCGGCCGGCGACGCGCTCGGCCTCGCCTACGGTCACGGCCCGGCGGGCCTTGCTGACGAGTTGGAGGTATTCGGGCGGCGTCACTTCGGTCGTCTTGAAGGCCGTCCCGCCCACCGGAATGGCCGAGGTATAGCGGAGATAGCGGGCATAGAGACGGCCCGCTTCGCCCAGGTTGATACAGGGGTTGACGGCTTCGATGCTGCCTCGCAGGGTGCTGAAGTAGACGACCTGGTCGGCGATGACCGGGTCGGCCCAGATCTTACTGCCGCTCCCCAGACTCCCCGTTTGGTAGGTGACGCTCTGGCCGATCCTGGCCGGGACGCCCATGTACCATTCGACGATGGCGCTGTTGGATATTCCGTCGTCGATGAGACCGACGAAGGAATAATCCCTGTCGTTCGGGGCGCCGTCGTCGCCGCCCGTGCCGAAGTAGATGCGGGCACGGACCGGGCCGCCCTCCAGGGGATCCGTCCAGACGCCCGGCTTGGTGATGATGGGATAGTTCAAGTAGTCGGTGTAGATGGCCGTTAGGACCCATTGGTTGGGATGCGTGTTGGTGACGTCATAGCGGTAGAGCCGGCCGTCGAGATCCCCGAAGTAGACAAAATTAACGAAACCGTCCGAATCGGTGTCGATGGCCGTCGGAGAGCCCGGGATGGTGGCGTTGATATTGGGATACTTATAGGGGTTCCTGTCACCGGAAAAAACGGTGTTGTTGTTCGTGTTGACTTGCGTAATGCTCTCGACCTGCAAGATCGCTCCTGTATCGAGCCTGACGGCATAGAAACGCCGGCCGGCGACGTTGGCGGCCAGGTCGTTGTCATAGCCGGAACCCATGAAAGCCACCCAGCGGTGTGTGCCGTTTTGGTTGACCTTGCCGATGGCCGGAGTCGACCACGTCTCGCCCATGGTGGACCTGCCCTGGTTGTCTGTGTGCGTGATCTCCCAAAGGGGCAGGGGATTCTCCGGGTCGGTGACGTCGAGGGCCCAATAGAAATTTAGGCTCCCGGGGCCCCCGGCCAGCGAGCTGCCGGTGCCCG
>CAZZCH010000179.1:0-2307 GCA_964652895.1 uncultured Eubacteriales bacterium
TTCTCTTGTCTTTCCGCTTGATCATGACTTTCGTTTTTTTCGCCCATTCCGTGGGCCCTCCCGCCTGGGCGATGGCTTGGAGCAAAGTGATTTTCTTAGAACGAAGAAACGGTATGGCTCCGGGTGTCTTGACTTCTCCGTAGACAAAGACGTTGAGCATCTGGTCGATCGGGACGGTGACGACGTCCTTCGGCTGGAGCTCGATGTTGAGATCCTGGTTGCCGCTGGTCATCAGCTCTTCGACCTTTATGGTGATCGTTGTCGGCTTGCCGTCTTTCTCTATCCTGTAAACGTAGAGTTCGTTCATAGCTTGAGCGGTCAACCCTCCGGCCTGGGCGATGACCTGGAGAAGGGTGGTCGGGCCAACAAGCTCATACATCCCGGGCCTCCCGACGGCGCCGATGACGGAAACCTTTTGGTATTCCTTGATGAAGACAGTGACGCGGGCTTCCTTGGTGTACTGCTTGTCAAGGACCGAAGCCAGTTTTTTTTCGAGCTCCTGCGCTGTCAATCCGGAGACCTCGACCCGGCCCAACAGCGACATGGTGATCGAGCCGTCCTCTGAGACGCGGACCGTCTGATTGAGCTCGGGGAGTCCGAAAACGGTGATCTCGAGCAGGTCCTTAGGACCGATCCTGTAATCATTGACCTGAAGGGCCTGCGTTTCCTGTTGCGCGGGAAGATCCGCATATAAGAATGAGCCAAGAAAAAACGCTAATACGATAAACGATATTGATCGGACCATGTGTTTCCCCTTTTGGTAAGCGCGCGCCTTATCAACCATTTTTAACATTATATATCCGTTTAGTCGGAGAATCCAAGGGGAGAATGGCGGTCTATCGGGACAAACCGCGCGTGGGGGCCGAGATCGAGCCCGCCGCGAAACCATAATTCAGGCTAAAACCGAAAAAGTTACGGTTTCTGCTAACTCCTGCCTCGCCTATTTCCCTTTTGCTTAGAATCCCCTGGAACGTAATCCCCAGATTGCGCGCCAGCCTCAGGTTCAAGCTGAGGTTGTGCGTCGTATACCGGAAGTTCTGCCCGACCGGGATCCCGCCGCCTGCCTCGGGATAGGCGCTTCGGCCGAACGAGAGATCATACGAGAATGTGGCCCGCCTCGACATCCGGTAGCCTATCCCTCCGCCATAGGTCGTCGACAGATAAAATGTGCCGCTGGAGTATGCGGAAAAAGCGAAATCCCGGGAGAAAAAGGCCCGGCCCGACATTCGCTTAAATAGGCCTGCTGAGACATCTCCCCTCCCAACGAATCCAGAACCGTCGGTGAGTAGGGGATCGATGATATCAAAGCGCTTGTAGCCCAGGCTGATACTCCCCTGGATGGGCTCCACTTGCCCCGGCTCTTGTTCACGGGGGACGAAGGCCAGGCCGCCGAAAACTCCGTAGCTTCGCGTGTCCTTGGAGGTCGAAGTGGCCTCGGTGAATGTGTAAGTGCCGAACTGCCCGTCCACGAAGAGCCGGACACTAGAGCTTGGCTGGAGATAGCCGACGAAGTCGAAGTAATCCTCCTTACGGTTGAGAGTTTCGGCGAGGCTGGTCCCGCCGAATTCGGCGTCGCCATAGTCGAACTGGCTGCCCCCATAGAGTACGGCAAACGATGCTACCCGAGAAGCCTGCCAAAGGAGGGTGCCATTGAGGCCATCTTCCTTCTGCCGGACGTTGATGTTGAGTTCCGGACTCAACCGGTAACGGACGTTCGACAGACCCCCTCCTAACTGCACATAGAATCGGTCAAACGCAAAATGAACCTGACCCCGGAACACATTATTCCAGGCCCGCTCGTTCTTGGTGTCGAGGTAGAACACGTATTGGGGGCTGTCGAATAGGTCAAGAACGACCTTCTTGCTCAGAGGCAGAAGGATCTGGACCGGCACTCCCGCAGAGAACGTATAATCGGGAACGTCCTCATCGAGGTAGCCATAGTAGATATCCGTGTCATAGCCGGCGTTCATAAGTTCCAGGGCGGCGTTGACCCTGAACGCGCCAAATCTCCACCTTGCCGCTTCGACTATTTGCGCCAGGCTCGTGCCGGCCCAGGTATTGCCTTGGCCGAAGACCGGTCCGGGAAGCAGAAAAAGCCAAGCCAGTAACGCTCCGGCCGCGCTTAGAAAAAACAATCTTCTTTTCATTGATCCGGTCCCCATATTATCGCCGCTTATAGGCCCGGCGGCAAGTCCGCGTTTTAATACGCTCCGATCCCAAAGAGGACGACCGGCACGGTCTTCAGCAGAATTTTCGCGTCCAGCCAGAGCGACCAGTTGTCCAGGTACTCGAGGTCGAGCTTCATCC
>CAZZCH010000180.1:0-2221 GCA_964652895.1 uncultured Eubacteriales bacterium
CTCGGGAGAGGCCGTTTTTCTGGGCTACGGGCTCAGCGCGCCCCAGCTGAATTGGGACGACGCGGACGGCTTGGACCTCAAAGGGAAGGTCGCGGTCATCCTGGATGCGGCGCTGCCCGACGACCACGTCCTGAAGCCGGCCGATAACCGGCGTCTCCTGATGTCCAGGGCCGGCGCGCTAAGAGGGAAGGGCGCCGTCGCAGTCGTCACCATCATCAACCAGGACCGGGAGGCGGGGCTCGCCAAAAAGGGCCTTTCTTTCAGCCTTCCGGAAAGGCTCAGATTCCCGGGCGTCGTCACCGGGAGCCAAGCCGCGCCGGCGCAAGCGGCGCCTGCCGCGCCCCCGCTCCCCTTCTACCAGGTCGAGGTCAGGCACGATGCCGGCGCGGCCATCCTCGGCGTCGCGAAGGAGGATCTGGCCATGATGATCGAGACGATCAGTCAGGGAAAACAAGTGGCCTCCAAAAAGTTGCCTGATCGCAGGATCGAGATCGAGCTCGGGGCCGCGACGCGCAAAGACAAGACGTTCAACGTCGTGGCGTACGCGGAAGGGACGGATCCGGCGCTCCGCAACGAATACGTCACCATCAGCTCCCACAGCGACCATCTCGGGACGCGAGAAGGACGGATCTACTACGGTTCGGACGACAACGCCTCGGCGGTTGTCGGGATGTTCGAGATCGCCGAAGCCCTGATGGTCGAACGCCCCAAAAGGTCCGTCATCTTCGTTTGGAACACGGGCGAGGAAAAGGGGCTTATCGGCTCCTACTATTTTGTTCAACACTGCCCGGTGCCGGTCGAGAGGATCAGCGCCAACCTCAACCTGGACATGATCTCGAGGAACGATACGAACCACCTCTATCTCATCGGCTCGAACAAGGTGAGCTCGGAACTCGACGCGAGCATCCAGGCGATGAACGAACGGTCCGGGCTCAACATGACGCTCGACTACAAGTACGAGGACCCGGCCCACCCCGACCGCTTCTTCTTCCGCAGCGACCAGTATCCTTACATCCGCTACGGCATCCCCGGCGTATGGTTCTTCTGCGGTACGACGGAGGACTACCACACGGATGGAGACATCGAAGCGAAGGCCGATTATGCCAAGATGGAGAAGGTCTCGAAGCTCGTCTACCTTGTGGCCATGGATATCGGGAACAAGCCGGCGCTCCTGAAGCTCGATCTGCGTCCGGAGATCACGGCGCGCGGCGCGCAAAACATGAAGGTCGGGTGGAGATAGGCGTTTTCTTCAGGCCCTGATATCCCCCTTCACCGGACGCGCCCGCCCGGCGACAGGTTTTCGTTGAGGAAGCGGGTGAACATCGTGTAGAGGTGGAGGGTCGTCCCCTTCCCTTCGTAGATGCCGTGCGACCGGTTCGGATAGGCCATCATGGTGAAGGCCTTGTTGTTGGCGACAAGCTCGTTGACCAACAGCTCGAAGCCCTGGTAGTGGACGTTGTCGTCGCCCGTGCCGTGGACGACGAGCAGTTTCCCCTTCAGGTCCTTGGCGAAGGTGATGGGCGAGCCCTTCTTGTAGCCGTCCGGATTATCCTGGGGCAGGCCCATGTACCGCTCCTGGTAGATCGTGTCGTAGAGCCGCTGGTCGGGAACCGAGGCCACGGAGATCCCCGTCTTGTAGAGGTCCGGATAGCGGAAAATGGCGTTGAGGGTCATCGAACCGCCCCCGCTCCAGCCCCAAACCCCGATGCGGCCGGGATCGACGAACGACCAGGAGGCGATGGCCGCGCGGACCGCAGCGGCCTGATCGGCCGAGGCCAGGATGCCGATCTGCCGGTAGATGCTCTTGCGCCAGGCCCGGCCGCGCGGCGCGGGCGTCCCGTGGTTGTCGAAGCTGGCCACGATATAGCCCTGCTGGGCCAGCATCAAGTGCCAGAGGTAGCCGTTGCCGCCCCAGCCGTCCTGAACGGTCTGCCCGGCGGGTTCGCCGTAGACGTAGACGAGAAGCGGGTACGTCTTGGCCGCGTCGAAATCCGGCGGCAGGATGCGCCAGCCGTCGACCTGGACCCCGCCGCCAATGTCGAGCTTGAAGAATTCCGCCCTTTTCCGCGAGAGGGCTTCGACTTTCGCCTTCAGGTCCTTGTTGGCCGCCAGGGTCCGGACGACGTCGCCCTTGGGCAGACGGACGAGCTCCGTCACGGGCGGTGTGTCCAGCGTCGAATAGCTATGGAAGGCCCAGCGGGCCGAGGGGGACACGTCGTAG
>CAZZCH010000181.1:0-2105 GCA_964652895.1 uncultured Eubacteriales bacterium
CCTTGGCGCTTTTCATACTTGACTATTTAATCAGATTACGAACCCGGCGGTCAACTTAGATCAGGAGCTTCCTTTTGCGGTCCCACCGCTGGCGCAACCGAACCGAGTCCAGACCGAGACAATTCCCCTTGGCCAGCGGGTTCCGCCCCGAGCCTTCGAACCGGAGCGTGTGTTTGCCGGGAGCGAGCTTGAAGCTGCCCAGGATGACATCCTTGACCTCGAGGTCCCGCGAGTAGAAATCGAAGGCGGGGCTCTCGGACGGGGCGGAACCGTCCTCGGCGAGCGGGACGTTCTTGCCATCGAGGGTGATCTTATAGGACCCGTAGTCCGCGGCGTATGTCATCCGCAGGACAAGGGCCCGGTATTCCTCTTTGGCCACATCGAACGTGACCTCGAGGCCGGGCCGGTCCCCGGTCGGGCGGAAAAAGAGCTGCCCCTCCCCCGTCCAGTCGTAGCCTTTCTGAAGCTCTACGGCCCCTCTGGTTTTTCGGGATGCCGCGGCGAGCGCTTTCCCCTCGACGATGACGTCTAGATTCGAGAAGCGGCGCTCGACGAGGGGCGGGAGCTTCGTGAACCGCTTGGGCTGGCCGGCCTGGTACCAGAAGGCCACGGTGGCGATGTCGTCTTCGCGTTCGACGTGGCCCTCGACCTTGCCGCTTTCCGTCTCGTCGGCCGCCATCCAGCCCGTATGCTCGATCTCGAAGCGGAGCGACCCCGAAAACCGGACCGGATCGGCGATGTGCCAGCGGTACATGCAATATTCCGTACCCGGAACCTCCCCTTCCGGGCTCCAGCGCACACAGCCGAAATAGGGATAGAGACCCAAGGACATGCCCCAGGCCATGAGGAAATAATCTTCCGTTCCCGTGCCCTGGATGGACGGCTTCGATTCCCCGTCGACATAGAACCGGGCGTCCCCCTCACCGAACCAGTAAGGGCTCCGGGCCCGGACGGACATCACCGTCCCGACATACTGGCCCTTCCCCGCAATGTCGGCGATGAGGTAATCCTGTCCCAATTTTTCGGGAAAGGCTTGGTTGTACTGGGCGCAGAAATAGGCCGTATCCCGCGGCAGGCCGGGATCCTCGGTGTAATCGATGTGATAATAAAACGAACGGACGTTCTTGGCGCCCTCGTTGGTCACGGTGATGAGGCCGCGCTTGAAGAAGGGCATGGGCCAAAAGCAGTTGTAGCCGTCGCCGCCCGCCTCGACCTGGACCGGCACTGAGACGAGCTCGTAGCGACGCCCGAAGCCGGCCCCGAAGAAGTCGCCGAGGGGCGCCTCGACGGCCGGCTCTTTGGTCCCGTCCCAGTACATCCGGAGGACGATCTCGTCGGGCGCGGCCGACCCGCCGGCCTCGAGCCAATTCGGCCGAGCTTCGCTGAAGGTCAGCCAGATATGGCGGATGACAGACGGCCCCTTGATGTCGGCCAGGACCCTCGTCTCGCCCGGGGCGATGTATTTGATGCGATCGGCGTTTCCTGTGAAGCTCGGATCGGTCGAGGTCGCGGCTCGCGACCGTCCCGGCTTGAGCTTCATCAAGCCGTCGAGGTCCTGGGCCACGGAAAACGATGCGGTCAGACAAGCGGCGATAGCGAGAGTCCATATTCTTTTTGTCATGATCGGCCCTCCAGTCTATCCCGTTTTTATGCCGTGTGTGGGAAAAAAGCAAGCCCTTGCACTCGGTTCCTCTCGTTCGATCACGGCGCCATGGCACTTTGAGGACCCCGGGAGAAGGCCGCTGAATCCATGGCCGAGGAGGATCATCGGAGAGAGCATAAGCGGTGATTTAGTCGGGCGGCGCGACGGACGAGGGGAGTTTCAGGGGAAACCGTAAAAACGTGTTTGAGCTTGGCGTAGCGTACGCCAAGCGAGTTGTTTTGGCGCCGCTGGGGCGATTGGAGCCCGGCCCCAGCGGTGTGAAAAATCACCGCAGCGAACGAAGATGACCCCCGAGGTCCCTCAGCGGCCGACGGAATGGCCCGCTTTGAGTCCAGAGTTCAAAATACATCTTGACATCGCCTGAAACGTTCTCTATAATCCGCGAGCCATGGACAGCCTGAACGATTTCCGCATCCCGGCCGAAGCGCTGTCCTCCCTTCTG
>CAZZCH010000182.1:0-2036 GCA_964652895.1 uncultured Eubacteriales bacterium
GGACATCAGCGACACCCAGGGCTACATCGACTCTCTGAGCAAGCCCCAGATCGCCGCCGCCAAGCGCGACGCGGCCATCGCCCAGGCCGAGACGGAAAAGGAGTCGATCGTCAAATCGTCCCAGGCCCGCAAAGAAGCCGAGGTCGCCCGTCTCCAGGCCGAAGCCCAGATCGCCAAGGCCCAGTGGGATAACGAGGCCAAAAAGGCCGAGTCCCAGGTTTTCGTCAACACCAAGAAAGCCCAGGCCGATTTCTCCTACGAGCTCGAGCGCCATCGCCTCAACCAGGACCTGAAGAAGGAAGAATCCAAGGTCAAGCAGATCGAGAAGGAAGAGGCCATCAAGATCGAGCAGCTCGAGATCGCCCGCAAAGAGAAGGAGCTCGAAGCCACCGTCATCAAGCCCGCCGACGCCCGGAAATACCAGATCAAGTCCGAGGCCGAGGGCGAGGAATTCCGGATCACCGCCGAGGCCAAGGGCAAGTCCGAGGCCCTCAAGCTCGAGGGCCTGGCCGAAGCCGACCAGATCCGGGCCAAGGGCGGCGCCGAGGCCGAAGCCATGACGAAAAAAGCCCAGGCCTGGGAGAAGTACAACCAGGCGGCCGTCCTCGAGATGTACCTCAAGGTCCTGCCCGAGCTGGCCCGTGCCGTTTCCGAGCCGCTGGCCAAGGTCGACAAGATCGTCATCGTCGGCGGCGACAAGGAGCTGGGCACGACCAAGATCACGGCCCAGGTCGCCCAGGTCCTGGCCCAGATGCCCGACGTCGTCAAGTCCCTGACGGGAGCGGATATCCACGAGTTCCTCAAGAGGAAGCTCTCTCCGGAGGCCAAAGACGCGAAGAAGTGAGCGGCGCGCCGGGCGTCGAGGCAGGTGAACCATGATCTCTGAAAAAGTCCAGCGCATCGGCGCCTCTCCCACCCTGAAGATCTCGGCCAAGGCCAAGGCCATGAAGGCCGAGGGGATCGACGTCATCGACCTCAGCGTCGGCGAGCCGGATTTCCCCACGCCGGAGAACATCAAGGAGGCGGGGATCAAGGCCATCCGGGACAATTTTACGAAATACACGGAAAGCGACGGCATCCTGCCGCTGCGCAAGGCCATCGCCAAGCGGCTGAAGGAGGATTTCGGCCTCGAGTACGGCCCCAAGCAGATCATCGTCTCCGCCGGCGCCAAGAGCTCCCTCTTCCACCTCGTCCAGGCCTTGGTCGACGAGGGCGAGGAGGTCATCATCCCGGCGCCCTACTGGGTCACTTATCCCGAGTGCGTCTCCCTGGCCAAGGGCAAGTCGGTCATCGTCCCGACGCGGGAGGAGGACGGGTTCCTGCTCGCGCCCGAGGCGCTCAAGGCCGCGATATCGCCGGCGACAAAGGCGATCATCCTCAACAACCCTTCCAATCCGACCGGCGCCGCCTACACGAAGGACCAGCTCCTGGCTCTGGCCGAGGTGGTCAAGGGAGAGGACGTCTACGTCATCGCCGACGAGATCTACTCGAGCCTCGTCTACGATAATTTCAAGTTCACGAGCTTCGCCGCCCTCGGCGAAGACATCAAGAAGAAGACGATCATCGTCAACGGCGTGTCCAAGTCCTACTCCATGACCGGCTGGCGGATCGGGTTCGCCGCCGGCCCGGCCGAGGTCATCGACGGCATGTCCAAGATCCAGAGCCACACGACGTCCAACGCCTGCTCCATCGCCCAGAAGGCCGGCCTCGAGGCCTACGACGGCCCCCAGTACGAAGTTCTGAAGATGGTGGCCGAATTCCAAAGGCGCCGCAATTATTGCCTGATGCGCCTGGCCACGGTCCAGGGGCTGTCCTGCTTCAAGCCGCATGGGGCGTTCTACCTTTTTCCGAACGTCAAGTCCTTCTACGACAAGGAAGCAAACGGGGCCAAGATCCGCAATTCCTACGGCCTGGCCTACTACCTCCTCAAGGAAGCCCGGGTGGCCATCGTGCCGGGCGACGCCTTCGGGGCGGACGACTACATCCGGCTGTCCTACGCCACCTCCATGGCCAACCTCGAGAAGAGCATGGACCGC
>CAZZCH010000183.1:0-1972 GCA_964652895.1 uncultured Eubacteriales bacterium
TACCGGTCTCTCTTTTTGACCTGATTGTCACTCTATTATGCGAGGTTCAGTAAGATGTCTTTCCAAGAGAACTTGTCTGTCCTGCGCGTTCTCGGCCATGAGCCACTCATTGACATCATGCGAAAAACCAGCGCTCACCGTGATCTTAGTGGAATCGTACCGATCGATCTTCTCCCGGATCGTCCTGAACGCCCTGGAGGGAAGGGGGTAGCTCATGTCGGCCCGCTTCCATAGGGCTACCGCGCTATCTATATCTCCGAGTTCCCAGCGGAGCCTCCCCCAAAGCCAGAGCGCTCGGTTCCTGGCCTCACCGCCCAGTTCCGACACGTGCCGGTAGATCTCCTCCTGGCGCCTTAGGTATAGGGCCGAAAGATCCCCGAACGATACGCTCACGGTCCCGTTCAAGTCCACGACCTCTCGATAGAGCTTGTCCAGGACGAAAGCCTTGAGCCTGAGCTGATTGGCTTCGGAATGCCCTTCGTTCTCGGCCAGAGCACGTTGGACATAAGCGCGGTTTTCGTACAGCGCGCTCAGGGCGCGGCGCTCGAAATCGTACGCGGAGGCGAGATTGAGATAGAGCACGACACCGGTCCTCGTATCGTACAAGCGCCGCCCGTAGGCCACGAAGGAATCGTATACCGCCCTCCTGAAATAGATGCCCTCGATCATGTCAAAGGTCGAGGCCACGAGGTTCGTCAGTACGAAGATACCATTCAGGTTGGAGTAGAAGAACTCCCGGGTGAGCACGGCCAGATCGCCGAGGTCAGGATCATAGACGTCGAGATACCGCACCTTGAAAGCCTCCAGCTGCTCCGGCTCCTTCAAGGCCATGAGATCGTCAAGGACCCGCGCGCGTTCCTCGGGGGAGAGGTGGAGGACCGTTTTTCCGCTGGCGTCCACCATGGTCGCAGGTCGGGCCACCAGGAATACAAAGCTCGCGGAAGAACCTTGCCGTGCGGCTCGATATGACATTTCGTCGGTCTCCGGCGCCGGGGAGGTCGTGGGGCCCTCCTCGGCGACCTCGGGAAATCCCCGAAAAACCGTGAACAAGCGCGGCCCCCTGGCAGAGATCGCCGCGTATGGGGATGTCTTAAGGAGGTACTCTGTCGGGACCGAGGAGGGTCCGTATCTGCCGGCCGCATTGGCAGAGCTTTCGTCGGCCCCGTTCATTTGCTCGATCTTCTCCAAAGTCCCCTGGTCGAGACTGTCCACTTCAAAGGTGTCATCCACATGGTTTCGAGTGATAAAGAAAGCGTTGCCTGAAGGGGAGTCAAGTTTCTCTCGGTCTTCCAGAACCTTTGTTAAAGAGGACGATGGTTCCGAGGCAAAGGGGAGGTCTGCCGACTCATCCGGCACGGCCTCAGCGGCCTCGAGAAGCGAGCGAAAAAAATCCATCTTGCCGCGATCAGAGATAGTCCTGTCGAATCGGAGGAGCGAGCTAATCGTCTCCGCCTGGTCCGCGAAGCCGTTTATCGCGCTCGGGTCCGTGCCGGAGGGAACATCGACGAACTCGCGTTCCCGCTCCATGAGGGCTTGGGCAAAGGCGTTAATATTCGACCTGAGGACGTCTGTGCCGGATAGGACAGAAGGGCCTCCCTGGGCAGCGATGAAGCCGAAGATGGCGATATGGCAGAGAATCGAAAGGCCGAGGAAGACGCCGAAGCTGTCGAGGATGATGCGGCTCTGCCGTCTCAGGAGATCGAGCAAAGGCCTGAGGTGCGGGGCCCTAAGTTCCGGATCGTCGCCTAGCTGGAGGAATCGCATGTCCATCCTAGCCCGCCCAGTTCTATTATAGTCCTCTCGCGAACACCGGGCAAGGCTGTGACATCCCTCGAATGGCTGTGCTATGCTGAAAGGGATGTATCATCATGAAGTGAGAGGAGGCCGGGGATGAAAGCAAAAGCGGGTCGAATCCTCAATCGGGATAGGGGGCGGCCTCACGGCCGCCGCCCTCCCACACCACCGGACGTAC
>CAZZCH010000184.1:0-1939 GCA_964652895.1 uncultured Eubacteriales bacterium
ACTTGAAGGGCAGGTTCGTCGTCTCCTGGACGGGGAGGGCGTCCATGTCGGCCCGGACGGCGATGGCCGGGCCGGGTTGGCTCCCCCTGAGCACGGCCACGACGCCCGTCTTGGCGACGCCGGTCCGGACCTCGAAGCCGAGGGACTCGAGTTTGGCGCTGATGAGGCGGGCGGTTTCGAACTCGCGGTTGCCGAGCTCGGGATTCATGTGGATGAACCGCCGGATTTTGACGATCTCGGCCCTGTTCTTCTCGATCTCTTCGTTGATCCGCTGGCTCGTTTTCAGGTCGACGCTCCGGACGGCGGGCGGCCAGCCGGCCAGGACGGCCAGGACGGCCACGAGCAGGATGAGGGCATATTGTTTCTTCATCAACCACCTCGGTCCCTTTTCAGGACACCTCATTATAACGCGCGCGGAAGGAAATATACAGACCCCGGCGCGGGAGTCGAACGGTGATAAGGGGGAGAAGGAGAACGGCGCGCGGGGACCCGGCTACTTGTCCTCTTCGGCCTCGGCCTTGTGCTGGAATTCCTCCCTCTTCTTCTCGATGAAATCGCGGATGGCGTCGACGCCTTCGCCCGCTTTTTCCTTGACCACCCGCATGCCTTTCTCGGCTTCCTTGGCGATCTTTTCGTAGCCTTCCTTGGCCACCTCTCCGGTCTTGGCGGCCTGATCCTTGATCTTCTTCCTTGTCTCCTTGCCGCTCGCGGGAGCGAACAGGATCCCGACGATGAAGCCCGTGGCCGCGCCGGCCGTGAACATCAGAAGCGAATCCCAAAAATGATTGTCTTTGCTATCACCCATCCTTCTTCTCCTTTCTTTTTTTTATTTGCTGCACGCCGAGGCGGAGCAGCGGAAAGAGGAACGGCCAGAATCTCGCCGAGGGGCGGATGACCTTGGACGTGAGGAAGAACATGATCCACGAGAGTCTGGTCACCGCCTTCTTCGACGTCGCCAGGACTTCCCCCACGTCGTCCAGGCTGGCGTTGACCTTGGCCTCGATCTCTTTCAGCCCGTCCATCATCTCCTGGGCCTTGGCCAGGGTTTTCTCGCCTTCCCGGGCGGTGCGGCGGAGCTGGTTGAGGAAGAGTACGAGGAAGGTCATAGCTACGACGGCCGCCACGGTCAAGATGATCCCCAGGACCTGGTTCAAGGTCAGTAGCATGGTACTTATACCCTAAGCCAATTACCAGAGTTTGTCAATTTCCGAAAGAAGGGGCTATTTCCAGAGGAGCTTGCGGGCGGAAGGGAGACCGTGGACTTTCTCGAGACGCTCCAAAAGCTCCGGGAAAAGGGCCTCAGCCCGGGTGTCGATCGCGGCCTCCCATTCGGCGAAAAGCGGGTCGGGGACGAATTCGTGTTCCTGGCGGAGGATGCGGGTGATGCCCCGGAGGGCCTGCCATTGGATGACCATCAGGACGGCCAGAAAATAGAAAAAGATGTTCGGTCCAGGCAGGAGGGCGGCCAGGCCGCTCACGGGCAGGACGAGCGCCTCTCCGGCCAGGATCAAGATATGGCGGGTCCGCTGGCGCTGGAGAAAAAAGAAAAGCCTGGTCCGGACCGTCTTGTCGTCCGCGTGACCGGAGTGCAGGATGCGAAGAGGCCCGTCGCCCGGCCGGCCGCCGTGCTCGAAAGCCTGTTCCTGGAGAAGCATGCGGGGGTTGAGGCCGGTGACTTTCTTCTTGGCCGTCTCCCAGATCGCCCGCGACTTCGAGAACTTGGCCGGAAGGGGTCCGAGAGGCTCGGCCGAGAAGAAGCGGTGGCGATGGCGGTAGTCGCGGACAAAGAAGAAAGTCATAGCGCCTCATTCTATCATACGGCTCGTGAGACGCCCGAGTTCAGCTCGGCCTAGCCGCTGGATGTCGTCCGTTTTTGCAGTGTTGGGGGCCATGCATATCCCCCGGCCCCCCGGGAACCAGTCCCGGCGGTTCCCCCATC
>CAZZCH010000185.1:0-1923 GCA_964652895.1 uncultured Eubacteriales bacterium
GCATCCCCTCCCGCCAGAGGAACGGGACCTGGAGGGCGAGCTGGAGGATGCCCCCCACGACGACCCCGACGGCAAAGACGAGCGCGGGTTCGCGGGAGCTCCCGGCCCAACCGGTGACGGCGGCGATGATGGCAAGGTTGAACAGGATGGGTGTCGAGGCCGGGACGAAGAACCGGCCGAAGGAGTTCAGGATGCCCGAGGCCAAGGCGGCCAAGCAGATGAAGAAGAGGTAGGGGAACATGACCCGGGTCATGAAGATCGTCAGTCCCCATTTCCCGGCGATACTCCCGAACCCGTAGGCGATGACCTTGACGAGGCCGGGAGCGAAGAGGATGCCCAGTCCGGTCGTGACCGCCATCAGCAGGGCGAGGTCCCAGAAAAAGACGTTCCCGAAGGCCCAGAGCTCGGTCCGGCCCCGGTTCTGTTTGAGCTCCGTGAAGGTCGGGACGAAGGCCGGCGTCATGGCCCCCTCGCCGGTCAGCCGGCGGAAGAGGTTGGGGATGGTGAAGGCGATGGTGAACGCGTCGGCGCTGTTGCCCGTGCCGAGGTAGTAGGCCTGGAGGAGGTCGCGGATGTAGCCGAGGACCCGGCTGACGAGGGTCGGAATGGCCACGGAGGCCGTGGAGCGGATCAGCCGGCTTTTATGGGCGTCGGATTCCATGGGGTTCTCGGCCATCCCGGCCCCGCGGCCGTTTGACTTTAAGACCAGGATATTCTAACATAGGACCCTTTAGAGGAGAAAAAAATGGCCCGTCACAAATCGGCGTTACGGCAGCACCGCAGCAGCCTCCGCAAGAAATCCGTCAACACCCAGACGAAATCCGCTCTCCGGACCACGATGCGCAAGCTCCGGGAAGCCATCGCGGAAAACGACCGTGAACGGTCCGTCAAGATGCTCCCCGGGGTCTTCCAGGCGATCGACAAGTCGGTCAAGAAGGGCGCCATCAAGAAGAACACCGGAAGCCGCTACAAATCCCGGCTCAGCCGGCAGGTCGGGCTCATCACCCCCGCTCCGGCGCAATAATCGTCTTTTTTGATCTCGCCAAGCAGTACTCCCTCAGGAATATCTCCAGAACTCTCTTTGGTACGGCTTCGGTCGTCTTGAGGAGGATGTCCACTTTGCGGAGCTTGCCCAGGAGGGCGCTCAGATCGGCGGGCGAAAGCCCTTCCACGACCCCGAAGAAATCGGCGTTTTTCCGCCTGTACAGGTCGCCGAAATTCTTGGAGATGTAGGGGAATAACGCGTGGAAGATCTCCTCGTTCGTCCGGCTTCTCTCCCTGAGCCACGTTTGAGCGGCGAGGACGTTGCGGAAGAAGCCGGCCAGCCGGCCGACGATCTGCTCCGGCCTTTCGCCCTCGGCTAAAAGGTCGTTCAGGATGGCCGCCTGCTTGGCGAAGTCGGCCGCGGCCAGGGCGTCGTCGAGCTCGTAGGCCTTGAAGCTGCGCTGCCAGGCCGTGACCTGGTCGACGTCCTCTTCTTCGATCCCCTTTTTATCGCCGACATAGACGGCCAGCTTCTCGACCTCGTTCAGCGTCAGGCGGAGATCCTGGCCGAGGACCTCGAAGAGCCGTCTCTTGGCCCTCTCGGTCAGCGTTTTGCCGAGGGCGATGGCCTTTTCCTCGGCCCGCTTCATGAGCGCAGCGGCCGAGAGCGGTTTCATCTCGACCACGGCGAATACGCCCCTGGGCAGGGACCGGAAAAAACGGACGACCGCGTCATCCTTCCTGACCCGGCCGGCCTTGAGGACGACGAGGACCGTCCGGGACGGAGGCGAGGCGAAATATTCCCGGAGGATCTTCTGGTCGATGACGGACAGGAACTTCGTCCCCTTCCCCGCCTCCCCGTCGGCGCCGCTTTTTCTGTCGGGGCCTTTATCCGCGCCCGCCCGGCGCTCCGGGATGCGGACGACGATGGCCCGCCAG
>CAZZCH010000186.1:0-1920 GCA_964652895.1 uncultured Eubacteriales bacterium
ACGTCGGCGCGTTCCTCTACTGGCTCTGGTCCGAACTCATCCGCTAGGGGCGGGACCGGGCGCCTTCGACCCGTTCGCGGCCCGGACGGGAATCAATAAATGGGGTCGCAGATCTTTCTGTGTGGTATCGGCGCCCCGTTCCCGATCTCCATGGGATCGTCGTTGGGGGCATAGGCCAGGACCGTCCTGATGGAGGCCAGAAAATCGATCTCATTCGGGAGGTCCCCGAGGTCCCTCATCCCCCGGTTAAAGGTCATGTATTTCTCGCTCTTGATCGGCAGGTACTCCAGATAGACATGGACTCCCTGGACCGCGAGATAGGTCGTTGAGGGCATGATCGCTCCCAGGTAGCTGGCGATCGCGCCCCAGCCCGTGTACGTTTTGCCGTCGTCTCCCCACAGGACGGGATTCTTGAGATAGGTGCCCTCAAAATCCTTCCGGCAGGCGCCGGCAAAATCCATCAGCGTCGATTTCAGATTCTCCTTGTTGGCGTGGCTGAGCAAAGCCCGGAATTCGACCAGCTTTTTCGCCAGGTCGGTGTTGGTCTTTTCGATATGGGTGGCGAAGTTTTTTTGCAGGGAGGTCTCCGGGTCCAGGTGGAAGGTGATGGGGCACAATTTTTCCGGTTTTGGCCTCGATGGCGATAGAGGCATCGGATCCTGCAGCGCGGCCGCCACGAAGACGAACGCCGCCACGATCGCCACCGCTCCGGCAAGAAACTTGATCGACTTTCCGTTTTTCATTTTCCCCTCCTTTTCTTGATCGTCTCATTGATGGCTCTGAATCCCCCAATAAACGAAATCCCCTCCGGCGATCGACCACCCCCTTCCATGCGGGGCGGCCCGCTGCCCTCCGCTTCCGGGAGGGCCCGGCCGCTAGATGTCCTCGAATTTCTTCAGCTCGCTCCGGTATCGTTCCTTCTGTTTTTTCAGGATCTCTTCGAAGCGGGGATCGCCGCGCAACGTCTTGAGGCCGGGGTTCTTGACGATCGAGGGGTAGGAGTAGAGGTAGGCGCCGCTTGTGAGAAACCCCTTTTTGATGCCGGCCTCGATATTGGCGATGGCCTCGTCTTTCATGCCCAGGAGGAGATAGAAACAGGTCCCCTGGATGGAGAGGGATTCGGTTTCCCCTTTGAGGGCCAGGGCCTTTCCTTTCTCGCCCTTCGCCGCGGCAAGCACGGCCTCGGTCATCGGCAGGTATTTGAATTCCGGATCGAGGCCGCGGATGGCCGTGATCTCCTTGCCCGCCTCGCCGAGCCGGCCGGCCAGGACGAGCTGGAGGGCGTGGAGGTGCCGGATGGCGATGTTGTCGGGGTCTTCGCCGAGGGCCAAGGCGGACTTGCCGGCGGCTTCGCCGAATCTCCCCAAAGACATGAGACACTGGGAGATCTGCATAATCGGCTCCGAGTTGGCGGGGTCGAACTTCGCGGCCCGGAAGAAGAAGCTCATCGCCTGTTCGTAAAGCCCGATGCTCCTGAGGAAAGCGCCGATGTCCAGGTTGACGACGGCGCTTCGGGGCTCGAGCCTGAGGGCGTTCTTGAAGAACTCGAATGACAGGGCGAACTCGCCCCTGTTGAAATGGGCCCAGCCGAGGCCGATGTTCGTCTCCGGGGAATCCCGGTTTTTCGTGTAGGCCCGATAGTAATATTCGCACATCATCTTGAGATCGTCGGGGTTCCGCCGATCCCGGGGTGTGTTGTTGTAGCGGGCTTCGTAGGCGTTGCCCAGGGCCCAGAGGGCCAGCGCGTATTCCGGATCCAGGGCCAGGGCGTCCTGATATTTCTTGACCGCCTCCTCGACAGCCGCGTCGCTGTGCAGGACGGGGAAGACGTCCTCGATAAGGGTCATGCCCTCGTGGTAGAGGACGCGGGCGTCGAGATTGTTGGAAACGCCCTTATTCGTTTTCCGTAGCCGGTCCTCG
>CAZZCH010000187.1:0-1895 GCA_964652895.1 uncultured Eubacteriales bacterium
CTTCCAGGATTCGGCGCCCCACTCCCTCTCCCGTGCTTCGCGGTCCCCGGCCGGACGGTTGACCGAGCAGTGGACGCAATCGTTGTTGCAGCGCTCCGTGAGCTCGATATCGAGCCGCGTGAGCGCGGGCTTTCGTGACGGCCACAGGCGGGCTTCGCCGGAGCGGATCTTTTTGACGTAGGCCGTTCCGGTCATGGCCGCTCCACGAACTTTTCCAGGATCTCGACGATGGCCCCGCTCTTGTCGAACGAGAGGTCGTAGAAAGGGACTTCGCGAACCACGTCCTCGGCCAGGGCGAGGGCCCGCTCCCACCAATCGGCCGTGACGAGAGGCCGGACGAGGCGGGGCAGGAAATCGCGGAGGACGGCCTTCGGGTCGTCGACGCGCTCCATGCGGTTGACCCGGGCCTGGCGCAGAAAGAGCACGGCCCGCAGGGGCGCTGACCCGGGCGAGACGCGGCTGACCTCGCCGTGGTTCCAGGTGCCGTGGACGCGGAAGCCGCCGCCGTCCCTGCGGACGACCACGCGGTCGTCACAGAGGACCTCGCCCCGCTCGCCGATGAGCTTGACGATGGTCGATTTCCCCGCCTCCGACGGTCCGGCGAAGAGAAGGCCCTGGCCTTTCAAGCTGACCGCCGCGGCATGGACGAAGGCGCCGCCGAAGGCGGGTAGGAGCCGGGCCAGGATGAGCTGGTCCGAGGGAAGGAGGGCCAGCGATTCCAGGCCGCCCCGCCGGAAGAGCTCGTCCGTTGGACTGTAGATTCGTCCCCGCGTGTGGCCGTCGTTGAAGACCATGACCCGGTGAAGCGTCGCGTCCGCCGGGTCGGGGGAGATCATCAGGTAGATCCACGAAGCGCCCTTGCGGTGGATGGCCCAGGGGGGGTGGCGGAAAACCTCCCGGCCCAGGTCCTCGCCGGCGAGGTCGGGCAGTGAAAAATGATGGCGCAGGACGAGGTCGGCCGGACCCCGGACGTCCGTCCGGAAGAGCGCGAACTTGGGCTCGAAGGTCGATTCGGTGATGGGCAGATCGGCTTCGACGTCGACCGTGAGGCCGGCGATCCGGAAGCGGCGGCGGTGGGATCGCCGCCAGTCCTCCCGGACCCGGCGCGTCTCGCGAGCGATCGCGCACAGGTCGTCGATCTTAGCCGCATGGTCGCGGTGTTCGAGATAGGCGTAAACGGGACACCATTTGCAGTCCGGCCGCAGGTCGCACGCCCCGCATTCCCCGATGGGAGCTTCCGTCGGGACTGCGGCCGGCGCGAGGAGCGGGAGCTTCTCGTCCCAGGCCTCGGCGAAACTCATCGTCCTCAGGTCCAGGCGGAGCGCCGGGTCCTTGACGAAGCCGCAGAAGCTCATCCCGCCGTAGGGGTCGACGTGGAAATCGCGGCGGCCAGCGAGGCAGTCCGCGTAGAGGCCGCCGGCGGCGACAGTCAAAGGACGAACTTTCTCGGCGGAAGTGGACCTCCGGGTAGAACCCGGGGCCCCGGCCGCCGAGGAAGAAGCCGCGTCATCCGTAAAAGCGCCCGGACCCGCGCCGTCGAGCTCGACGACCCGGGCCGGGTCCAGCCTCTCGGCCCTGATCTCCGCGTTCTTGGCCGGGTCGCCGGACGCGGAGAGGTAGAGCCAGGTCGCACCGAGCCGCCATGTCGGGCTCCAGGACTCGGCCATCCGGATCATCGCGTCGTATTGGGAAATGTTCGTCTTCATGGGGACGACCTGGACGCTGAACCCCGCTCCCGCCTCGCGAAGATAGGCGACCCCCCGTTGCAGGGCTTCGAAGGAGCCGGGGTTGCGGGTGACGGCGTCGTGGATCTCGGCCGTGGCCCCGTAGAGGGCGACGAGCTTCGTGCCTTTCCGCCGCAGGAGGCGGGCGATCTCCGGGGTGATCAGGGTCCC
>CAZZCH010000188.1:0-1856 GCA_964652895.1 uncultured Eubacteriales bacterium
CGTGGACGCCATACGCGTTGACAACCTGGTGAAGACGTTCGACGGCTTCACGGCCGTGGACCACATATCCTTCACCGTTGGCGAAGGGGAGCTCTTCGGCCTGCTCGGGCCCAACGGGGCGGGCAAGACGACGACGATCAACATGCTCTCGACCCTCCTGCGGCCGACTGCGGGGAGCGCCGCCGTGGCCGGCTTCGACGTGGCCCGGGACCGGGATAGCGTCCGCAAGAGCATCGGCGTGGTCTTCCAGGAGCCGGCGCTCGATAGCAAGCTGACGGGGCGAGAGAACCTGGAGTTCCACACCATGATGTACGGCATCGGAAAGGCCGAGCGCCGCCGCCGGATCAGCGAAGTCCTGGCCCTCGTCGAGCTCGAGGACAAGGCCGCGACACTCGTCGAGAAGTATTCGGGCGGCATGAAGCGCCGTCTGGAGATCGCCCGCGGCCTGACGCACCGGCCGAAGGTCCTCTTCCTGGACGAGCCGACCCTCGGCCTGGACACCCAGACCCGGCGTCACATCTGGGAGTACATCCGGAAGCTGAACAACGAGGCCGGCGTGACGATCATCCTGACCACCCATTACATGGAGGAAGCCGACTTCCTCTGCGGCCGCATCGCCATCATGGACCACGGCAAGTTCGTGGCCCTGGACACGCCGGCCCGGCTCAAGGATACCCTGGGCGGCGACGTCATCTCCCTGGAGATCGAAGGGAACGCGGCGGCGTTCCTGGACGACCTGGGCCGTCTTGATTGGGTCAAGCGGTCCAAGTTCCACGAGGACGTCCTGTCCCTGACGATGGAAAAAGGGGAGAGGCGCATCCCCGAGCTGGTGATGCTGGCCCGGGAGAAGGGCGTGACGGTCAATTGCGTCAACTTGCGCAAGCCCAGCTTGGAAGACGTTTTCCTGCACTTCACGGGCCGTACGATCCGCGAGCAGGAGGCGAACCAGAGCGAGCGCAACCGGGCCAGGATGATGGGGCACCCGGGGTTCGGGCGGAGGCGGTCATGAGCATCCAGGGAACGGCGATCTACGTCCTGTGGCGGCGGGAAATGATACGGTACGTCCGCGCCAAGTCCCGGATCATCGGGTCCCTGGCCATGCCCGTGTTCTTCCTGGGCTTTCTCGGGCTCGGCTTCCGGCGCATGCCCATCCCCGGGATGGACGCCGGGACGGGATACATCGGCTTCCTGACCCCCGGCATCATCGGGATGACCTTGCTCTTCTCCTCGTCCATGCAGGGCATGTCCGTCCTCTGGGACAAGGAATTCGGCTTCCTCAAGGAGATCATGGTCGCCCCGGTCAGCCGCGTGTCCCTCGTGCTCGGCCGCGTCGCCGGAGGGGCGACCACGTCCATGATCCAGGGTTTCCTGATCTTCGGGGCTTCGCTCGCCCTCGGATTCCGCCTGCCCGGTATCGGCGCCGCGGCTTTCGCCTTCGCCTTCATGCTGCTCATCGCCTTCACCTTCATCGGCTTGGGCCTCATCTTCGCCTCGCGGATGAAGGACATGCAGGGCTTCGGCATCATCATGAATTTCATCATCTTTCCCTTTTTCTTCCTGTCGGGGGCGCTCACGCCCCTCGAGAACTTTCCTTGGTTCATCCGTGCCTTGTCCTACGCCGATCCGCTGACCTATGGGGTCGACGGTTTGCGGGCGGTCCTGATCGGGCGGTCGTCGCTGCCCGTGCTCGTCGACTTGGCCGTCATGATCGGCTTTGCCCTGATCATGCTGTTCTTGGGGGCTTATTTCTTCGAGAAAAGCGAAGGCGTATAAAGGAGGTCCACCATGCCCGATCATCCGCTGTCCACCATGAGAAAGCTCGATCCGGAATTCATGAAGCACGTGGAAGATACGGA
>CAZZCH010000189.1:0-1805 GCA_964652895.1 uncultured Eubacteriales bacterium
AAGGGAGCCATCGACTGGGTGAATCCCCGCGGCGGATTCGGCATCTGCTATCAATACGGTTAAAGGAGGAAAGATGGATATCATTGTCTGCATCAAGCCGGTTCTCGATCCCGAGCTGCCGCCGGCGAAGTTCGCGGTTGACAGCAAGAAAAACCAGGTCATCCCCCCCGAGGGGATGCCCTTCATCATGAGTCCCTATGACGCTCTGGCGGTGGAAGCCGCTTTGAAGCTCAAGGAAGCCAAAGGCGGCAAGGTGACGGTCCTCACGCTCGGGACGAAGTACACCGAAGACGTCATGCGCAAGGCCGTCGCCATGGGCGCCGACGAAGGCTTCATTCTCAACGATCCCGCCTTCGAGGACTCCGACGGATTCGCCACCGCCTATGTGCTCACCCAGGCAGTCAGGAAAATCGGAAAATTCGATCTCGTCCTCTGCGGCCGGCAGGCTGCGGACTGGGACGCCGGGGTTGTGGGTTCGGCCATGGCCGAGTACCTGGACCTTCCGGTCGTTGTCCGGGCCAAGTCCATCGAAGCCCTGGACGGAAAGCTCAAAGTGGAGAGGGTGACGGCCAGCGGCTCCGAGATCTTCGAGGTTCCCCTGCCCGCGCTCGTGACCGTGAGCAGCGAGATGGGACAGCCCCGCATCCCCTCCGGACGGGGCATCATCATCGCGGCCAAGAAACAGTTCCCCAAGTGGGGCGCCGGCGACGTGGGCGCGGAGGCCGCGAAAACGGGAACCGCCGCCCAGCGCAACAGCCTCGTCAAGCTCTACATCCCGGCCTTTCAGAGGACCTGTGAATTCGTGACTGGGAAAGACCCGGCCGAGGCGGCCGCCCTGCTGGCGGAAAAAATACTTGCGATTAAACCTTGAGGGGAAGAGACATGGCTGAAAATAAGACGATACTTGTTATTGGAGAGATAGAGAAGGGAAAAACGGCGTCCATCACCCGGGAGCTTCTGGGCGGCGCCCGGGCACTGGCGGACCAGACGGGCGGGGACGTCGGGCTTCTTCTGGCCGGTGAGGCCGCGGCAACGCTTGCCGCCGAGGGGATCGCCCTCGGTGCGGACAAGGTTTACGCCGCGACCCATGCCGGATACAATGAATTCAGCTGCGACGCCTGCACGGCGCTTATAAGCGGCCTTTGTGAAAAAATCAAGCCCGCCCTCTGTCTCATGGGACAGACGGACCTGGGGCGAGACGTGGCCCCTCGTATTGCCGCAAGGCTCGGAACGGCGCTCGCCATGGACTGCGTCGAGGTGACCTTTGACGCCGCAAGCGGCTGCTTCAGGCAGACCCGGCCGGCCTTCGGAGGAAAGGCTTTCTCCGTCATGGCGACGGCGAAGGGCCTGAGCCAGATCAACACGGTCCGGGCGAAATCCATGCAGCCGGCCGCGGCCGACAGCGGACGCAAGGGCGAGACCATCACGCTCGCCGAGGCTCCCGATGCCGGGGCGATCAAAACGAAGCTCCTCCAGGCCGTGAAGCAGGAAACAGAAGGTATCAAGCTCGAAGACGCCAAGGTCATCGTGGCCGGAGGCGGCGGGCTCGGCGGTGTGGCGGGTTTTGAGATGATCAAGGAGTTAGCGGACCTTCTCGGCGGTGTGGTCGGCGCCACCCGCGTCCCCGTGGACGAGAACTGGGTACCGCTCAGCATGGAGATCGGACAGACGGGCAAGATCGTGAGCCCGGAGCTCTACGTCGCCATCGGCATCTCCGGCGCGGCCCAGCACATTACGGGCTGCATCAACTCGAAAAAGATCGTCACCATCAACCGGGATGCGGACGCCAACATGTTCAAGATATC
>CAZZCH010000190.1:0-1763 GCA_964652895.1 uncultured Eubacteriales bacterium
TCGACCCAGAGCTGCAATTCGCGCATCCCGGGCGAATCGATCAACAAGGCCCCCCCGGGAAGCCGGACCAGCTCTCGGACCGTCGTCGTGTGCCGACCGCGGCCCGTCTCGGGATCGCTCATCGGAGCCGTGGGAAAACGCTCCTCGCCGAGCAGGCGGTTGATCAGCGTCGACTTGCCGACCCCCGAAGAGCCGAGAAGCGCCACCGTTTTCCCCGGAACCAGGTAGGGCTCAAGGCCATCCAGTCCGGTCTCGGCGAGAGCGCTGATAGCCACGACCGGCACGCTGGGCGCTATCGTTCTCACTTCGTCGATAACGGCGTCCATGTCCTTGCGGAGATCGGCCTTGTTGAGCACGATGACCGGAGCGGCTCCACCGGCCCAAGCCGTCGTCAGGTATCGCTCGATGCGGCGGAGGTTGAAATCCCCGTCGAGCCCGCTGACCAGAAAAACGGTGTCCACATTGGCCGCCGCGACCTGAGCCTTGACGGCCTCACCGGCGGCCTTGCGCACAAAAGCACTCCGGCGCGGCAGAAGGGAATGGATGAGAGCCGGGCCCCCGGCGGAGGGCTCGACCACGGCCCAATCTCCGACGACCGGATAGTCGGTGGAATCGGTCGCCCCATGCCGGAACCGGCCCGAGACTTCGCCGGCCAATTCACCGAGCGGAGTGACGAGCGTCGAGCGGTCTCGGGACTGCCTGACGACCCGGCCCGGAATGAGCCCGGGGCCAGCGCAAGCCTCGAATCGCGCCGCCGTCTCCGCGTCCCATCCGTAATCTTTCAATTCCATCAGGTTCTATCCAAATCGAAGAGATGACATCCGCCTCGTTCGAACGGCGAGGCATCACACCGTTTGCCGTGTCCTTACCCCAGGTTCACGTCCGCGATCTTGATCTTCCCCCTGTCCGCGACGCCCAGCCCCAGGCCCTCGGCGAGCTCCAGGAAGCCGCTCCGGCCGCCCGCGTCCACCTGCTGGGTCCCCCGGGCCATCCTCTCCTTGACGATGATGTCATGGGCCACGGCGTCCACGGCCACCGGATCGCTCCCGAAAAGCAGCACGTTCGCGTCGTAGATGAACTTGGGGTTGGCCCCGGGGCCGCCGTCGTAGCAGGCCTGGAGGCCGTCGACGATGTTGAGGACGACCTTGTCCCTGAGGACCGGGAAGGCGCACGGCTCGGCCACCGACTGCATCCACAGCTTGTGCAGGCGCGAGGTGTTGCTGAGCGAGCCGTAGGACAGGTTCTTGAGACAGCAGGTGGTCGTCGCCCCGGCGTTCTTGAGGATGGGCACGTTGACGATCTTGGTTACCCTCCCCGTGACGATCTTCGTGAAATAGGAACTCTTGCCCTCGTTGATCATGTAGGGCAGGGTATCCTTATTGTATTTCATCTCGACGTCGGCGACGTAGGGCAGGGCCTCGCGGTCGATGTTGTCCTTGGCCCAGAGCTCGCCCTTGTCGTCGTAGAACTCGCCGTTCGGGCCCTTCATCTCCGTGCCCAGGATGCGGATCCCGGGGAACCGCGCGGTCGTGAACCCGGCCGACTCGAGCTGGAAGAGGCGCCTGTCCCAGATGATGATGTTCGCCTTGGGGACGCCCGCGGCGATAAGCCCCTCGATAATGGCGTCCACGACCTCGGGCTTGGTCGAGAGGACGGCCTCCCCGATGGGGTTGACCTTGATGCCGACGACGTCCTTCGGCCCGACGAACTTCCCCCAGGCCTTGCCCATGTTCTTTTCCCCGGTCAGCTCGGCCATGCCGGCG
>CAZZCH010000191.1:0-1677 GCA_964652895.1 uncultured Eubacteriales bacterium
ACGCGTCGATCGGCCTCCTCAAGGGCGGGCCGTTCATGATCAAGGAGCTCTATCCGGAGGAGGGCCGGCTCGTCGCTTCGGCCGAAGGGCTCTGGAGCTACGGAAGCGAGGCCGTCCTGCCTATCGCCGGGCGGGAGGCCGCCATCCTCGAGGTCTTCCCGGCCCCGGCGGAGATCGCGGAACCCATCCTCTTCAACGCCCCGGGCAAGGTTACGTTGAGCTCGGGGCGGCTCGTCCTGACCGGCGTCACGGCGGAGGTGGGGACGAGCCGGCGGCTTCTCGTCCTATTACCGGAGAAAGCCCGGGTGCGCGCCCTGTCCGTCAACGGCGTCCCCTATCCCTTCAAGGCCGACAAGGGCCTGGTCACGGCGAGCGTCCGTTTCGCGGGCCGGGCCTTCGGCCGCTCCCAGAGCGTCGGCGAGGTCCCGGCCGGCTTCACAGGCGGGGCGTTCAAGGCCAGATTCACCGTGCCGGCCCGCGTCTTTGCTCAGCTCGCCGAGAGGAAAAAAGCCTGGCCGGTGGCGTACACCGAGGACGACCTCCAGGCGCCCTGGCTCGGTCCCTGGCGACTCCTCCTCCACATGCCCATCGCCGAGGGCACGGACGCCATGGCCGTGACCCTGAAGATCAACGGCGTGTCCGTCAAGGTCCTCAAGGCCTACAACAGCGTCTATCCCCAGTCGCCGGAAAGGACGTTCCTCGGCCATTATGCGGACGTTTCACGGCTCAGGCCCGATTCGCCCTGCGACATCGAGGTCGGTCTCCCGACACTCGAACCGGGCCGTTTTCAGGGCGTCTTTTTCGAGAACGTGGAAACCGAATATACCCGCCGGATCATGGCCCCGCCAAAACCCGCCCCGAAAAAGTAGGTACTTCTCCCTCTGCTTCCCGATTTCGGGAGAAGTACGATAAAGAAGATAGTTGGAGTCAGAGTTTACGACCGAGGGCGAGGGCCGAGGGCGTGACGGCCAACCCTCCCAGGGAAGTGCAGCGGAGCTCGGCCGGAAGCATCTTCCCCGAAGCGTAGACCGCGTCGATCGTCTCGTCGAGAGGGATGGGATTGACGTAGCCGCCGAGTACGAGGTCGGCGCAGACGAAGGCGCTCGACGCGGCCACGGCGTTTCGCGTGTGGCAGGGGATCTCGCACATCCCCTGGACAAGGTCGCAGACGGAGCCCATCGTGTTCTGGAGGGAGATGGCCGCGGCGTCCGCCGCCTGGCCCGCGCTTCCGCCCGCCGCTTCGACCACGGCCGCGGCGCCCATGGCTCCGGCCGCGCCTATCTCGACCTGACAGCCGGCGACCTCGGCCGCGAAGGTCGCCCGCCTAGCTATGAGGAGGCCGATCGCCGAGGCGGCCAGAAGGGCCCGAGCCGTTGCTTCATTATCGAGCTTCTTCTCCTCGACCAAGGTGACGATGACCCCGGGCAGGACACCCGCGGACCCGCCGGTCGGCGCGGCGCAGACGATGCCCATGCTGTTGGAGACATGCAGAGCCGCCAGGGCCCGGGCCGCGGCCCGGGCGTGGAGACCGCCGACCGCGAGGATCCCGCGGGCCTCGGACCGGAAGACCCTCCCGGCCGTTGGCTTCAGGAGGCGCATTCCGAGCTCCCGGCCGGCCAAGCCCTGGCGGACGGAATCCCGCATGATCCCGTAGCGCCGCAGGACCTCGCCGATAAC
>CAZZCH010000192.1:0-1651 GCA_964652895.1 uncultured Eubacteriales bacterium
ATTGATAGCAGATGCCGAATCCGCCGCGGGGATTCACCCAGTCGATGGCTCCCTTGTCGCAGGCGAACCGGCAGCTTCCGCATTCCAGACACCCTTCGTAGGAGAAGGTCACGTGACCCTCCTCCCGCAAAACGTAACATTCCGCCGGGCAGGCATAGAGGCAGGGCTTGAGATCGCAGGCCTTGCATCTGGCCTCGTCCACGCGGATGTGGACCTCCCTGTCGATGTCAAACTTGTTCAGTGCCAGCTTGTCTTCTACTTTCACAGGGCCTTCCTCGCTTTCATGACGTCGGCCGCGATCTGCCAGAGGCTGACCTTCCCCTGCATGGCCTTCCACGCGACCTCAAAGGTGTTTTTCCGGGGCTTCCCGTCGCCGTGGAAGATGCTTCGCATGAGACCGCAGGCGAGCTCCGGGTAGGCATTGTAGATTCTCGGGTTCTCCAGGAAATGGGGGGCGTGCCGGAAGGTCTCCAGGTCCTTCATGACGAAACGGTCCTTGAGGAGCGCCTCATAACGGCTGAGCGTCTGGGAAGTGTAGTCCCCTTTTTCTTTCGCCTGGATGATCGTCTCGCCGGCTGCGACTCCGGCGGCCATCGCGAGATTCGCTCCTTCGAGGATGAGTCCCGTGCCGATCACCATCGCCGCGGCGTCGCCGGCCACGACGATCCCGTCGGCATAGAGCTTCGGCATCATCTGGATGCCGGATACGGGTATGAGATGGGCCGAGTATTCCGCCATCTCGCCGTTGCGAATGAGGGGGCGGACGGCGGGATGACTCTTGAAATCCTCGATGAGGTCTGAGGCCTTGATCTTGTTTTCCAGAAGAGCGCTCAGTTGCGCGACCACGCCGACGGAAAGGCTGTCCTGATTGGTGTAGATGAAACCTCCGCCCGGAAGTCCCCGGGTGCAGGCCCCAACGAATTCCATCACGACGCCCTCGCTTCCGCTGACGCCGAAACGGTCTTCAATCACTTCCCTCGGCAGCCGGATGACCTCCTTGACGCCCTGCTTGAGATCGACGGCCTTGAAATCGCCGCGAAGCCCCGCCTTCGTTGCCAGAATGGAGTTGACGCCGTCGGCCAGAACAATCGCATTCGCGAGAAACTCCTCGTCGCCGACCTTGACGCCCGTGATCCGGCTTCCCTCAAAAATGAAATCGGTCACCTCCAGGCCCGTCGCGATGATGGCTCCCGCCGCCTCCACCTTTTCTCCCAGCCAGCGGTCGAACCGGGCGCGCAAAATGATAAATCCCGGGGCACTATCGTAATCCCCGTGCGGAGATTTGAAATCGACGGAAAGGCAATCTTCTTTTGTCATGAAGGAGATGACGTGGCGGCTGATGAACCGCTCCACGGGAGCCTCCTTCCAGAATTCCGGGACCAGCCCGTTCATGACGGGTCCGAAGAAGGCCCCGCCCCACATGTTTTTCGCCCCGGTGTACTTGCCGCGCTCCAGCACGAGTATGTTCAAGCCCGCCCGGGCCATGGTGAGCGCCGCGGCGCAGCCGGCCGGTCCGGCCCCTACGACGATGGCATCAAAATTTTCCATTTTTCAAGAACCTTCTTTCTGAATGAGAGGGCAGGAAGCCTTATTTTGCCACAGCGTTGATCCCTGTTTCGAGGCGGCCCAGGACCAGCTTGTGGACATGAGC
>CAZZCH010000193.1:0-1637 GCA_964652895.1 uncultured Eubacteriales bacterium
TAGTCGATCAGCGTGCCGGACGAGGGCAGTTTCAGGGGAAACCGCCAAAACGTGTCTGAGCTCGGCGTAGCGCACGCCGAGCGAGTTGTTTTGGCGCCGAGTCCGGTGCGCTGAACGGCGTGAAAAATCACCGCAGCGAGCGAAGATGATCCCCGAGGCCGAACTAGCCGCCGCCGAGCATGGGGAAGACGGCGAGCGTGTCGCCCGGCGAGAGCACGGTGTGCAATCCACGGAGGGATTCGACGTGGACGCCGTTGACCATGACGACGAGATGGGGTTTGAGACTGTCGCCTTCGAAAACTTCGCGCCTGCGCTCACCCGTGTCGCAGAGGAGGGACAGGGCGTCCCGGACCGTCGCTCCTTCTCCGACGACGAAGTCGCGCTCGCGGCCGCCGAAAAGGTCCCGGAAATAGGCGAAGAACTTAGCTTTGAACGTCATCGGCCTCGCCCGTTCCCAACAGGCTTTCATCCACGAGCTTTCGGACATGGGGGTCCCGGACGTCGAAAACGAGGAGCCCGCTCGGACCCAAGGCGGCGACGACATCCTCGAGAATCTCCTCCCGGGCGACGAGGAGACATCTCATTCCGGGGCGCGACAAGGTCTCCCGAAGGACCGGCCAAAGCCCGCCGCCCATGAGTTCGAGGGGTCCGACCTCGTCGACGACGAGGACTTCGCGGGGGTCGGCTTCGCGGATGATCGATCGGGCCCGCTCGAGGGTCGAGGGCACGAAAAAGAACGGGCCGATCCGCTCCGCGTTAGGATCCCCCTCCCGCCGGAGATAGGGATGCCGGCGGCCGGTCTTGAGTTCGAGGAGATCATAGCCCGTCGTGCCGTCCGCGCCGGTCACGACGACGCTGAGGAACCCGCCGGGGGCGAGCCCCCGGGACGCCCAGCGGGCGAGCGAACTTTCGAGGAAGGTCGTCTTGCCCCCGTGGACGGGTCCCGTCAGGACGAGGATCATGCGTCCCTATCGGACGTTGACGCTCGCTTCGCCCGTCTGCAGGACGATGGCTTGTCCCATCGGCGTCCCGGCCGTCGCGCTGGTGAAGCCCAGGGACGTCTGGCCCTGATTCACGGACGTGAAGACGAGGACGGCCAGGACCGCCCGCCCCTTGAAGCCGCGCCCGCCGGGCGGGCTGGAGAAACCGATGGTGCACGTCCCGCCGCTGATATTCTTGAGGAACGGCACCTTATCGCCCAGCTGTCTCAGGCCGCCGCCTTCGAGGATGTCCTTGAGCTTGAGGATCTGGGGATCGAAGGTCAGCACGAGCGAAGCGTTCCCAATCTCCTTGTCGCTCGAGAGCTCGATGTTCATCCGGAACTCCCGGTCGCGGGGTGCTTCGAAACTCGCCGGCGAGAGGTAGACGATGCTTCCTCCGGCATCTTCCGGCTGGTCCGGGGGCTCTTGGTTGATGGCCGCCTCTTCACGGCTGTCCCTCAGCACGCCGCCCGTGCCCGTGACGCCGGACAGGTTGTCGGGGTCGACCCAGAGGGGCTTCATGTCCTCGTCGCTGATTTGGATCGAGCGGATGATATGGGGCGTGATGGTCAGGATGACATCGGTCTGCTCGACCGTCTTCTGGCTGGTCGAAAAAAGCCCGCCGAGAAGGGGCAGATCCTTGAGGCCGACGATCCC
>CAZZCH010000194.1:0-1631 GCA_964652895.1 uncultured Eubacteriales bacterium
CTTCGATCGTGGCCGCGGCCAGGACGCGCGTCCGCCCGACTTCGATCAGGGCCGAACCGTCGGAGAAGTCGATGTAGTCGACGCTGATCTTGTGCGGCCGGAGTTCGGTCGGCCTGCGCTTATCGGCGCGGAGCCCGTCCCTGGGCGGCGCTTCGGTTTTCGTTCTGGCTGTCATGATCTCCCCCCAGGTCGTCGTGTTTTCGGCTGAGACGGGCGCCCGGCGGCGCTTGATCAACGGATCCAGATGTCGGGGACGTTTTCCCTTTTCGTATTGGCGACGAAATCCTCGAGGTCCTTGTTCGCCTTTTTGGCGTCGGTTTCGGCATTGAGGAGCTTGTCGTAGGTGTCGCTGATCTGGATCTGGATGATCTCGCGCGATTTCAAGTTGTCGAGACCGTAGAATTCCTGATAGAGGGAGTTGAGCTTGAGGGTCAGCAGGTCGAACATCTCTTGTTTCTGCTTGCAGACCTCGACGAATTCCGCCTGTTTGGCTTGGAATTCTTTTTCGGACATGGCCGGCGTCTCTCCCGGCGGGGTTTCTTCGGCCGGCTTTTCGGCGGCTGCCGCCGCGGGTTGGCCGGCGGCCGGAGGCGCCTCTCCCTTTTGGGCATTGACATTGGCCTGCCCGGCCTGGGCCGCGGTTTCCCTGGCAATCTGTTCCTGCCCCGACGCCTCGACGGCCGGCCTTCTATTCGCCTTGGCCAGGTCCGCGCTCGTGATCACCGTCGCGCTCTTGCCCTTCAGGGCCGCCCGGCGCTCCTTTTCCTTCTTGGCCAGTTCGGCCAGGCTCTGGGATTGGAGAAAGGAGGCTAAAAGCAAGGGCAGAAAAAGAGAAACCAGGAATTTTTTCTTTCCCATGGGCGTGATGCTCCTCTAGTCTATGATGATTATCATGGATTTAGTCGTGCGTGTCAAACGGAAGTCCGGATGCCTCTCGGCCGCGGATCCGACCGCCGTCCGGACGAGGAGCCTCCGTCCGTCGGCGCTGATCTCGACGGCGCCGTCGGTGTCTGCCCGGAAGACCTCGGCTCCCGCGCTCCGGCATCTTTCGAGGACTTCGGGGCTGGGGAAACCATAGGTGTTGCCTTGGCCGGCGGAGACGATGACGGCCTTCGGCCGGACGGCCGCGAGGAAAGCCGCCGACGTCGACGAGGCGCTGCCGTGGTGTCCGGCTTTGAGGACCGCACTTCCGAGGTCGAGGCCGGCCTCGAGAAGCTCCCGTTCCGCCGCGGCGCCGGCGTCGCCGGTCAATAGAAAAGCCGTCCGGCCCAGGGCGATCTTGATCACGAGCGAGCTGTCATTTACGGCCGCCTCCGGGACCGGATCGGCCGCCTCCGGTATCTGGGGATGGATGACTGTGATCGACACCTCGCCTTCCCGATGGCTGAAGCCCCGGCCGCAGCGCCACCGGATGACCCCCGACGGCAGGGCCCTGAGAAGAGCCGCATAAAGCCCATCGACCCTGACCGGCCAACCCTCCCAGAATTCCCCGATCCGGAAGTTTCGGGCCACGGCGATGAGCCCGTCGAGATGGTCGGGATGGGGATGGGTGAGGACGAGGTAATCGATCCTCTTGATCCCCTTTCTCCAGAGGACGGGGGAGACGACCTTTTCCCCGACGTCGAAGGAGC
>CAZZCH010000195.1:0-1626 GCA_964652895.1 uncultured Eubacteriales bacterium
TCTCCGGACCACGATGCGCAAGCTCCGGGAAGCCATCGCGGAAAACGACCGTGAAGGGTCCGTCAAGATGCTCCCCGTGGTCTTCCAGGTTATCGATAAGTCGGTCAAGAAAGGCGCCATCAAGAAGAACACCGGAAGCCGCTACAAATCCCGGCTCAGCCGCCAGGTCGGGCTCATCACCCCCGCTCCGGCGAAATAATCGCCTTTTTTAATCTCGCCAGGCAGTACTCCCTCAGGAATATCTCCAGGACCCTCTTCGGGACGGCTTCGGTCGTCTTGAGGAGGATGTCCACTTTGCGGAGTTTGCCCAGGAGGGCGTTCAGATCGGCGGGCGAAAGCCCTTCCACGACCCCGAAGAAATCGGCGTTCTTCCGCCTGTACAGGTCGCCGAAATTCTTGGAGATGTAGGGGAATATCTCGTGGAAGATCTCCTCGTTCGTCCGGCTTCTCTCCCTGAGCCAGGTTTGAGCGGCGAGGACGTTGCGGAAGAAGCCGGCCAGCCGGCCGATGATCTGCTCCGGCCTTTCGCCCTCGGCTAAAAGGTCGTTCAGGATAGCCGCCTGCTTGGCGAAGTCGGCCGCGGCCAGGGCGTCGTCGAGCTCGTAGGCCTTGAAGCTGCGCTGCCAGGCCGTGACCTGGTCGACGTCCTCTTCTTCGATCCCCTTTTTATCGCCGACATAGACGGCCAGCTTCTCGACCTCGTTCAGCGTCAGGCGGAGATCCTGGCCGAGGACCTCGAAGAGCCGTCTCTTGGCCCTCTCGGTCAGCGTTTTGCCGAGGGCAATGGCCTTTTCCTCGGCCCGCTTCATGAGCGCGGCTGCCGGGAGCGGCTTCATCTCGACCGCGGCGAAGACGCCCTTTGGCAGGGACCGGAAAAAGCGGACGACCGCGTCGTCCTTCCTGATCCGGCCGGCCTTGAGGACGACAAGAACCGTCCGGGACGGGGGCGAGGCGAAATATTCCCGGAGGATCTTCTGGTCGACGACGGACAGGAACTTCGTCCCCTTCCCCTCCTCCCCGTCGACGCCGCTTTTTCTGTCGGGGCCTTTATCCGCGCCCGCCCGGCGCTCCGGGATACGGACGATGATGGCCCGCCAGGACTCGAAAAGGAAAGGGGCGGTGCGGGCCGTGTCGATGACCTCCCGCCATTTCGTTTCGTCGAGGTCCATACGGGTCAGGCGGAACTCCTCGCCCGCCGAAGCCGCCAGGACGCCCTCGAGCTCTTTGATGAATTCCTCGGCCAGGAACTCCTCCTCGCCGTAGTACAAGTATCCGGCGAGGAGCGATTCCTCGCGGAGCCCGCCGGCGCGGGACGGCCCGGCCATCCTAAAACCCCTCCAGGATGCTGACGACGAGGCTCCGGGCGAATTTCCCGGCGATCTTGTCGATGGCCTCGGTCTCCAGGGATTCGAAGCTCGCGCCGGGCGGGACGTCGTACTCCTGCTGGAAGACGAAGGCGGGGTTCGAGAAAAGGGGCTTGGCCGAGGTCCGGTCCTTCAGCGTGACCTTGGCCGTCACGGTGATGTTGTATTTGTCGGCCTGGTTCCCGCCGCTGAAGCCGATGGGCGTCGCGCGGAAGGACGTGATCTCCCCCTCGAGGACGGCGTCCGACCGGGCCGCGTCCGC
>CAZZCH010000196.1:0-1504 GCA_964652895.1 uncultured Eubacteriales bacterium
ACCAAAGGAGTTGACCCATGAATGAGAAAATCGACCTCGACAAAGTTTACGCGCCGTCCGAGGATGTCGTCGTCCGGGAGATCGAAGGGGAGGTCGTCATCGTCCCGCTCGTCTCCGGGATCGGGGACATTGAGGACGAGCTCTTCACGCTCAACGAGACCGGGCGCGACATCTGGCAACGGGTCGACGGGTCGAAGCCCCTGGCCGCGGTCGTCCGGGAGCTGGCCGAGGAATACGACGCCCCCCCCGGTATCATCGAGGGCGATGTCGTCGGCCTCCTCGAAGAGCTCCTCGTGAGGAAGATGATCATCGAGAAACAGTGAACGCGATGGACGAAAAGACCTCTCCGCGCATCCGGTCAGGGGGCGAGCTCCCGCTTTCGGGAGAGTCGCTCGCCGGGTTGATGCGGGCGGTCCTCGACAAGGGCAAGCCCTTCCGCTTCGAGGCCAGGGGGACGAGCATGGTTCCCTTCATCCGGGACGGGGACGTGGTCACCGTCGCCCCGCTCGCCGGTCCTGACCCGAGGCCGGGGGACGTGGCCGCCTTCGTTCAGCCGGGGACGAGCGGCGTCCGGGTCCACCGCATCGTCAAGGTCGAAGACGGTCGGTATTTCCTCAAGGGCGACAACGCCCTCGACGCCGACGGCGCGCTCGCCCGGGACATGATCCTGGGTCTGGTCGTACGCCTCGAGCGTGGCGGCCGGGCCCGTCCCGTCGGGCCGACGTTCCGGACCGCGGCGATCGCCCGGCTGTCCCGGACGTTCTGGTTCACCCGTATCTCGCGGCGCGCCCAGCGCCTCTTCTCCCGGCGCGAGGGGAGGGGCTGAGATGTCCCGCCGATTCGTCGTCCGCCGGCCGCTCCCCGAATTCGCCCTTTGGGAGAAGATGGCCGAAGGCCGCGCGGTCTTCAGCTTCGACCTCGAAATGACGGCCCGCTGCAACCTCGACTGCCGGCACTGCTACATCAACCTCCCGGCCGGGGACCGGGCGGCGAAGAAAAGCGAGCTCGGCGCCGACGAGATCGGACGCCTGGGCGGCGAGGCGGCGGCCCTCGGCGCGGTCTGGTGCCTGATCACCGGCGGCGAGCCTCTCCTGAGGAAGGATTTCTTCGACGTCTACCGGGCCCTGCACCGTCGGGGACTTCTTCTCTCCCTTTTCACCAACGCCACGCTCGTTACGGAAGAGCACGCCCGCTTTTTCAAGGAATACCCGCCGCGGGACATCGAGGTGACGGTCTACGGCGTTACGAAGGAGACCTACGAGCGGGTGACCCGAATCCCGGGATCCTTCGACGCCTTTCTCAAAGGCCTCGACCGCTTGCTCGCGAGCGGTGTCAGGGTGCGGCTCAAGGCCATGGCCCTGAACTCGAACAGGCACGAGATCGCGGCCATCGGCGAGTTCTGCCGGGCCCGGACGAAGGACTATTACCGATTCGACCCCCACCTCCACCTGCGGTTCGACCGGGACGAGGCCCGGAACAGCGTCATTCTGGAGGAGCGGCTCAG